>NZ_JAOWFM010000055.1:163576-471857 GCF_030333655.1 Citrobacter sp. CK180 | reverse complement strand
ACCCGGCGGCCTGTGTGCCGTTGTTCCGTGTCAGTGGAGGCGCATTATAGGGAGTTATTCCGGCCTGACAAGGGGAAATTCAAAATTATTTTCCGACTGCTTTCTTTTTAAGCAAAACCACTATTAACATGCCATAAAATAAGCAATTTGCCGTTTTTACAACCTTAATCACACTTCCTGATGGCATACTAATGAATAAGAAAAGAGAAAGGACAAACATTTATGCCTTTAAGCGCACAACAGTTAGCTGCACAGAAAAATCTTTCCTACGTTCTGGCTGAGAAGCTGGCGCAGCGAATCTTAAAGGGTGAATACGCGCCCGGCACCATTCTTCCCGGAGAAATCGAACTGGGCGAGCAATTTGGCGTGAGTCGCACGGCGGTACGTGAGGCAGTGAAGACGCTAACAGCAAAAGGCATGGTGTTGCCCCGTCCTCGTATTGGTACGCGGGTTATGCCGCAGGCAAACTGGAACTTCCTCGATCAGGAACTGCTCACCTGGTGGATGACAGAAGAAAACTTCCATCAGGTTATTAATCATTTTCTGGTGATGCGTATCAGTCTCGAACCGCAGGCATGTTCACTGGCAGCGACGATCGGATCAGCGGAACAGAAAGCGCATCTGAATACCTTAATGGAAGAGATGGTGGCGTTGAAGAAGAACTTCAGACGCGAACGCTGGATTGAAGTCGATATGGCGTGGCATGAGCATATTTATGAAATGAGCGCGAATCCGTTCTTAATCTCTTTTGCCTCGCTGTTCCATTCGGTCTATCACACCTACTTCACCTCTATTACCTATAACGATGTGGTGAAGCTGGATTTACACCAGGCTATTGTAGATGCCATAGCCGACAGTGATGGCGATCGCGCCTTTAAAGCGTGCCAGGCATTGTTGATAGCGCCGAACGAACAACCGGACAAGTAACGGGATACCGAATGTCAGAGAAAAAAGCGCGCAGTATGGCCGGGTTGCCGTGGATAGCGGCCATGGCTTTTTTTATGCAGGCGCTGGATGCCACCATTCTTAATACCGCTCTACCCGCTATCGCGCACAGCCTCAACCGTTCTCCTCTTGCCATGCAGTCCGCTATTATCAGTTATACCCTGACGGTCGCGATGCTGATTCCGGTAAGCGGATGGCTGGCCGATCGCTTTGGCACCCGTCGCGTCTTTATTATTGCCGTCAGTCTGTTTACGCTCGGCTCGCTGGCATGCGCGCTTTCTGGCTCATTAGCTGAATTGGTTGTATTCCGCGTGGTGCAGGGGATCGGCGGCGCAATGATGATGCCGGTCGCCCGTCTGGCATTATTACGCGCTTACCCCCGAAGTGAACTGCTTCCGGTTCTGAATTTTGTGACGATGCCAGGTCTGGTCGGCCCCATCCTCGGCCCGGTATTGGGGGGCATACTGGTGACATGGGCAAGCTGGCACTGGATCTTCCTGATTAATATTCCCATTGGCATTGTCGGTATCCTGTATGCCCGTAAGTACATGCCAAACTTCACCACGCCGCGACGCCGTTTCGACATGACCGGCTTCTTCCTCTTTGGTTTGAGTCTGGTGCTGTTCTCCAGCGGAATGGAGCTTTTCGGCGAGAAGATCGTCGCAACCTGGATAGCATTAACCATTATTCTGAGCAGTATCGTGCTGCTGCTGGCCTATATTCGCCATGCGCGTCGACACCCAACGCCGTTGATTTCACTTTCGCTGTTCAGAACGCGCACGTTCTCCGTTGGGATAGCAGGAAACCTCGCCACGCGTCTGGGAACGGGATGCGTTCCCTTCCTGATGCCGCTGATGATACAGGTAGGATTTGGATACCCGGCGCTGATAGCCGGCTGCATGATGGCCCCGACGGCGCTGGGTTCTATTCTGGCGAAATCAGCGGTCACTCAGGTGCTGCGCAAACTGGGGTACAAGACGACGCTGGTCGGCATTACGGTATTTATTGGCCTGATGATTGCGCAGTTCTCTTTGCAATCCCCCGCCATGCCGGTATGGATGTTGATTCTGCCGCTGTTTGTTCTGGGGATGGCGATGTCCACGCAGTTTACCGCCATGAACACCATCACCCTTGCAGATCTGACCGATGATAACGCCAGCAGCGGCAACAGCCTGCTGGCCGTCACGCAGCAGCTTTCCATCAGTTTAGGGGTAGCGATCAGCGCCGCCGTATTGCGTCTCTATGAAGGGATTGAAGGAACCAATACGGTTGAACAGTTCCACTATACCTTTATTACGATGGGCGCTATTACGGTGGTATCCGCGCTGATGTTCATGTTGCTGAAAGCCAAAGATGGCCGCAATCTGATCAAAGAACGGCACAAACCTAAACCGACCCCCGCGCCATCAGAACAGGAGTAAGTTGCAGACGCTGCTGTTGTAGCGTGGGTTGTGCCATACGGTGAATCAACACGTCGATGGCCAACTCACCCAGTTCATCTTTCGGTTGATGAATCGTCGTCAGCGGCGGCGTCATGTAGCGCGCCAGTTCAATATCATCATAGCCAATCACCGCCATATCCTGCGGGATGCGCAACCCTACCTGATAAAGCGCCTGATACGCACCGACTGCCATTGCATCATTGCCGGCAAATACCGCCTGTGGGCGTTGTTTATGGGACAGCAGCATTTGCATGGTTTCAAATCCGCCGCCAAACTCGAAATCTCCTGTGATCTCATACCCTTCAGGAATTTCCAGCCCCGCGCGTTTCATGGCCTCCCTATACCCTTCCAGCCGCAAACGCGCGGGCGTTTTATCCAGTGGGCCGGTAATGCAGGCTATTCGGGTAAAACCTTTATCAATCAGGTATTGCGTCGCTAAATCGCCGCCCAGAAGGGAGTTGTCCTGGATCAGATCGCAATCCCCTTCGTCATCAAAGGGCGACCAGTCCATCATCACGGTAGGAATAGAGGGATAACGCTGCATGATCTCCCGGGAGGGTTGATGCGTCTCCGTACAGAGCAGCAATAGGCCATCGACCCGCTTTTGCATCAGCGTTTCCAGATTGCGGTTCATTCGCTGCTCATCGCCTTCGGTATTACACAATACCAGGCTATAGCCCCGCTCAAAGCAGCTACGTTCAACGCCGCGCACCAGTTCTGAATAAAAAGGATTGGTACTGGCGGTGATCAGCATGCCGATTGTGCGGGTCTGATTTAATTTCAGGCTACGCGCCAACGCTGAAGGCGCGTAGTTTAACTCTTTAATCGCCGCTTCCACTTTCCCGGTGATAGCTTCACTGACAAAGCGATCTTTATTAATAACGTGCGAAACAGTTGAAGTGGAAACGCCCGCCAGACGGGCAACATCCTTCATTGTAGCCAAACGTTACCTCTGCTGACCTAAAAACGCCTCTATCTCTTCACGCCACGGAACAGAAGGTTGCGCACCTTTGCGTGTCACCGCAATCGCAGCAGCGGCATGGGCAAAGCAAATGGCCTCCGGCAGCGGCGTCTCTTCCAGTAAGGCGGTAACTAACGCACCATTAAAAGTATCCCCGGCGGCTATCGTATCAACGGCGTTCACTTTAAACCCCGGCACACGACGACCTTCGCCCTTCACGCTGGCCCACACGCCGCGGCTGCCTAACGTAATCAGTACGGTATGAATGCCTTTATCATGCAGCACCTGCGATGCTTTAGCGGCATCTTCATCACTTTCGACGCGAATCCCCGTGAGCTTTTCCGCTTCGGTTTCATTTGGCGTAATGATGTCCACCAGCGCCAGCAGCTCATCAGACAGTTCACGCGCCGGAGCCGGGTTAAGCGCAACGGTAGTGTTGTTCTGATGCGCAATTTTTGCCGCCGCCAGCACGCTTTCAATCGGCGACTCGAGCTGCATCAATAGCGCAGAAGCCCCGGCGATACGCTCGCGTTGCGCTTCCACCAGCGCTGGCGACAATGCGGCATTGGCGCCAGCATGAATGCCGATGACATTTTCCCCTTCGCCATTAACAAAAATCAGCGCGACTCCGGTAGATTCCCCGTTAATCACGCTGACCGGAGCAATATCAATGTTATCGCTGGCTAACTGTTTACGCACGCTCTCGCCAATATCGTCATCGCCAGTACAGGCAATAAACGCGATATTTGCGCCGCTGCGCCCTGCGGCCACCGCCTGATTCGCGCCTTTACCGCCGAATGCCACCTGATATTGGGTGCCCGTTACGGTTTCGCCTGGCGCAGGAAAAGATTCGAGGTTGAGGATGTGATCGGCATTAATACTGCCAAGGACGACAAGGTTGCCTGCGGTTTTCATGTTCGGGATGTCCAGTAAAGTGCGCCACCGGGTTAGGGTGGCGCGTGCCCTGCTTTTCTTTTTACGCTTTCATCTTCAAACAACTCTCTGAGGATGGCGTATTTATGTCGCCATCAGACCGCGAACGGCCTGAGCCGTTATTACTGCTTGATGACAAGTTTCAGGTCAACCGGATATTTGGCCTGAACTTTCTCGCCTTTCAGTACTTTATCAGCGGTTTCAACGCCTTTAGCGCCAATCTGATCCGGCAACTGAGCGATAGTCGCAGCCAGTTTGCCATCATTTACCGCCTTCTCGCCATCCGGCGTACCATCAAATCCAACCACCATCACATCAGATTTACCTGCGGTTTGCAGAGCGCGCAGCGCACCCAGCGCCATTTCGTCGTTCTGTGCGAATACCGCCTGCACATCAGGATGCGCAGTCAGCAGGTTCTGCATGACGTTCAGACCTTTGGTGCGGTCAAAGTCAGCAGGCTGGCTGGCCAGTACATTAAATTTGTGTGCCGCAACGGCCTGCTGGAAGCCTTCGCCACGCTCACGCGCTGCGGATGTTCCGGCGATGCCTTGCAGTTCAATCACTTTCGCGCCTTCACCTGCTTTCTTCGCGATGTAATCACCGGCGATTTTGCCGCCCAGCACGTTATCGGAAGCAATGTGGCTGACAACGTCGCCTTTGGTTGCCTGGCGATCAAGGGTGATAACCGGAATCTTCGCCTGGTTAGCCATCTTAACCGCGTTGCCTACCGCGTCGGAATCGGTTGGGTTGATCAGCAGAATTTTAGTGCCGCGAACGGTTAAATCCTGAACGTTAGCCAGCTCTTTCGCCGGGTTGTTCTGGGAGTCCAACACGACCAGGTTATAGCCCAGTTTATCCGCTTCTTTCTGCGCCCCCTCTTTCAGGGTGACAAAGAACGGGTTGTTGAGCGTGGAGATCACCAGAGCAATGGTGTCTTTCGCCATCGCATTCGCGCTCACGGTGGCGCTCAGCGCAACAGCAGAAACCAGGGTAGCCAGTTTTTTCATGTTCATATTTAAGATGTCCTGTAGTCGTTGTTACTGCTTTTTGTTGTCTACCAGTACCGCCAGCAAAATCACCACCGCTTTGACGATCATCTGGTAATAGGAGGAAACACCTAACAAATTCAAACCATTATTAAGGAAACCGAGAATCAATGCGCCGATCAATGTCCCAACAATGCGCCCTTTACCGCCCGCCAGGCTGGTGCCGCCTAACACAACCGCTGCGATGGCATCCAGCTCATAACCCGTACCCGCCGTTGGCTGCGCGGAGGAGAGACGAGCCACTTCGATGATGCCCGCCAGCGAGGCCAGCAGACCACAAAGCGAATAGACGATGATTTTGACTTTACTGACGCTGATACCCGACAGACGCGTTGCCGCTTCGTTGCCGCCCAGCGCATAGATATAGCGGCCCAGGCGAGTATGATGCAGCATGTACCACGCCGCCAGGAAGACGATACCCATAATCCAGACCGGCGTCGGAACGCCCAGCGGGCGGCCAATCCCGAACCAGCCGAAGAGATCGGCGTTATCCGTAAAGCCGGTATTCACCGGGCTTCCGTTGGTGTACACCATCGTGACGCCGCGCAGCAGAAGCATCATTACCAGCGTGGCGATAAACGCCTGCACGCGACCTTTCGCCACGATCACGCCGGTCACTGCGCCAATGGCGGCGCCTAACGCCAGCGCCGCCGCAACGGCCACCAGCGCATTCACTTCAATCCCTACAATTGAAGCGGCAACCGCGCCGGTAAGCGCCAGCAGGGAACCAACGGACAGATCGATGCCTGACGTCAGGATAACCAGCGTCATCCCGACGGCCATGATAGCGTTGACGGACGTTTGCTGGAGAATGTTAAACAGGTTATTAACGGTAAAAAAGTTGGGACTCATTGTAGAAACAATCGCGATCAGCACCAGCAGAGCGATGAGCGATTTCTGCTCCATCAGCCACGCTTTAGTGAAATAACGGCGACCAGAAACAGCCTGGATAGTCATCTTTTTTACTCCTGATTCACGCGATTAAGCTTGCCCACAGCGGCAGCCATTAACACTTCCTGGGTGGCCTGCTCGCGAGTGAATTCACCGCCGAGATGCCCTTCATGCATGACGATAATGCGATCGCTCATACCCAATACTTCTGGCATCTCAGATGAGACCAGAATGATGCTCAGGCCATCGGCCTTAAACTGGTTGATAAGCTGATAAATTTCTTTTTTCGCGCCAACGTCCACACCGCGGGTTGGCTCATCGAGGATCAGCACTTTGGGGCGGGTCATCAGTCCACGCGCAATGGCGACTTTCTGCTGATTGCCGCCAGAGAGCAACCCGATAGCCTGCTCCATCGACGGCGTTTTCACATTGAACAGACGGATAAAGTCACTCACCGCCTGCTGTTCATCTTTATGTTTCAGGTTGCCGCCAGCACGGCTGAAATAACGCAGCGCGGTGAGCGACATATTCTCTTTTACCGACATGCCGAGCACTAAGCCGTCACGTTTACGGTCTTCAGAGATATAAACAATACCGTTAGCCAGGCCATCCTGCGGTGAACGGGTAATCACTTCATGCCCGTCGAGCGTGACGTAACCGCTGGTGCGCGGCAGCGCGCCGTACAGCACTTTCATCAGTTCTGTACGCCCGGCGCCCATCAAACCGGAGATCCCCAGAATTTCCCCTTTGCGCAGAGTAAAGGAGACATTATTAACGCCGGGACCGCACAGGTTATCGACTTTTAGGCGTACCTCGCCTGGCGCTTTATCCAGACGCGGGTACTGATCTTCAAGCTTACGTCCGACCATCATTTCAATCAGCGAATCTTCGGTCAGCGATGCCACTTCACGCTCGGCAATAAACTGCCCGTCGCGGAAAACCGTCACGTCATCGCAAATCTCGAAGATCTCTTTCATGCGGTGGGAGATATAGACAATGCCGCGTCCCTGCGATTTCAACTCGCGGATGACGCGGAACAGCGATTCCGTTTCGGTATCAGTGAGCGCATCCGTGGGTTCATCCATAATGATGACTCGGGATTCGAAGCTCAGTACCTTGGCGATTTCGACCATCTGCTGATCGCCGATAGAGAGTTCGCCCACCAGCCTGTCGCTTTTGAAGCGCAGGTTAAGTCTGGCAAGCAGAACATCCGCTTCGGCATACATCTTTTTCCAGTCGATTTTGCCAAAGCGATTTACAAACTCACGCCCCAGAAAGATATTCTCGGCAATCGTGAGCTGTGGGATCAGGTTCAGTTCCTGGTGAATGATGCCGATCCCGGCTTCCTGCGAGGATTTTGGGCCATTGAAGGTCGTTTCTTTACCCAGCCACAATAACGATCCCGCATCACGGGTATAGATACCGGTCAGGACTTTCATCATGGTGGATTTGCCCGCGCCATTTTCGCCCACCAGCGCCATTACGCGGCCTGGATAGACATTTAACGCGGCGCCAGATAACGCTTTCACGCCCGGGAACGCTTTATCGATCCCTTTGAGTTGCAGTAATGCGTCCATGATGGCCTCAGAACGTGACGCCAGCACAGAGAATAACATTCGCATACGGGGAGCACTCCCCGCTGCGAATCACCGCCTGACTGTCTGCGGTTAGTTTTTTAAAATGTTCATGCGTGGTGTAACGAATTTCTATGGTGTTTCCCTGGTGTTGTTGCAGTTGCTCAATATGGCTGAGCAACGTTTCGTGGAGTTGCGGATTATGTTCTTTGATTTCCGTCGCGAGAATAGCCGCCTCAACCTGCATTTCACGGGTCACGACATCCAGTACCTGCATAAAAGAAGGTACGCCCTGGGTTAACGCCATATCGATACGCGTTGTACTGGATGGAACAGGTAAACCTGCGTCACACACTACCAGCGTATCAGTATGCCCCAGACGGGAGATGACCGATGAAATATCAGAATTAAGTACCGCGCCTTTCTTCATTTTCTTTCCCCACTAGCGAAACGTTTCGCTGGTAATAAGTTTACTCCCGGAAGTGAGCAGAAAACCATCATGACGTAACGGAATTGTGATCGGGGTCGAAACGTTTCGCTAAGTGAAATGCGATGGGAATAATTGCCGGGCGACGCTGCGCCGCCCGGCATTTTAAAAGGCTTAAATCTCGACCTGCGTTCCCAGTTCGATAACCCGGTTCGGCGGGATTTCAAACTGATCCGGCGCACGTAGCGCATTACGCTGCAACAGCAGATAGAGCTTGCCGCGCAAACGCAAATACCACGGGCGTTTGCCGAGGATCAGCGATTCATGCGACATAAAGAAAGAGGTTTCCATCATCCGACAGCTTAAACCTTCCAGACCGCATCGATGGAACACTTCCTCAACGTTCGGCGTTTCGCGCCAACCGTAGCTGGCCACCACGCGCCAGAAGGTTGGCGACAGTTGCTCAATCTGCACCCGGCGAACATTGTGTACGTATGGCGCGTCTTCCGTGCGTAGCGTCAACAGAATCACGCGTTCATGCAGCACCTTGTTGTGCTTGAGGTTATGCAGCAACGCAAACGGAATGACGTTCAGCGCGCGGGACATATACACCGCCGTACCGGGGACGCGTACCGGAGGCGATTTCTCCAGCGAGGCGATCAGGGCTTCCAGGGAGTTACCGTGCTCATGCATACGACGCAGCAGACGGAAACGCTCGCTCTTCCAGGTCGTCATAATGATGAACATCACGATCCCCAGCGTCAGCGGCAACCAGCCGCCCGACAGCAGCTTGTCGAGGTTTGCCGAGAACAGCGGAACATCAACGCACAAGAACGCCACCAGAATCAGCGCGACAAAATACTTATTCCAGTGCCAGTTTTTACGCGCCACGGTGGTAGAAAGAATCGAGGTCAGCACCATCGTACCGGTAACGGCAATACCGTATGCCGCCGCCAGGTTGCTGGAACGCTCAAAGCTGACAATAACAATAACCACCGCAAAATAGAGCATCCAGTTCACAAACGGAATATAGATCTGCCCGGACTCCATTTCGGAGGTGTGGATAATGCGCATGGGCGACAAATATCCCAGCCGCACCGCCTGGCGCGTCAGCGAGAAGACGCCGGAAATCACCGCCTGAGAGGCGATAACCGTCGCCAGCGCGGCAAGAATCAGCAGCGGGATCAGCGCCCACTCCGGCGCCAACAGGAAGAACGGGTTCTTAATCGCTTCCGGGTGTTTGAGCAGCAATGCGCCCTGACCAAAGTAGTTTAACGTTAATGAAGGAAGAACAACCGAGAACCAGGCCAGACGAATCGGCAGCTTGCCGAAATGCCCCATATCCGCATACAGCGCCTCAACCCCGGTAATCGAAAGCACCACGGCGCCCAGCGCAATAAACGACACCGTTTTGTACTCAAGGAAGAATTTCGCCGCCCACATGGGATTGAGGGCATGAAGCACATCCGGGTTAGCGATGATACTGCGCAGGCCGAGTCCGGCCAGAATCAAAAACCACGTCAGCATAATCGGCGCAAACAGCTTACCGACCATCCCCGTTCCGTGTTTCTGAATCATAAACAGCAGAGTAAGCACAATAATAGAAAGCGGGACAACCCAGGTATCCAGTTCCGGCGCCACAATTTCCAGACCTTCAATGGCCGACATGACTGAGATCGCGGGTGTAATCACCACTTCGCCGTAGAAGAAGCTACCGCCAATTAACCCCATAATGACCAGCGTGGACGTCATTCTCGCCGACGTATTACGCCCGGCTAGCGACATTAAGGTCAGAATCCCGCCCTCACCGGCGTTATCTGCGCGCATGACAAAAGTCAGATACTTGATAGAAACAACAAAGATCAGCAGCCAGAAAATCAGCGACAGAAAGCCAAATACGGCATCACGTTCAACACCAAAACCAAACTGACCGGACAAGCATTCACGAAGTGTATAAAGTGGGCTGGTACCAATATCACCATAGACAACCCCAATCGCTGCGAGAGTGATCGCAGACAATGATTGTTTATTATCAGTGCTCATAGACTCGTCTTTCGTTTATACATGGCATCTTTCAAACGACAAGGCTCCCGGGGATCCACTCCTTTGCCACCTTGATGCAGTTTGAATGATTTAGTGTATATATATGAAATGTGTGCGTAGTCCCTTGGCCCACAAAAAAGGCGCACAGTATGCACGATTAATCGCAAAATCGTACCCCTAATCGACGTCAGATTAACCTGGCGCAAAGAAAAAGAAACGATGCTTCAGTCTATTATTGCTTCGTGGCGAAACGTCTATACTCGCTGTTAACATGATACATCTGGCGGAAGGACGCCACCTTATTATGGCTCACCCACATTTATTAGCGGAAAGAATTTCCCGTCTGAGCAGCGCCCTGGAAAAGGGACTTTATGAACGTAGCCACGCCATTCGCCTTTGCCTGCTGGCAGCGTTGAGCGGTGAGAGCGTCTTTTTACTTGGCCCGCCAGGCATTGCCAAAAGCCTGATAGCCCGTCGTCTGAAGTTCGCCTTTCAGCACGCCCGCGCCTTTGAGTATCTGATGACGCGTTTCTCCACGCCCGAGGAGGTTTTTGGTCCTCTCTCCATTCAGGCGCTAAAAGATGAAGGTCGCTATGAGCGTCTGACCACGGGTTATCTTCCTGAAGCGGAAATCGTCTTTCTGGATGAGATCTGGAAAGCGGGCCCGGCAATCCTGAACACTCTGCTGACCGCCATTAACGAACGCCATTTCCGTAACGGCGCGCACGAAGAAAAAATTCCGATGCGCCTGCTGGTGGCGGCCTCAAACGAGCTTCCCGAAGCAGACAGCAGTCTGGAGGCGTTATACGACCGTATGCTCATTCGTCTGTGGCTGGATAAAGTACAGGATAAGGCGAATTTCCGCTCCATGCTGGTAAGCCAGCAGGACGAAAGCGACAACCCGGTGCCGGCCTCATTACAGGTGACTGATGAAGAGTATTATCAGTGGCAGAAGGATATTTCCGCCATTACGCTGCCCGATCATGTATTTGAACTGATTTTCACGCTGCGCCAGCAGCTTGATGCGCTGCCGGACGCCCCCTATGTCTCCGACCGTCGCTGGAAAAAAGCCATTCGTCTGTTACAGGCCAGCGCATTCTTTAGCGGACGCGACGCCGTAGCGCCAATCGATCTTATCCTGCTGAAAGATTGCCTGTGGTATGACGCGCAAAGCCTGAATCTGATGCAGCAACAGCTTGAAATATTGATGACCGGGCACGCCTGGCAGCAACAGGCAATGCTGACGCGCCTCGGCGGCATTGTGCAACGTCGCCTTCAGTTGCAACAGCAGCAAAGCGATAAAACAGCCTTTACCGTTGTTCGTCAGGGAGGAATGTTCAGCCGCCGTCCCCATTACGATCTGCCGCCAGAGGCGAGCGCGCCAGTGCTAACCTTGCTTTTGCAACAACCGCTTAAACTGCATGATATGGAAGTCATTCATATCGCTTTTGAACGCAGCGCCCTTGAGCAGTGGCTGGCAAAAGGCGGAGAGATCCGCGGCAAACTCAACGGGATCGGTTTTGCCCAGACGCTGAATATGGAAGTTGATAGCGCTCAGCATCTGGTGGTGCGCGACGTCAGCCTACAGGGCAGCCGTCTGGCGCTACCGGGCAGTTCAGAAGAGGGAATGCCCGGCGAAATCAAACAGCAGCTTGAGGCGCTGGACAGCGAATGGCACCAGCAGCACAGCCGGTTCAGCGAACAGCAAAAATGTCTGTTTATCCATAGCGACTGGTTAGGTCGTATTGAAGCCAGCCTACAGGATGTTGGTGCGCAGATCCGCCAGGCGCAGCAATGCTGACACTGGACACGCTGAATGTCATGCTGGCGGTCAGTGAAGAGGGGATTATCGAAGAGATTATCCTCACTTTGCTGGCCTCCCCGCAGCTGGCTATCTTCTTCGAGAAATTCCCCCGATTAAAGAGGGCCATTTCCGACGATCTTCCCCGCTGGCGCGAAGCGCTGCGCAGCCGTCTTAAAGACGCGCGCGTGCCGCCGGAACTCACGGAAGAGGTGATGTGCTATCAACAAAGCCAGCTTCTCGGAACAACGCAGTTTATTGTGCAATTGCCGCAGATATTAGCGTTGCTGCACCGGCTACATTCGCCCTATGCCGGGCAAGCCCAGCAACTGGTGGACAGTAACGCCACTTTTACGCCAGCGCTGCACACGCTTTTTCTGCAACGCTGGCGTTTAAGCCTGATCGTGCAAACCACTGCCTTAAATCACCAGTTGCTGGAAGAGGAGCGCGAGCAGTTGCTGAGTGAAGTGCAGGAACGTATGACGCTCAGCGGGCAACTGGAGCCGGTCCTGGCGGAAAATGACCATGCAGCCGGCCGCCTGTGGGATATGAGCGCAGGGCAACTCAAACGCGGCGATTATCAGCTGATCGTAAAATATGGCGACTTCCTGGCAGAACAACCCGAACTGAAACGCCTAGCGGAACAGTTAGGCCGCTCCAGGGAAGCCAAATCGGTGCCGCGCAAAGATGCGCCGATGGAGACATTTCGTACGCTGGTGCGCGAACCGGCGACCGTTCCAGAACAGGTTGACGGCATTCAGCAAAGCGACGACATTCTGCGCCTGCTGCCGCCTGAGCTGGCAACGCTCGGCATTACCGAACTGGAATATGAATTCTACCGACGGCTGGTGGAAAAACAGCTGCTCACGTACCGTCTGCACGGCGAAGCGTGGCGTGAGAAAGTGACTGAGCGCCCGGTCGTTCATCAGGATTTTGACGAACAGCCGCGCGGGCCATTCATTGTTTGCGTGGACACTTCCGGCTCAATGGGCGGATTTAACGAGCAGTGCGCGAAAGCCTTTTGCCTGGCGCTGATGCGCGTCGCGCTGGCGGATAACCGTCGCTGTTTCATCATGCTGTTTTCCACAGAGGTCGTGCGCTATGAACTGTCTGGTCCAGAAGGCATCGAGCAGGCCATCCGCTTTTTGAGCCAGCGCTTTCGCGGCGGCACGGATATCGCCAGCTGTTTTCGCGCCATTATTGAACGGATGCAGGGGCGAGAGTGGTTTGATGCGGATGCGGTAGTCATTTCAGATTTTATCGCCCAGCGCTTACCTGACGATGTTGTGAATAAAGTAGGGGAGTTACAGCGGGTACACCAGCATCGTTTTCATGCGGTGGCGATGTCGGCACATGGCAAACCCGGCATCATGCGCATTTTCGACCATATCTGGCGCTTTGATACCGGGATGCGAAGCCGCCTGCTACGACGCTGGCGGCGTTAGAGAATTACAGCAGGGAAGCGACGCTTTCACGAACCTGCGCAGGCCACACGCCGCACTGAACCTGACCAATGTGCGGCAGTTGCAGTAGCAGCATCGTCAGGCGAGACTGACCAATACCGCCGCCGATCGTTTGCGGCATCTCGCCGCGCAGCAGCGCCTGGTGCCACTCCAGACTCAGGCGATCTTCATCTCCGGTCAGAGCAAGCTGGCGTTTCAGCGCATCGGCGTCGACACGGATCCCCATTGAGGAAAGCTCAAACGCATCTTCCAGTACCGGGTTCCAGACCAGGATATCGCCGTTCAGACCAGCATGGCCCAGATCAGAAGCAGAGCTCCAGTCATCATAATCCGGCGCACGCACGTCGTGACGTTTACCGTCACTCAGTTTCCCGCCGATACCGACCAGGAAAACGGCGCCAAGCTCTTTCGCGATCGCGCGTTCGCGCCCTTTCGCATCCAGATCCGGGTAACGCGCCAGCAACTCCTGGCTGTGAACAAAGTGGATCTGCTCCGGCAGGAACGGCGCCAGACCAAATTCTTTGCTTACCGCGGCTTCGGTTGCCTTAATGCCTTCCCAGATAGCCTCTACCGTGCTTTTCAGGGTGGCGAATTGACGCTCACCGTCGCCCATAACGCGTTCCCAGTCCCACTGGTCGACATAGACGGAGTGGAGCGGGGAGAGGCGGTCTTCGTCAGGGCGAAGGGCTTTCATGTGCGTGTACAGCCCTTCACCCGCGCTGAAGTCGTGTTGTCCCAGCGTCTGGCGTTTCCACTTTGCCAGTGAATGCACCACTTCAAACTGGGCATCCGGCAACGCTTTCACTTTTACCTGTACCGCTTTTTCACAGCCCGACAAGTTATCCTGCGTGCCATCTCCTACGCGGCTAAGGATCGGCGCCTGAACTTCAATCAGACCCAGACGCTCCTCCAGTTGACGAGAGAAGTGAGATTTCACGAAGCTAATTTGACGTTGTTTGGCGATGTAAGCGGTTTTCATTTTGTATACTCCTGCGTCCTGTTGCCTATGATTAAGCAACAGATTGAGGGTGATATTCAATAATCCACAAACAAAAAGCCGACTTCACTTTTGATTCGATAAAATAAGACGCTAAAATAGAGTGAATCACTAATCTACATAAGAAAAACCTATGGAAAATTATCAGATCGACAATCTGGATCGCGGCATCCTGGAAGCGTTAATGGCAAATGCGCGTACGGCATACGCTGAACTGGCCAAACAATTTAGCGTCAGCCCGGGGACGATTCACGTTCGCGTAGAAAAAATGAAGCAGGCGGGGATCATTACCGGCGCGCGGATTGACGTCAGTCCAAAACAGCTCGGATACGACGTCTGCTGCTTTATCGGCATTATTTTAAAAAGCGCGAAAGACTACCCATCCGCGCTGGCGAAGCTCGAAAGCCTGGACGAAGTGACCGAAGCGTATTACACCACCGGCCACTACAGCATCTTTATTAAGGTTATGTGCCGATCCATCGACGCCCTGCAACAGGTACTTATCAACAAGATCCAAACAATTGATGAAATTCAGTCCACCGAGACATTGATCTCCCTGCAAAACCCGATCATGCGTACTATCCGGCCGTGATCGGCTTTTTTAATCCCACATTTTTCCACAGGTAGATCCCAGCTCGCTCACAGCGTACAATAGCCCCTCTTTATAAGGATAGGCTCGTATGGCAGACATTACTCTTATCAGCGGCAGCACCCTTGGCGGTGCCGAATATGTTGCAGAACATCTGGCTGAAAAGCTGGAAGATGCAGGTTTTTCAACCGAAACCTTGCACGGTCCGCTATTAGAGGATCTGTCAGCGTCAGGAACCTGGCTGATTATCAGCTCCACGCATGGCGCGGGCGATATCCCAGATAACCTTGCTCCTTTCTATGAAGCGCTTCAGTCGCAGAACCCCGATCTTTCTCAGGTTCGTTTCGGCGCCATCGGCATCGGAAGTCGTGAATATGACACATTCTGCGGCGCCATCGATAAAATAGAGGCCGCGCTCAAGACATCAGGCGCAAAACCGATCGGGGAAACCCTCAAGATCAACATCCTTGAACACGATATTCCTGAAGATCCGGCAGAGGTTTGGCTGGGATCCTGGATTAATTTACTCAAAATAGTGTAAAGATCGTGCGTTCGAGTGTGGATAACTCTGGTAAGAAGCTTGGATTAACCAGTAGTTATCCAAAGAACAATCGGTGTTCAGTTTTTGAGTTGTGCATAACCCTTCATTCTGATCCCAGCTTATACGGGCCAGGATCACCGATCATTCACAGCTAATGATCCTCAACAACTTGTTGATCTTATTCAGCGGATCCTGGTTATCCACAGACAATCGCGATCCTAATAAGAGATCACAATAAAACAGATCTCTAAATAAAAAGATCTTCTTTTTAATACCCAGGATCCCGGGACTTTCTCCAGCGGCTAAAGTTGAGTAGAATCCACGACCCGGGCTTCAATCCACTTTCACACCGCCGTATGCGAGGCAATTACCATGTTTTATCCGGATCCTTTTGACGTCATCATCATTGGCGGGGGTCATGCAGGCACTGAGGCCGCAATGGCCGCAGCGCGTATGGGGCAACAGACCCTGCTTTTGACACACAATATCGACACGCTGGGGCAAATGAGCTGCAACCCGGCCATTGGCGGTATTGGGAAGGGACACTTGGTAAAAGAAGTGGATGCGCTCGGCGGGCTGATGGCGAAAGCGATCGACCAGGCGGGTATCCAGTTTAGGATACTAAACGCAAGCAAAGGTCCGGCCGTTCGTGCGACTCGCGCACAGGCGGATCGAGTGCTATATCGCCAGGCGGTGCGTACTGCGCTGGAGAATCAGCCCAATCTGATGATCTTCCAGCAGGCGGTTGAAGATCTGATTGTTGAAAACGATCGCGTCGTGGGCGCAGTTACCCAGATGGGCCTGAAATTCCGGGCTAAAGCGGTGGTTCTCACCGTCGGGACTTTCCTTGACGGCAAAATTCATATTGGTCTGGATAACTACAGCGGCGGCCGTGCTGGCGATCCGCCATCCATTCCACTGTCTCGTCGCCTGCGTGAACTTCCGCTGCGCGTCAGCCGCCTGAAAACCGGTACGCCGCCGCGTATTGATGCGCGCACCATTGATTTTAGCGCACTGGCGCAGCAGCACGGCGATAACCCGATGCCTGTGTTCTCGTTCATGGGCAACGCGTCCCAGCATCCGCAGCAGGTGCCGTGCTACATCACGCATACCAACGAAAAAACCCATGATGTGATCCGCAACAACCTCGATCGCAGTCCGATGTATGCCGGTGTGATCGAAGGGATCGGCCCGCGTTACTGCCCGTCGATCGAAGATAAAGTCATGCGCTTTGCCGATCGCAACCAGCATCAGATCTTCCTGGAACCGGAAGGACTGACCTCTAACGAAATTTACCCGAACGGTATCTCCACCAGCCTGCCGTTCGATGTGCAGATGCAGATCGTCCGCTCAATGCAGGGGATGGAAAACGCGAAAATTGTGCGTCCAGGTTATGCCATTGAGTACGATTTCTTCGATCCGCGCGACCTGAAACCAACGCTGGAGAGCAAATTTATCCAGGGATTGTTCTTCGCCGGGCAAATCAACGGGACGACAGGTTACGAAGAAGCGGCCGCGCAAGGTTTGCTCGCCGGTCTGAACGCCGCCCGTCTGTCTGCGGACAAAGAAGGCTGGGCGCCTGCGCGTTCTCAGGCTTACCTCGGCGTGCTGGTGGACGATCTTTGCACGCTGGGCACCAAAGAACCGTACCGCATGTTTACCTCCCGCGCGGAATACCGCCTGATGTTGCGTGAAGATAACGCCGACCTGCGTCTGACGGAAATGGGCCGCGAGCTGGGCCTGGTGGATGATGAGCGCTGGGCGCGCTTCAACGAGAAACTGGAGAATATCGAACGCGAACGTCAGCGTCTGAAATCCACCTGGGTAACGCCGTCGGCGGAATCGGCCGGCGAAGTGAACGCTCACCTGACTGCGCCGCTGTCGCGTGAAGCCAGCGGTGAAGATCTGCTGCGTCGCCCGGAAATGACCTACGCGCAGCTGACTTCGCTGACACCGTTCACTCCGGGTCTTGATGATGCGCAGGCCGCTGAGCAGGTTGAGATTCAGGTAAAATACGAAGGCTATATCGCCCGTCAGCAGGATGAGATCGAAAAACAGCTGCGTAACGAGAACACATTGCTGCCTGCAACGCTGGATTATCGCCAGGTTTCTGGTCTGTCGAATGAAGTTATCGCCAAGCTGAACGATCACAAACCGGTCTCTATCGGTCAGGCGTCGCGCATTTCCGGCGTTACGCCCGCGGCGATTTCAATTTTGCTGGTGTGGCTGAAGAAACAGGGAATGCTGCGTCGCAGCGCTTGATAACACTAATTTGGCGGGGGCGCTTCGCTTGCCCGCCCTACAAATTTGTAGGCCCGATAAGCGAAAGCGCATCGGGCATTTGATTATTAACAGGTAACGACCGTGCTTAACAAACTCTCCCGTCTGCTGGATGAAGCAGGCATTTCGCTTACCGATCACCAGAAAAATCAGCTGATTGCGTATGTCGATATGCTGCACAAATGGAACAAAGCCTACAACCTGACGTCGGTGCGGGATCCTAACGAGATGCTGGTACGCCATATTCTGGACAGCATCGTTGTGGCGCCGCACCTGCAAGGGGAGCGTTTTATTGACGTCGGTACGGGACCGGGGCTGCCGGGGATCCCGCTCTCCATTGTCCGTCCTGAATCGCATTTCACGCTGCTGGATAGCCTGGGCAAGCGGGTACGCTTTCTGCGCCAGGTTCAGCACGAACTCAAGCTGGAAAATATTACGCCAGTGCAGAGTCGCGTCGAAGAGTTCCCTTCTGAGCCGCCGTTTGATGGCGTGATCAGCCGTGCATTCGCCTCTCTCGATGACATGTTGAGCTGGTGTCGCCACCTGCCGGGGGAAAATGGCCGCTTTTATGCGTTAAAGGGTCAACTGCCGGAAGAGGAAATCGCCTCGCTGTCTGCGGTGTTCAGCGTCGAGTCCGTGGTTAAACTGTGTGTCCCGCAGCTGGAAGGCGAACGTCATTTGGTGGTCATTAAGCCAAACAAAATTTAATTTTTATCAAAAAAAATAGAAAAAAAACGGGCGCTCGCGTGTTAACAATCGCGAGGTAACGAATAGTTATACCTTGTTACCGTTAACCATGAGTTCACCGTTTTGTATCATTGCTACAACGTAGCTCTTTTTATTAAAAAATGAATTAATCAACATTGAAAATATCAGGTTGCTAAAAATTGAACCTAAGAATCACTCAGGTATGTTGAATTTTTATTATAAATGTCAATGAATGGTTTTTAGCTTGTAACCGGGTGTTTTTTAAATAGTGAGTGATTTTAGGCTTAAATATCAGAAAGATGAAAAGGCATCATTTGCCAAGTAAATAAATACTGCCGGGGCGAATATGCTCAATATGTGATCCGAAGCACGCTTTATCACCAGTATTTACGCGCCATTTGCAGTTTTGCATGATCGTTCACAGTTTGATGAAAAGTGATAAATGTGCACCAGGGAAAAATATTTAAACATTTATTCACCTTTTAGCTACTTATTGTTTGAAATCACGAGGGCGCACCGTATAATTTGACCGCTTTTTGATGCTTGACTCTAAGCCTTAAAGAACGTTTTATACGACACGCGGCATACCTCGAAGGGAGCAGGAGTAAAAACGTGATGTCTGTGTCGCTCTTGAGTCGAAACGTTGCTCGTAAGCTTCTGTTCATTCAGCTTCTGGCGGTAATAGCAAGTGGATTGCTGTTTAGCCTCAAAGACCCCTTCTGGGGCGCTTCCGCCTTATGCGGAGGCCTGGCAGTGTTGCTGCCTAACATGTTGTTTATGATATTTGCCTGGCGTCACCAGGCGCATACACCTGCGAAAGGCCGCGTGGCCTGGTCATTCGCCTTCGGCGAAGCCTTCAAGGTGTTAGCGATGCTGGTTCTACTGGTGGTGGCGTTGGCGGTTTTTAAGGCGGTATTTTTGCCGCTGATCGTTACGTGGGTTTTGGTGCTGGTGGTTCAGATACTGGCGCCGGCTGTAATTAACAACAAAGGGTAAAAGGCATCATGGCTTCAGAAAATATGACGCCGCAGGATTACATAGGACACCATCTGAACAACCTTCAGTTGGACCTGCGTACATTCTCGCTGGTGGATCCGCATAACCCCCCAGCCACCTTCTGGACGCTCAATATTGACTCCATGTTCTTCTCGGTGGTGCTGGGTCTGTTGTTCCTGCTTATGTTCCGCAGCGTAGCCAAAAAGGCGACCAGCGGCGTACCAGGTAAATTTCAGACCGCGATTGAGCTGGTCATCGGCTTTGTGCATGGTAGCGTGAAAGACATGTACCATGGCAAAAGCAAGCTGATTGCGCCGCTGGCCTTGACGATCTTCGTCTGGGTATTCCTGATGAACCTGATGGACTTACTGCCTATCGATCTGCTGCCGTATATCGGCGAGCATATCTTCGGTCTGCCGGCACTGCGTGTCGTTCCGTCCGCTGACGTGAACATCACCCTGTCGATGGCGCTGGGCGTATTTATCCTCATTCTGTTCTACAGCATCAAAATGAAAGGCATCGGCGGCTTCACGAAAGAGTTGACGCTACAGCCGTTCAATCACTGGGCGTTCATCCCTGTCAACTTAATCCTTGAAGGGGTAAGTCTGCTGTCCAAACCGGTATCACTCGGTCTGCGACTGTTCGGCAACATGTATGCCGGTGAGCTGATTTTCATTCTGATTGCTGGTCTGTTGCCGTGGTGGTCACAGTGGATTCTGAATGTGCCGTGGGCCATTTTCCACATCCTGATCATTACGCTGCAAGCCTTCATCTTCATGGTTCTGACGATTGTCTATCTGTCGATGGCGTCTGAAGAGCATTAATTTTACCAACACTACTACGTTTTAACTGAAACAAACTGGAGACTGTCATGGAAAACCTGAATATGGATCTGCTGTACATGGCTGCCGCTGTGATGATGGGTCTGGCGGCAATCGGTGCTGCGATCGGTATCGGCATCCTCGGGGGTAAATTCCTGGAAGGCGCAGCGCGTCAACCTGATCTGATTCCTCTGCTGCGTACTCAGTTCTTTATCGTTATGGGTCTGGTGGATGCTATCCCGATGATCGCTGTAGGTCTGGGTCTGTACGTGATGTTCGCTGTCGCGTAGTAAGCGTTGCTTGAATTAAGAGCAATATCAGAACGTTAACTAGATAGAGGCATTGTGCTGTGAATCTTAACGCAACAATCCTCGGCCAGGCCATCGCGTTTGTCCTGTTCGTTCTGTTCTGCATGAAGTACGTATGGCCGCCGTTAATGGCTGCCATCGAAAAACGTCAAAAAGAAATTGCTGACGGTCTTGCTTCCGCAGAACGAGCACATAAGGACCTTGACCTTGCAAAGGCCAGCGCGACCGACCAGCTGAAAAAAGCGAAGGCGGAAGCTCAGGTAATCATTGAGCAGGCGAACAAACGTCGCGCTCAGATCCTGGATGAAGCCAAAACTGAAGCAGAGCAGGAACGTACTAAAATCGTGGCCCAGGCGCAGGCGGAAATTGACGCCGAGCGTAAACGTGCCCGTGAAGAGCTGCGTAAGCAAGTTGCTATCCTGGCTGTTGCTGGCGCCGAGAAGATCATCGAACGTTCCGTGGATGAAGCTGCTAACAGCGACATCGTGGACAAACTTGTCGCTGAACTGTAAGGAGGGAGGGGCTGATGTCTGAATTTGTTACGGTAGCTCGCCCCTACGCCAAAGCAGCTTTTGACTTTGCCGTCGAACACCAAAGTGTAGAGCGCTGGCAGGACATGCTGGCGTTTGCCGCCGAGGTAACCAAGAACGAACAAATGGCAGAGCTTCTCTCTGGCGCGCTGGCGCCGGAAACGCTCGCTGAGTCGTTTATCGCAGTCTGCGGTGAGCAGCTGGACGAAAACGGTCAGAACCTGATTCGGGTGATGGCTGAAAATAATCGTCTGAACGCGCTCCCGGATGTTCTGGAGCAGTTTATTCACCTGCGCGCCGCGAGTGAGTCCACCTCTGAAGTTGAGGTAACTTCCGCCACCGCATTGAGTGAAGAACAGCTTGCGAAAATTAGCGCTGCGATGGAAAAACGTCTGTCACGCAAAGTTAAGCTGAATTGCAAAATCGATAAGTCTGTAATGGCAGGCGTTATCATCCGAGCGGGTGATATGGTCATTGATGGCAGCGTACGCGGCCGTCTTGAACGCCTTGCAGACGTCTTGCAGTCTTAAGGGGACTGGAGCATGCAACTGAATTCCACCGAAATCAGCGAACTGATCAAGCAGCGCATTGCTCAGTTCAATGTTGTGAGTGAAGCTCACAACGAAGGTACTATTGTTTCTGTAAGTGACGGTGTTATCCGCATTCACGGCCTGGCCGATTGTATGCAGGGTGAAATGATCTCCCTGCCGGGTAACCGTTACGCTATCGCACTGAACCTGGAGCGCGACTCTGTAGGTGCGGTTGTGATGGGGCCGTACGCTGACCTTGCCGAAGGCATGAAGGTTAAATGTACTGGCCGTATCCTGGAAGTTCCGGTTGGCCGTGGCCTGCTGGGCCGTGTGGTTAACACCCTGGGCGCGCCAATCGACGGTAAAGGTCCGGTTGAGCACGACGGCTTCTCTGCTGTTGAAGCTATCGCGCCGGGCGTAATCGAACGTCAGTCCGTTGATCAGCCAGTTCAGACGGGTTATAAAGCCGTTGACTCCATGATCCCAATCGGTCGTGGTCAGCGTGAATTGATCATCGGTGACCGTCAGACCGGTAAAACCGCTCTGGCAATCGACGCCATCATCAACCAGCGTGATTCCGGCATCAAGTGCGTCTACGTGGCTATCGGCCAGAAAGCGTCCACCATCTCTAACGTGGTTCGTAAGCTGGAAGAACACGGCGCGCTGCAAAATACCATCGTTGTGGTTGCCACCGCATCTGAATCTGCCGCACTGCAATACCTGGCGCCGTATGCCGGTTGCGCAATGGGCGAATACTTCCGCGACCGCGGCGAAGATGCGCTGATCATCTACGATGACCTGTCCAAACAGGCTGTTGCTTATCGTCAGATCTCCCTGCTGCTCCGTCGTCCGCCAGGACGTGAAGCATTCCCGGGCGACGTATTCTACCTCCACTCTCGTCTGCTGGAGCGTGCTGCGCGTGTTAACGTTGAATACGTTGAAGCCTTCACTAAAGGTGAAGTGAAAGGGAAAACCGGTTCTCTGACTGCGCTGCCGATTATCGAAACCCAGGCGGGTGACGTTTCTGCGTTCGTTCCGACCAACGTAATTTCTATTACCGATGGTCAGATCTTCCTGGAAACCAACCTGTTTAACTCTGGTATTCGTCCTGCGGTTAACCCGGGTATCTCCGTATCCCGTGTTGGTGGTGCAGCGCAGACCAAGATCATGAAGAAACTGTCCGGTGGTATCCGTACCGCGCTGGCGCAGTATCGTGAACTGGCAGCGTTCTCCCAGTTTGCATCTGACCTTGACGATGCAACCCGTAAACAGCTTGACCACGGTCAGAAAGTGACTGAACTGCTGAAACAGAAACAGTATGCGCCGATGTCCGTTGCGCAGCAGTCTCTGGTTCTGTTCGCGGCAGAACGTGGTTATCTGGCGGATGTAGAACTGGCGAAAATCGGTAGCTTCGAAGCCGCTCTGCTGGCTTACGTCGACCGTGATCACGCTCCGTTGATGCAAGAGATCAACCAGTCCGGTGGCTATAACGACGAAATCGAAGGCAAGCTGAAAGGCATCCTCGATTCCTTCAAAGCAACCCAGTCCTGGTAACGTCTGGTGGCCTGCCTTAAGGCAGGCCGCAAGGCATTGAGGAGAAGCTCATGGCCGGCGCAAAAGAGATACGTAGTAAGATCGCAAGCGTCCAGAACACGCAAAAGATCACTAAAGCGATGGAGATGGTCGCCGCTTCCAAAATGCGTAAATCGCAGGATCGCATGGCGGCCAGCCGTCCTTATGCAGATACCATGCGCAAAGTGATTGGTCACCTTGCGAACGGTAATCTGGAATATAAGCACCCCTATCTGGAAGAACGCGACGTTAAGCGCGTGGGCTACCTGGTGGTGTCGACCGACCGTGGTCTGTGCGGTGGCTTGAACATTAACCTGTTCAAGAAACTGCTGGCGGATATGAAAGCATGGTCCGATAAAGGCGTTCAGTGCGACCTCGCAATGATCGGCTCTAAAGGCGTGTCTTTCTTTAGTTCCGTAGGTGGCAATGTTGTCGCCCAGGTGACGGGTATGGGGGATAACCCATCCCTGTCCGAACTGATCGGCCCGGTAAAAGTGATGTTGCAGGCCTATGATGAAGGCCGTCTGGACAAGCTTTACATTGTCAGCAACAAATTTATTAACACCATGTCTCAGGTTCCGACTATCACTCAGCTGCTGCCGTTACCGGCTTCAGAAGATGATGAACTGAAACGTAAAACCTGGGATTACCTGTACGAACCCGATCCGAAAGCGCTGCTGGATACCCTCCTGCGTCGCTATGTGGAATCTCAGGTTTATCAGGGCGTGGTAGAAAACCTGGCCAGCGAGCAGGCCGCACGTATGGTGGCGATGAAAGCCGCGACCGACAATGGCGGTAGCCTGATTAAAGAGTTGCAGTTGGTATACAACAAAGCTCGTCAGGCCAGCATTACTCAGGAACTCACCGAAATCGTCGGTGGTGCATCCGCGGTATAACCAGGTTAATTCGTAGAGGATTCAAGATGGCTACTGGAAAAATTGTCCAGGTAATCGGCGCCGTAGTTGACGTCGAGTTCCCTCAGGATGCCGTACCGCGCGTGTACGACGCCCTTGAGGTGCAGAATGGTAATGAACATCTGGTGCTGGAAGTTCAGCAGCAGCTCGGTGGCGGTATCGTACGTACCATCGCCATGGGTTCTTCCGACGGCCTGCGTCGTGGTCTGGATGTGAAAGACCTTGAGCACCCGATCGAAGTCCCGGTAGGTAAAGCAACGCTGGGTCGTATCATGAACGTACTGGGCGAACCAGTAGATATGAAAGGCGAGATCGGTGAAGAAGAGCGTTGGGCTATCCACCGTGCGGCACCGTCCTACGAAGAGTTGTCAAACTCTCAGGAACTGCTGGAAACCGGTATCAAAGTTATCGACCTGATGTGTCCGTTCGCGAAGGGCGGTAAAGTGGGTCTGTTCGGTGGTGCGGGTGTAGGTAAAACCGTAAACATGATGGAGCTGATCCGTAACATCGCGATCGAACACTCCGGTTACTCCGTGTTTGCGGGCGTAGGTGAACGTACTCGTGAGGGTAACGACTTCTACCACGAAATGACCGACTCCAACGTTATCGACAAAGTATCCCTGGTTTACGGCCAGATGAACGAGCCGCCGGGAAACCGTCTGCGCGTTGCGCTGACCGGCCTGACCATGGCGGAGAAATTCCGTGACGAAGGTCGTGACGTTCTGCTGTTCGTCGACAACATCTACCGTTACACCCTGGCCGGTACGGAAGTATCCGCACTGCTGGGTCGTATGCCTTCAGCGGTAGGTTACCAGCCGACCCTGGCGGAAGAGATGGGTGTTTTGCAGGAACGTATCACCTCCACCAAAACCGGTTCTATCACATCCGTACAGGCGGTATACGTACCTGCGGATGACTTGACTGACCCGTCTCCAGCCACCACCTTTGCGCACCTTGACGCAACCGTGGTACTGAGCCGTCAGATCGCGTCTCTGGGTATCTACCCGGCCGTTGACCCGCTGGATTCCACCAGCCGTCAGCTGGACCCGCTGGTTGTTGGTCAGGAGCACTACGACACTGCGCGTGGCGTACAGTCTATCCTGCAACGTTACCAGGAACTGAAAGACATCATCGCCATCCTGGGTATGGATGAACTGTCTGAAGAAGACAAACTGGTGGTAGCTCGCGCACGTAAGATCCAGCGCTTCCTGTCCCAGCCGTTCTTCGTGGCAGAAGTATTTACCGGTTCTCCGGGTAAATACGTCTCCCTGAAAGACACCATCCGTGGCTTTAAAGGCATCATGGAAGGCGAATACGATCACCTGCCGGAGCAGGCGTTCTACATGGTCGGTTCCATCGACGAAGCCGTGGAAAAAGCCAAAAAACTTTAACGCCTTAATCGGAGGGTGATATGGCAATGACTTACCACCTGGACGTCGTCAGCGCAGAGCAACAAATGTTCTCTGGTCTGGTCGAAAAAATCCAGGTAACGGGTAGTGAAGGTGAACTGGGTATTTACCCGGGCCACGCGCCGCTGCTCACCGCCATTAAGCCTGGTATGATCCGCATCGTTAAACAGTTCGGTCATGAAGAGTTTATCTACCTGTCTGGCGGCATTCTTGAAGTGCAGCCTGGCAGTGTGACCGTACTGGCTGATACCGCGATTCGCGGCCAGGATCTCGACGAAGCGCGAGCTCTGGAAGCGAAACGTAAGGCTGAAGAGCGCATTAAGAGCTCTCATGGTGACGTGGATTACGCTCAGGCATCTGCGGAACTGGCCAAAGCGATCGCCAAACTGCGCGTTATCGAGTTGACCAAAAAAGCGATGTAACACCGGCTTGAAAGCATAAAAACCAGTCTGAAATCAGGCTGGTTTTTTTTTGCCTGAATGTTATTCCGTGCTGTCTCATCTTTATTCATGGGTCAAAAAAATAGCAAAAACATTAACCTAAGCCTTTAATGAAAGGTAAGTCTGACTTTTCTGAAGACAAAAGGCAGGGTGATGAACGAAAATATCCCATTAACAAGCGGTGAAAACCCCGCGTTGAGCGTTTTCTCTTCTGCCCATTTCACGATGAAAAAAATGTAGTATTTTCAATGTGAAACGGTATAAATTCGTTCTCAAATTACAGTCAGGACGCGTATGTTGAATAGTGCTATGAGCGTAGTGATCCTTGCCGCAGGCAAAGGCACGCGTATGTATTCCGATCTTCCTAAAGTGCTGCATACCCTTGCGGGAAAAGCGATGGTTCAGCATGTCATTGATGCCGCTAATGAATTAGGCGCATCTCAGGTGCATCTGGTCTATGGCCACGGCGGCGATCTGCTTAAAAACACCCTTAAAAATGACAACCTGAACTGGGTTTTGCAGGCAGAGCAACTGGGGACGGGCCATGCGATGCAGCAGGCGGCACCGTTCTTTAGCGATGACGAAGACATTTTAATGCTCTATGGCGATGTGCCGCTGATCTCTGTGGAAACCTTACAGCGTCTGCGTGACGCCAAACCGCAGGGCGGCATTGGTTTGTTAACCGTGAAGCTGGACGATCCGAGCGGTTACGGTCGTATTACGCGTGAGAACGGTAAAGTGACCGGCATCGTTGAGCATAAAGATGCCACCGACGAACAGCGTCAGATCCAGGAAATCAATACCGGTATCCTGATCGCTAATGGTGCGGACATGAAGCGCTGGCTGGCGAAACTGACCAACAATAATGCTCAGGGTGAATATTACATTACCGACATCATTGCGCTGGCATATCAGGAAGGCCGCGAAATCGCTGCTGTACACCCGGATCGTTTAAGCGAAGTGGAAGGCGTAAACAACCGTTTGCAACTCTCTCGTCTGGAACGCGTTTATCAGTCCGAACAGGCCGAAAAGCTGCTGCTGGCCGGTGTGATGCTGCGCGATCCCGCGCGTTTTGACCTGCGCGGCGCTCTCACCCACGGGCGCGATGTTGAAATTGATACTAACGTTATCATCGAAGGCAACGTCACGCTGGGTCACCGCGTGAAGATTGGCGCGGGTTGCGTTATTAAAAACAGTGTAATTGGCGATGACTGTGACATCAGCCCGTACAGCGTGGTGGAAGATGCGCACCTGGAAGCGGCCTGTACTATTGGTCCGTTTGCCCGTCTGCGCCCTGGCGCGGAACTGCGGGAAGGCGCTCATGTCGGCAACTTCGTTGAAATGAAAAAAGCGCGTCTGGGGAAAGGTTCGAAAGCGGGCCACCTGAGCTATCTGGGTGATGCGGAAATTGGCGACAACGTGAATATCGGCGCGGGCACCATTACCTGCAACTACGATGGCGCAAATAAATTCAAAACGATTATTGGCGATGATGTGTTTGTCGGTTCTGATACTCAGCTGGTGGCGCCGGTCACTGTGGGGAAAGGTGCGACCATCGCCGCCGGCACAACCGTTACCCGCGACGTTGCGGATAACGAACTGGTGTTAAGCCGCGTGCCGCAGGTGCATAAGCAGGGCTGGCAGCGTCCGGTGAAGAAGAAGTAAGTCTTTTTGCCGGATGGCGGCTTTGCCTTATCCGACCTACGTTCGATGACGTTCTGTAGGCCGGATAAGCATAAGCGCCATCCGGCAGATGAGGGATGAGGCGATAAAGATATATCGCTCGCCCAAAAGCAGTACCTATAAAAATAACCCCACTCTCTACAAGGCTCGGGGCGCCCGAAAATACGGGTATACAGGTCGGCGACAACGACAGGCTTAATGCCAAAATCGGAATTAAATACTATGTGTGGAATTGTTGGCGCTATCGCGCAACGTGATGTAGCTGAAATCCTTCTCGAAGGTTTACGTCGTCTGGAATACCGTGGTTATGACTCTGCCGGTCTGGCCGTGGTTGATGCGGAAGGTCACATGACCCGTCTGCGTCGCCTTGGTAAAGTACAGATGCTGGCCCAGGCAGCGGAAGATCATCCTCTGCATGGCGGCACCGGTATTGCTCACACCCGCTGGGCGACCCACGGTGAACCTTCGGAAGCAAACGCGCATCCGCATGTTTCTGACCACATTGTGGTGGTGCATAACGGCATCATCGAAAACCATGAACCACTGCGTGAAGAACTGAAAGCGCGTGGTTATACCTTCGTTTCTGAGACCGACACCGAAGTGATTGCTCACTTAGTGCACTGGGAGCTGGAACAGGGCGGGACGCTGCGTGAAGCGGTTATGCGTGCGATTCCGCAACTGCGCGGCGCGTACGGCACGGTAATCATGGATACCCGTCACCCGGATACGCTGCTGGCGGCGCGCTCTGGCAGCCCGCTGGTTATCGGTCTGGGTATGGGCGAAAACTTTATCGCTTCCGACCAGCTGGCGCTGCTGCCGGTAACCCGTCGCTTCATCTTCCTGGAAGAAGGCGATATTGCGGAAGTGACCCGTCGTTCGGTCTCCATTTTCGATAAATCCGGCGCGGAAGTGAAACGTCAGGATATCGAATCCAGTCTGCAATATGACGCGGGCGATAAAGGTATTTACCGTCACTACATGCAGAAAGAGATCTACGAACAGCCGAATGCGATTAAAAATACGCTGACCGGGCGTATCAGCCACGGTGAAGTGGATTTAAGCGAGCTGGGGCCAAAAGCGAACGAACTGCTGTCTCAGGTTGAACATATTCAGATTATCGCCTGCGGCACGTCGTATAACTCCGGTATGGTTTCTCGCTACTGGTTTGAATCGCTGGCCGGTATTCCGTGCGACGTCGAAATCGCCTCTGAATTCCGCTACCGCAAATCCGCCGTGCGTCGTAACAGCCTGATGATCACCCTGTCTCAGTCTGGCGAAACGGCGGATACCCTTGCCGGTCTGCGCCTGTCGAAAGAGCTGGGCTATCTGGGTTCTCTCGCCATCTGTAACGTTCCGGGTTCTTCCCTGGTGCGTGAATCCGATCTGGCGATGATGACCAACGCCGGGACGGAAATCGGCGTGGCCTCCACCAAAGCGTTTACCACTCAGCTGACCGTTCTGCTGATGCTGGTGGCGAAGCTGGCGCGTCTGAAAGGTCTGGATGCGTCTATCGAGCACGACATCGTTCACGGTTTGCAGGCGCTGCCGAGCCGTATCGAACAGATGCTGTCTCAGGACAAGCGTATCGAAGCGCTGGCGGAAGATTTCTCTGACAAACACCATGCCCTGTTCCTGGGCCGTGGCGATCAGTATCCGATCGCGCTGGAAGGTGCGCTGAAGCTGAAAGAGATCTCTTATATTCACGCAGAAGCGTATGCGGCAGGTGAGCTGAAACACGGCCCGCTGGCGCTGATCGACGCAGATATGCCGGTTATCGTGGTGGCGCCGAACAACGAACTGCTGGAAAAACTGAAATCCAACATCGAAGAAGTCCGCGCCCGTGGCGGCCAGCTGTACGTCTTCGCCGACCAGGATGCCGGTTTTGTCAGCAGCGACAACATGCACATCATTGAGATGCCGCATGTGGAAGAGGTGATTGCACCGATCTTCTACACCGTTCCGCTGCAACTGCTGGCGTATCACGTTGCGCTGATCAAAGGCACCGATGTGGACCAGCCGCGTAACCTGGCGAAATCAGTTACCGTTGAGTAATCGTGACGATGCCCTGCGAAAGCGGGGCATTTTTTTCTGCGCTGTTCTGTTTTTAATCAATTCTCCCGTCGTTTTAATGTGACAAACCGTCATCTTCAGCTACTGTTTTCAGTGTCATAAAAAGAAAATTTTCATGAAATCATATTGTCATGAAGTGAATTAACTGATTGTTTATAAATTGTTTTTTCTGTGATTTATTTCATCAGTTTTCGTTGTCATAAAACTGTCATATTTCGTACATTTAACTGTCACCTGTTTGTCCTATTTTGCTCATCGTAGCCACTTAACAATGATTTACGAAAATCTTGCAGGAGACATTATGAAAGTCATGCGTACCACTGTCGCAACTGTTGTCGCCGCGACCTTATCCATGAGCGCGTTCTCTGCTTTCGCAGCAGCGAGCCTGACAGGTGCAGGTGCAACTTTCCCTGCGCCGGTGTATGCCAAATGGGCTGATACCTATCAGAAAGAGACCGGTAGCAAAGTAAACTACCAGGGTATCGGCTCCTCCGGTGGTGTAAAACAAATTACGGCTAACACCGTTGATTTCGGTGCATCCGACGCTCCGCTGTCTGACGAAAAACTGGAGCAGGAAGGTTTGTTCCAGTTCCCGACCGTCATTGGCGGCGTAGTGCTGGCGGTGAATATCCCGGGTCTGAAGTCTGGCGAACTGGTGCTGGATGGGAAAACCCTGGGTGACATCTATCTGGGTAAAATTAAGAAGTGGGATGATGAAGCCATCACCAAACTGAACCCGGGTCTGAAACTGCCTTCTCAGAACATCGCCGTTGTGCGTCGTGCAGATGGTTCCGGCACCTCCTTCGTTTTCACCAGCTACCTGGCGAAAGTGAACGAAGAGTGGAAATCTAAAGTCGGCGCTGGCTCTACCGTTAACTGGCCGACCGGTCTGGGCGGTAAAGGTAACGACGGTATCGCCGCATTCGTACAGCGTTTGCCGGGCTCTATCGGCTATGTTGAATACGCTTATGCGAAGCAGAACAACCTGGCTTACACCAAACTGATTTCAGCGGATGGTAAACCCGTAAGCCCGACCGAAGAGAGCTTTGCTAACGCCGCGAAAGGCGCTGACTGGAGCACCTCTTTCGCTCAGGATCTGACGAACCAGCAAGGTGACGATGCGTGGCCAATCACTTCCACCACCTTCATCCTGGTCCACAAAGAGCAGAAGAAACCTGAGCAGGGCGCTGAAGTGCTGAAGTTCTTCGACTGGGCATACAAAAATGGCGGCAAACAGGCGAATGACCTGGATTACGCCAGCCTGCCGGACAGCGTTGTTGAGCAGGTTCGTGCAGCATGGAAGACCAATGTGAAGGACAGCAGCGGTAAAGCGCTGTACTAATAGAATATCTTTAACGAACTGGCGGATGGCGCTACGCTTATCCGCCCTACAGTTCCGACTGTAGGCCCGATTTGTAGGCCGGATAAGCGTAGCGCCATCCGGCATGGGCAACTTCGTAAACGCGTTTAATGGAAAGAGTAATTTATGGCTGCAACCAAGCCTGCTTTTAACCCGCCGGGTAAAAAGGGTGACATGATATTCAGCGCGCTGGTAAAACTGGCTGCGCTGATTGTGCTATTGATGTTGGGTGGCATTATTGTCTCGCTGATTATCTCCTCCTGGCCAAGCATTGAGAAGTTTGGCTTCTCGTTCCTGTGGACTAAAGAGTGGGATGCGCCAAACGATATCTACGGCGCGCTGGTTCCCATTTATGGCACGCTGGTTACCTCGTTTATCGCTCTGCTGATCGCTGTTCCGGTGAGCTTCGGTATTGCCCTGTTTCTGACGGAACTGGCGCCGGGCTGGCTGCGTCGCCCGCTGGGCATCGCCATCGAACTGCTGGCGGCTATCCCCAGTATCGTCTACGGCATGTGGGGCCTGTTTATCTTCGCGCCGCTGTTTGCCACCTGGTTCCAGGAACCAGTCGGGAATATTCTTTCCAACATTCCGTTTGTTGGTGCACTGTTCTCCGGCCCGGCATTTGGTATCGGTATTCTGGCGGCGGGCGTCATTCTCGCCATTATGATCATTCCTTACATCGCGGCAGTTATGCGCGATGTCTTCGAACAAACCCCGGTGATGATGAAAGAGTCGGCCTACGGCATCGGTTGCACCACCTGGGAGGTTATCTGGCGTATCGTCCTTCCGTTCACCAAAAATGGGGTGATTGGCGGCGTTATGCTGGGACTGGGTCGTGCGCTGGGAGAAACCATGGCGGTGACCTTTATCATCGGTAACACCTACCAGCTCGACAGCGTTTCGCTGTACATGCCGGGCAACAGTATTACCTCTGCGCTGGCGAACGAATTTGCCGAAGCGGAGTCTGGTCTGCACGTTGCCGCGTTGATGGAACTGGGTCTGATTCTGTTTGTGATTACCTTCATTGTGCTGGCGATTTCTAAGCTGATGATTATGCGTCTGGCGAAGAATGAGGGGGCACGCTAATGGCTACGCTTGAAATGCAAACGACCGCAGAACTGGCGGAATCCCGCCGTAAAATGCAGGCTAAGCGCCGCACGAGAAACCGCATCGCATTGACGCTCTCAATGGCGACGATGGCGTTTGGGCTGTTCTGGCTCATCTGGATCCTGATGTCCACCATTACGCGTGGTTTCGACGGCATGTCGCTGGCGCTGTTTACCGAAATGACGCCGCCGCCGAATACCGCTAGCGGTGGTCTGGCGAACGCCCTGGCGGGGAGCGGACTGTTAATTTTGTGGGCGACGGTATTTGGTACGCCGCTTGGCATCATGGCGGGGATCTACCTGGCGGAATATGGCCGTAAATCCTGGCTTGCGGAAGTGATCCGTTTCATTAACGACATCCTGCTTTCCGCGCCGTCTATCGTGGTCGGTCTGTTTGTTTACACCATCGTGGTGGCGCAAATGGAGCACTTCTCCGGTTGGGCGGGCGTGATTGCGCTGGCGCTGCTACAGGTGCCTATCGTCATTCGTACCACAGAGAACATGCTGAAACTGGTGCCGGATAGCCTGCGTGAAGCGGCCTATGCGCTGGGGACGCCGAAATGGAAAATGATCTCGGCGATTACCCTGAAAGCCTCGATTTCCGGGATCATCACCGGCGTACTGCTGGCGGTTGCCCGTATTGCGGGTGAAACCGCGCCGCTGCTCTTTACTGCGCTTTCCAACCAGTTCTGGAGCACCGACATGATGCAGCCTATCGCTAACCTGCCGGTCACTATCTTTAAATTTGCGATGAGTCCGTTTGCGGAGTGGCAGCAACTGGCCTGGGCTGGGGTGTTGATCATTACCCTGTGCGTATTGTTGCTGAATATTCTGGCGCGCATCATTTTTGCGAAGAGTAAACACGGTTAATTTCAGGTGCCGGATGGCGGCGTAAACGCCTTATCTGGCCTACAGATGTGAACAGCGGTTAATTTTTTACGGCGCGGCCAACGGCGACGCCGAATGAGGAAGAGATTGAAATGAGTATGGTTGATACTGCTCCGGGTAAGATTCAGGTTCGTGATTTGAACTTCTACTACGGCAAATTCCATGCCCTGAAGGATATCAACCTGGATATCGCGAAGAACCAGGTCACGGCGTTTATTGGGCCGTCTGGCTGTGGTAAATCCACACTGCTGCGTACCTTTAACAAAATGTATTCGTTGTATCCAGAGCAGCGCGCGGAAGGTGAGATCCTGTTGGATGGCGATAATATCCTCACCAACACCCAGGATATCGCTCTGCTGCGTGCCAAAGTGGGGATGGTGTTCCAGAAGCCGACGCCGTTCCCGATGTCTATCTATGACAACATTGCTTTTGGCGTGCGCCTGTTTGAGAAACTGTCTCGCGCCGATATGGACGAACGCGTTCAGTGGGCGTTGACCAAAGCCGCATTATGGAACGAAACCAAAGATAAATTGCACCAGAGCGGGTACTCTCTCTCGGGTGGTCAGCAGCAGCGTCTGTGCATTGCGCGTGGTATCGCCATTCGCCCGGAAGTTCTGCTGTTGGATGAGCCGTGTTCAGCGCTGGACCCGATTTCCACCGGGCGTATTGAAGAGCTGATCACTGAGCTGAAGCAGGACTACACCGTGGTGATCGTGACGCACAACATGCAGCAGGCTGCGCGTTGTTCCGACCACACGGCGTTTATGTATCTGGGCGAGTTGATTGAGTTCAGCAACACGGACGATCTGTTCACTAAGCCCGCTAAAAAGCAAACCGAAGATTATATTACTGGCCGCTACGGTTGATTTGGAGCTAACCATGGACAACCTAAACCTTAACAAACACATTTCCGGCCAGTTCAACGCAGAACTGGAAAGCATCCGCACCCAGGTGATGACCATGGGCGGCATGGTGGAGCAACAGCTTTCTGATGCGATCACCGCGATGCATAATCAGGATAGCGAACTGGCGAAGCGCGTTATTGACGGCGATAAGCACGTCAACATGATGGAAGTGGCGATCGATGAAGCGTGCGTGCGCATCATTGCCAAACGCCAGCCGACAGCGAGCGACCTGCGCCTGGTGATGGCGATCATCAAAACTATCGCTGAACTGGAGCGCATTGGCGACGTGGCGGACAAAATTTGTCGCACCGCGCTGGAGAAATTCTCCCACCAGCACCAGCCGCTGCTGGTGAGCCTGGAGTCGCTGGGGCGTCACACCGTACAGATGCTGCATGATGTGCTGGACGCGTTCGCGCGAATGGATATTGACGAAGCGGTGCGTATCTACCGTGAAGACAAGAAAGTTGACCAGGAATACGAAGGTATCGTGCGTCAGCTGATGACCTACATGATGGAAGATTCGCGCACCATTCCAAGCGTGCTGACCGCGCTGTTCTGCGCACGCTCCATTGAGCGCATCGGTGATCGCTGCCAGAATATCTGCGAATACATCTTCTACTTCGTGAAGGGGCAAGACTTCCGTCACGTCGGCGGTGATGAACTGGATAAGCTGCTGGCGGGGAAAGATCCGAAGGAATAAGCAGCTTGTTGCGTTCGCCGGGATCCCCCGGCGTCGCTATTGTAGGCCGGATAAGGCGTTACGCCGCATCCGGCATTCTGCGCCATTCGCCTGATGGCGCTTTGCTTATCAGGCCTACGGTTTAATCGACGATATTCCAACCCCGCGCTTTCCACAATTCCGGCAACTGCGCCAGATCGGTAAACGTCGTTACTTTTGGATGATCGATCGGTTTGTTGTGCGGATCGGCGCAGAAGTAGAACACCTCCATTCCCGCATCGATTCCCGACCGGGCGCCGGCACTGGAATCATCCACCAGAATGCAATTCTCCACGTTAACGTTCATGGCTTTTGCCGCGTGGAACATCAGAGCCGGATCGGGCTTCCAGCGTTGAATGTCATAGCCGCTGAACAATTTTTCTGGAAAATGATGCAACATGCCCAGCTTGCCCAGTGAATGCTGCATTTTGCTGACCGGGCCGTTAGAGACGACGCACATCGGCACCGTCATGCTGTCCAGCAGCGCATTTGCCCCTGCGATCACCTCCAGTTCTGAGTCGAACAGGCGTGCGACCTCGGCGCGGTAAACGGGTTCTAAATCCGCTTTTGCTAACGACACACCCTGCTCCTCGTTAATGATATCGATGATTTCGTAGAGTTTTACGCCTTTAAAGCGTTTGAACACCTCTTCGAGATCGAGCGTGATGCCGAATTCCTGGAACATCGCGACATACGCGCGGGAGCAAATGACTTCACTGTCGACCAGCGTACCGTCGCAGTCGAAAAATACCGCTTGAATCTGGGACATGCTTTCTTTTCTCGCTAGTTTAACGTTTTCGTAATGCCTTATTGTGCGACGCAATCGTTGCCGTATAAGCAAATTCAATGAAAAAAGTGTCTCACAACTGCCCTTATTGTCGCATTTTGGTATAGGATAGCGACGAATTTTCCCTCCTTGTTCGGAAATAGATAATGAGTCAACAACACACCACCCAGACTTCTGGTCAGGGTATGCTGGAACGCGTGTTTAAACTGCGCGAACATGGCACGACGGCACGAACCGAAGTGATCGCCGGTTTTACCACCTTCCTGACGATGGTTTACATCGTTTTTGTTAACCCGCAGATTCTTGGCGTTGCTGGCATGGACACCAGCGCCGTCTTCGTTACCACCTGTCTTATCGCGGCGTTCGGCAGCATTCTGATGGGGCTGTTTGCTAATTTACCGGTCGCGCTGGCGCCGGCTATGGGTCTGAACGCGTTTTTCGCCTTCGTGGTCGTTGGCGCGATGGGGCTGTCCTGGCAGGTTGGTATGGGCGCAATCTTCTGGGGAGCGATCGGCCTGCTGCTGCTGACCATCTTCCGCGTGCGTTACTGGATGATTGCTAACATTCCGGTCAGTCTGCGCGTGGGCATCACCAGCGGTATCGGCCTGTTTATCGGCATGATGGGGCTGAAAAACGCAGGCGTTATCGTCGCGAACCCGGAAACCCTGGTGAGCATCGGTAATCTGACCTCTCACAGCGTACTGCTCGGCGTGCTGGGCTTCTTCATCATCGCTATTCTGGCATCACGTAACATTCATGCCGCCGTGCTGGTCTCTATTATTGTAACGACGCTGCTCGGCTGGATGATGGGTGATGTGCATTACAACGGCATTATCTCTGCGCCGCCAAGCGTTAGCTCTGTGATCGGGCATGTGGATCTGGCGGGCTCGTTTAACATTGGTCTGGCTGGCGTGATTTTCTCCTTCATGCTGGTGAACCTGTTCGACTCCTCCGGTACGCTGATTGGCGTTACCGACAAAGCCGGTCTGGCTGATGAGAAAGGTAAATTCCCGCGGATGAAGCAGGCGCTGTTCGTCGATAGCGTCTCTTCTGTGACCGGGGCGTTTATCGGAACTTCGTCGGTTACCGCCTATATCGAGTCCTCATCCGGCGTATCCGTCGGCGGGCGCACGGGCCTGACCGCCGTTGTTGTCGGTTTGCTGTTCCTGCTGGTTATCTTCCTGTCGCCGCTGGCGGGAATGGTGCCGGGCTATGCCGCTGCCGGGGCGCTGATCTATGTTGGCGTATTGATGACTTCCAGTCTGGCGCGCGTGAAATGGCAAGACCTTACCGAGTCTGTTCCGGCATTTATTACTGCTGTGATGATGCCGTTCAGCTTCTCGATTACCGAAGGTATCGCGCTGGGCTTTATCTCTTACTGTGTGATGAAAATCGGTACCGGACGTCTGCGTGAGCTGAGCCCTTGCGTGGTGGTTGTGGCGTTGTTGTTTGTGCTGAAGATTGTGTTTATCGACGCGCACTAATTGCCGCTGATACGGCGCTGCGCGAGGTGTCCAGGCCTGACAAGCGTAGCGCCATCAGGCAAATTTGATAGCCGGATGGCGGTCAAATGCCTTATCCGGCCTGCGGCCCTACGCGCGCGCTGTTATCACGCTTTAACGCGCTGAATGTAATCGCCAAATGCGGTTAGCTGGCCGGTAAGATGATCAATCGTGCTTTGATCAACCACTTCCCCGGTTTGCGGGTCAACTTTGTTCTGAATCACGCCACCCATAAACTCCGGTTTGTTCATTACCATCGCATCAAGGAATACCAGAATCTGGCGCAGATGATACTGACAGCGAGCGCCGCCGATTGCCCCCATTGAGCTGGTCTGGATCAGCACCGGTTTCCCGGCTAACGGCTGTTCTGGCAGGCGGGACAGCCAGTCGATCGCGTTTTTCAGTCCGCCAGGCACCGAGTAGTTGTATTCCGGTGTGACGATGACGACGCCGTCCGCTTTACGGATTTGCTCCGCCAGCGCTTCAACGCTCGCCGGGAACCCCTCTTCCTGTTGCACATCAGCGTCATACAGCGGAATATCGCCAATCGAAGGTAATGCGCTGACCTCCATGCCTGCCGGGGCAATTTTCGGCAGCGTGCGGGCGACCATACCGTTAAATGAACCTTTGCGCAGGCTCCCCAGTAACGTAACAACATTCAACGTTTCGGACATGATTACTCCTTTTCATCATGGCGGCCGGGACAGGGCCGAATCAGCTAAGTGTATAAGATGACTTTGCTGTGGATAATTGAGCGAATCGCATCAGGCGACCGGTGGGTTCATTCGCCCGGGTCTGGATATCGGCCAGGCTTTTCCATCCTTGCTTACTATCAAACTCCCAAACATTCAGTTTTTCAATGGCTGGCGTAACCGCCACCGACCAGACCAGAATATCTTCCGCGTCGCATATTGCCTCCACCTGCGTAACGTGGGCGCATTTCAGGCGGCCTGCGCCGGGAAGGAGCTGGAGTTCACGCGGATCGTCATTCAGTACGTCACCGGTTAGCTTTAGCACGCTCTGGCGTAAGGTGATCAGTTGCGCGCGCGCTTCGTTGGGATCGCTCTGATTGTTGATCCACAGATTTTCGTTGCTGGAGAACGCCGGGCTCTCGGCTGAGAGTGGGCTATGGAAGCCTCGCATGGCTCGCTGTAATTCCATATCCAGACCGCATTCCCCCTCCGTTGTCAGCGCCACGCCCACCATATTCCCGGCATATGAGATGGAGAACGCGGGCAGATTTTTATCGCGAAAGACAGGCTTCCCTTTGGCCTGAATAGCTATTTCCGGCAGCTCGCTGGTTCCGTAGAGCATAAACATCAGTTCAGCGAGTAAGCCGCGTGAAGCCAAAAAACGTGTCCGGCGGTGAGCGGGAAGGTTTCTGGCTTCGATGTGGCATGGAGAAGGCAGACGGACTGAAATCAGGTGTCCCTCCGTAAGAATCCCTCTGGCAAAATGTGTCGCCATTTTTCGCTCCGTGATTAATGGTCCGTGATTATTACGAGAGTAACATTTACGTAGATTATGGACAGGTTTTACTGGTCAAAAGTTCGACAAAAACAGCGGCGCTTACGCGACTTTTACATTTCTGACGCGGTCGTGGTTAATTTACCGTCAGGAGAGGTGGCTATAGAGCGTTTTAATGGTCTCTTTTAACCAGATAATTTTAGGGTTATGGCTGTTACGTTTATGCCAAAGGAGGGTAAAAGGCACCATCAGCTTTTCTCGCTGGGCGGCGTCAAAAGGGAGAGGACGCGCGACCAACGGGAGCTGGTGGAGCTGGTTATAACGCTGGCAGTAGAGAGGCGCGGTCGCCAGCAGCGAGTGGTTCGGCTGGGCGGCCATAAACAGCGATTGTTCAAACCCCGGTAAACTTAAGGCGATGTTGCGTTTGCGGCCCATCTCCTGCAATACATCATCCAGCGCCCAGGTGTCGCTTTGCTCCCAGCAAATGCTGATATGCGGATAGCGTAAAAATGTTTCCAGATTCCACTCTTCTTGTAGCGCCGGGTGATCTTCCCGCAGCCAGACCCAGGGGAGGTCGCTGAACAGGACTTCAAAATCGATAGACAGCGGCAGCAGGCTGAGAAGCTCCCGCGAACGGGGATGGCTCTCCCTTCCGGTAAAGCCGAGATCCACCTCGCCGCGTGTAATGGCATCCAGCGAGTCGTAATCCCAGTTACGCACCTTGATTGTGGCCTGCGGATAGCGCTGATAAATCTGCTGCGACAGAGAATTGAACATGATCATTACCAGCGGCGACTCTGCCGCCAGTTCAAATTTCAGGCCGCGTGGCGATTCGTGATGCGGTTTATCAAGCAGCTGATTGCTCATCTGCATCCAGTCCGCCAGGCTTTGTTCCATATTGACCATCAGCGGCGTCGGCGTCAGCCCCAGCGGCGTGTTCACAAACAGCGGGTCATCAAACCATGTTCGCAGCTTTGACAGCGACTTACTCACCGCCGAGGGCGTGACGTTCATCCGCTTCGCCGCTTTGGTGACGCTGCGCTCCTGCATCAGAAGCTGCAAACATAACAACAGATTAAGATCGAGACTGGTGATGGATTTTTTCATAATGCGCTGCGGGCTGTATGGTCATCAGTAACAGGATACAGACCATGCTACAGCCAATCAGAATCCCGATCAGCATATTCAGGGCGTTAAAGCCAATGACTGCCGCCAGCCATATCCACAGCGATGACCCGCAGACCTGTGCAATGCCGAGTACAGAGCTTGCGACGCCAGCACGCAGTGAGAATGGGCCTAATGCCTGGCTCATCGCCACGCCAAAGCCAACTGAAAAACCCGCGCAGATGAGCGTCAGGCCAAAGAGCGTGACGGCGTGAGAGGATGAGAGGCTGAGTACGATGCCCGCAGCCAGAAACAGCCCTTGCGACGTGAGCATCAGCGTGCGCGGTTTAAATACGCTCAGCGCAAAGGGCGTTGAGAACGACACCGCCATGCTGATGCCTGCCGTCAGCGCCATTGTGGTGGCGTATTCACCGCGATCAAAGTCCATCATTTCCATGAGCAACACCGGCGAGGTGTTTACAAATGTGAGGATCACCGACACGCTCAACGTGGTGATCGCCAGACGGCTGAGGAAAAAGCGGTTGAGCAGCGACTCTGCATTTTGCTGAGGGCGCGAGGTCGATGAGCATGTTGCCGGGCGCGTTTCTTTCAGGATAAACACCGAGAGCAGGCATACCGCGATACCCATCGCTATCATCGTGTAAAACAGACTTTGCCACGGGAATTTAAGCATAATCAAATGCCCTAACACTGGCGCTAATACCGGCACAATGCAGGTAATTCCGTTTAATAGCGATAACACTTTCGCCCGGCGGCGATCGTCCAGCGTGTCGCGCAAAATCGCAAACGCCACCACATAACAGCACCCCGCCCCGATGCCCTGAATAAAGCGCCCGGTCAGGAACAGCGACCCATCCGTTGCTCGTGAGCAAAGCATGGAGGCGATGATGAATATCACCGCGCCCGCTATCGCCACCGGTTTGCGCCCTGACTGGTCTGCAACTTTACCCGCAAACAGCATTGCGGTGGCCATCCCGGCCAGGTATACCGAAAACGCGATGTGCAGCTGCGCCTCGCTGGCGTTCAGATCGGCGGCAATACGGGGTAAACCGACCAGATACATGTCGATGCCAGCTGGGTAGAGTAAAACAAGGGCAAAACTACAGATTAGAAAGCGGGTCATAGCGTCCTCACAATAAGCGTGGCGCTAAGAATACGGGGAGCTTTTCTGTGACGCGAGTTGCCATTTGGATAACGGTGATTTCCTGTGAGGAAATTTATTATTGCCGGATGGCGGCTTTGCCTTATCCGGCCTACAGATTTAGTCGGCCCGGTAAACGTAGTGCCACCGGGCAAAACAACATCACTTACCAATACAGAAGCTGGAGAAAATACGGCCCAGCAGATCGTCGGAGGTAAACTCGCCGGTGATCTCACTCAGCGCCTGCTGTGCCAGACGCAGCTCCTCCGCCAGCAGTTCGCCAGCCCAGGCGCCAAGCAGCTGTGATTTGCCCTGCTGGAGATGTTCTGCGGCTTCTGCCAGCGCCTGAAGATGGCGACGGCGGGCAAGGAAGCCGCCTTCCATATTGGTGTCAAAGCCCATGCTTTGTTTGAGATGGTTACGCAATACGTCCACGCCTTCGCCGGTACGGGCGGAAAGACGGACAAGTGAGTGACCATTCACCTCGCTGATACCCAGCGTCTCGCCAGTGATGTCAGCTTTGTTGCGCACAACGGTGATCGGCAGTTTCGCCGGTAAACGGGCGATAAAGTCCGGCCAGATTTCCGCCGGATCAACGGCATCGGTGGTTGTGCCATCCACCATAAACAGCACGCGGTCGGCCTGTTCTATCTCCTGCCAGGCGCGCTCAATCCCAATACGTTCCACTTCATCGCTGGCATCGCGCAGACCGGCGGTATCGATGATGTGCAGCGGCATTCCGTCGATGTGAATATGCTCGCGCAGCACGTCGCGGGTGGTGCCAGCGATATCGGTGACAATGGCGGCCTCACGGCCCGCCAGGGCGTTCAGCAGGCTCGATTTCCCGGCGTTAGGGCGTCCGGCAATGACCACCTTCATCCCTTCACGCAGCAGGCTGCCCTGACGCGCTTCGGCGCGTACCGCATCGAGATCGGCGATCACGCCGTTGAGCTGGGCTTCAATTTTGCCGTCGGAGAGAAAGTCGATCTCCTCGTCCGGGAAGTCAATGGCCGCTTCCACATAGATGCGCAGGTGAGTGAGTGCTTCCACAAGATGATTCACACGCGCGGAAAATGCCCCCTGTAGCGAGTTCAGCGCCGAGCGTGCCGCCTGCTCGGAACTGGCGTCGATCAGGTCGGCAATCGCTTCTGCCTGGGCTAAGTCGAGCTTGTCATTGAGGAACGCGCGCTCGGAGAACTCGCCCGGTCTGGCAATGCGCAGGCCGGGGAGCGTCAGAATACGTTTTAACAGCAGGTCGAGAATGACCGGGCCGCCATGCCCTTGCAGTTCCAGTACGTCTTCACCAGTGAACGAGTTTGGGCCGGGAAACCACAGCGCGATCCCCTGATCCAGCGCCGTGCAATCGGCATCTTTAAACGGCAGGTAATCGGCGTAACGCGGTTTTGGTAGCTTGCCCAATACGGCTTCGGCCACCTCGCGCGCCTTGAGACCGGAAATGCGCAGGATACCGACGCCACCGCGTCCCGGTGGGGTAGCCTGGGCGACGATAGTGTCGTTATGGCTCATGATCTTCTCTTTTTTGCTAATAAAAAAGGCGGTCAATTGACCGCCCTGTCATCGCTGTTCTGATTGCCGGGTGGCGTTACGCTTACCCGGCCTACATGGAATCAGGAGCTTTTCTTCTCGCGGCTATGCAGGCCACGTTTCTCCAGACCACGGTAAATCAGCTGCTGCTGGATGATGGTTACCAGGTTGCTGACGATATAGTACAGCACCAGACCTGACGGGAACCACAGGAAGAATACCGTGAAGATGACCGGCATAAAGGTCATGATCTTCTGCTGCATCGGGTCGGTCACAGTGGTCGGAGACATCTTCTGGATGAAGAACATCGTCACGCCCATCAGGATCGGCAGGATGTAGTACGGGTCCTGTGCGGACAAGTCATGGATCCACAGTGCGAACGGCGCATGACGCAGTTCAATGGAGCCCATCAGCATGTAGTACAACGCCAGGAAGATAGGCATCTGGATGATCAGCGGGAAGCAGCCGCCCAGCGGGTTAACCTTCTCAGCTTTGTACAGGGCCATCATTTCCTGGCTCTGACGCTGTTTGTCATCGCCCAGACGCTCGCGCATAGCCTGAATCTTCGGCTGTAGCATACGCATCTTCGCCATGGAGGTGTACTGCGCTTTTGTCAGCGGGTACATGATGCCACGAACGATAAAGGTGATAACGATGATGGAGAAGCCCCAGTTACCCAGGAAGCTATGAATCCATTTCAGCAGTTTGAACAGCGGCTGAGAGATGAACCACAGCCAACCGTAATCAACGGTCAGATCCAGGTGCGGTGCAACGGCCGCCATTTTATCCTGAATTTCCGGGCCAACCCACAGGGTGCTGGTCATTGCGCCAGTCTGACCCGGCTGTACCAGAACCGGCTGAGATTTATAGCCGATAGCGGCAATGCCGTTACCCAGATTAGCGGTATAGAAGTTATTGGTGCCGTCGTTACGCGGAATCCATGCCGTTGCGAAGTACTGCTGCAACATGGCGACCCAGCCGCCGTTGGAGCTGACGTTCAGGTTTTCGTTATCGGCAATGGTGTCGAATTTGTATTTTTCGTACTTCTCATCCGGCGTAGAGTACGCCGCGCCACGGAAGGTATGCAGTGCAAAGTTGCTGCTACCGGTGTCGCGATGAGACGGCAGATTGATGGATTGCTTCAACTGACCAAAGGTGGAGACCTCCAGCGGTTTCTCACCGGCGTTCTGCACGCTGTAGTTGACGTTGACCGCATATTCACCGCGTTTGAGGACAAACGTTTTGGTGAAGGTGTTGCCAGCGGCGTCAGTCCAGGTCATCGGAACATGCAGTTCGTTCTGGCCATCCGCGAGGACAAACGTGTCGTTATCGACGCTGTACAGCGGACGCGGGCCGTTAGCCGGGTTATCCGGGCCATCACGACCGGTCAGGCCGCTTTGCGCCTGGTAGATAAACTGCGGAGTCGTTTCCAGCAACTGGAACGGTTCTTTAGAACCCAGCTCTTTCGGGTAAGTTGGCAGCAAGGCCTGCTCAACATCACCGCCACGGGTGTTGATGGTCAGATCAAGCACGTCGGTCTTAACCGTAATCAGTTTCCCCTGGCCACTGGCCGGTACGCCCTGGTCGGCGGCGCTACCCGCTGCGGTGGTCGTTGTCTGCGTGGTCTGTTGGGTCTGAGGCTGCGGATTTTTATCCTGCTCCCAGGCTTGCCAGATCATGAAAGACACGAACAGCAAAGCGATGACTAAAAGATTGCGTTGCGAATCCATCGTTAGTGTTCTCTGGTATCAAATGGTCCGGGCGGGACGGGATCGTCACCACCAGGGTGTAAAGGGTGGCATTTTAATACGCGTTTCACCGTCAACCAACTGCCTTTTATCACTCCAAACCTGCGCAATGCCTCAATTCCGTAGCTTGAGCAGGTTGGCGTGAAACGGCAATGCGGCCCAAGCAGCGGACTGATCAGGCGTTGATAGACCCGTATAAGGGCTATCAGGACCCGCGAGCCAGGCGACAGTGGCGGCGCCATAATTTTTCCAACGCTTCCGAGAGAGCACGGTTATCGAGGTCGGCAACCCCTTTTTTCGCCACCACCACGAAATCCATTGCAGGGAGTTCATGTTGACGCAGACGGAAGCTTTCACGCGTCAGACGTTTAATCCGATTGCGTTCATGCGCGCGTCGAACGTTTTTCTTGGCGACGGTTAGACCGATGCGGGGATGCCCCAGCGAATTCAGGCGGCCGAGGATGGTGATTTGCGGCGTGCCAGCCCGTTGTGGCTGCTGGAAGACAAATGTGAAATGACTGGGAGTTAACAAACGTAACTCCCTGGGAAATGCGAGCTTAACCACTCAGGGGTTAGCTTTTATTACTTGGAAACGGTCAGACGAGCGCGGCCTTTAGCACGACGACGTGCCAGAACCTGACGACCATTTTTAGTAGCCATACGAGCACGGAAGCCGTGAGAACGGTTGCGCTTCAGTACAGACGGTTGAAAAGTGCGTTTCATGGCGATTTCTACCTAAACTTGAATAAATTCACTGACTTTTGCGTATACCCGAACGATTATCGAACGACTTACGCCTCAGCGTGGGTGATTAAAGAGGCCGGATTGTAATAATTGTACACTCCAGAGTCAATTCTCTTTCCTTAAAACCCTGCGTTTTTCCGCACCTTTTCGCGCGAAAAACAAGCAGCGCTAACGCCGTACGATGGGCATTGTACAACGGGTGGAGGATTATACGGACTGCCGGGCAAAGCGCAAGGATCGCACGGGATCTTTATTAGATCGTTTAAGGCGCTTAATGTCTTTACTCATTAATTTTTTCAATATGCGCGCGAAATCGTGCAGCACTTCGCCTGGATCGTTTACACTTACCCGGTTCTGGATCATCCTGTGGATAAATCGGGAAGAATCTGTGAGAAACAGAAGATCTCTTGCTCAGTTTAGGCTATGATCCGCGGTCCTGATCGTTTCAACGGATCCTGATCGGGTAAAATTGCAGATAGCAATTCGCACGTCACCCTTTTATGCACAGGGTCTTTTCGACGTGCGTCAACAATCATGAATGTTTCAGCCTTTGTCATTTATCGACTTTTGTTCGAGTGGAGTCCGCCGTGTCACTTTCGCTTTGGCAGCAGTGTCTTGCCCGATTGCAGGATGAGTTACCAGCCACAGAATTCAGTATGTGGATACGCCCGTTGCAGGCGGAACTGAGCGATAACACGCTGGCTTTGTATGCGCCAAACCGTTTTGTGCTCGATTGGGTAAGAGACAAGTACCTCAATAATATCAATGGACTGCTGAATAATTTCTGCGGAGCGGATGCCCCACAACTGCGTTTTGAGGTCGGGACGAAACCCGTCACTCAAACGCTCAAAACGCCGGTCAACAATGTTGTTGCGCCTGCGCAGGTCGCTCAGGCGCAGCCACAGCGTGCGGCGCCAGCCGCGGCGCGCCCGGGCTGGGATAACGTGCCGGCTCCGGCAGAACCGACCTACCGCTCTAACGTCAACGTGAAACACACGTTTGATAACTTCGTCGAAGGTAAATCCAACCAACTGGCGCGCGCGGCGGCGCGTCAGGTGGCGGACAACCCCGGCGGCGCCTACAATCCCTTGTTCCTCTACGGCGGCACCGGTCTGGGTAAAACTCACCTGTTGCATGCGGTGGGCAACGGTATTATGGCGCGCAAACCGAATGCGAAAGTGGTGTATATGCACTCCGAGCGCTTTGTGCAGGACATGGTTAAAGCCTTGCAAAACAACGCGATTGAAGAGTTTAAACGCTACTACCGTTCCGTTGATGCACTGCTTATCGATGACATTCAATTCTTCGCCAATAAAGAACGATCCCAGGAAGAGTTTTTCCACACCTTTAACGCCCTGTTAGAAGGTAATCAGCAGATCATTTTGACGTCGGATCGTTATCCAAAAGAGATCAACGGCGTTGAAGATCGTCTGAAATCCCGCTTCGGCTGGGGGTTGACGGTGGCGATCGAACCGCCTGAGCTGGAAACCCGCGTGGCGATCCTGATGAAAAAAGCGGACGAAAATGATATTCGTTTGCCTGGCGAGGTGGCGTTCTTTATTGCCAAGCGACTACGCTCTAACGTGCGTGAGCTGGAAGGGGCGCTGAACCGCGTGATCGCTAACGCTAACTTTACCGGACGCGCTATCACTATCGACTTTGTGCGTGAAGCGCTGCGCGATCTGCTGGCGTTGCAGGAAAAGCTGGTCACCATCGACAATATCCAGAAGACGGTGGCGGAGTATTACAAAATTAAAATCGCGGATCTGCTTTCCAAGCGTCGATCTCGCTCGGTAGCGCGCCCGCGTCAGATGGCTATGGCGCTGGCAAAGGAGCTCACCAACCACAGTCTGCCGGAAATTGGCGACGCGTTTGGTGGACGTGACCACACTACCGTACTTCATGCATGTCGTAAGATTGAGCAGTTGCGTGAAGAAAGCCATGATATTAAAGAAGATTTCTCAAACTTAATCAGAACATTATCTTCGTGACGCTATGAAATTTACCGTTGAACGTGAACATTTATTAAAACCGCTTCAGCAGGTCAGTGGCCCGCTGGGCGGTCGTCCTACACTGCCCATTCTCGGTAACCTGCTGTTGCAGGTGGCTGACGGTACGCTGTCGCTGACGGGCACCGATCTTGAAATGGAAATGGTGGCGCGCGTTGCGTTGATTCAGCCTCATGAACCAGGCGCAACTACCGTCCCGGCGCGGAAATTCTTTGATATCTGCCGTGGCTTGCCGGAAGGGGCTGAAATTGCCGTCCAGCTGGAAGGCGATCGGATGCTGGTGCGCTCCGGGCGTAGCCGTTTCTCGCTTTCCACGCTGCCTGCCGCCGATTTCCCTAATCTGGATGACTGGCAGAGCGAAGTCGAATTCACCCTGCCGCAGGCAACGATGAAGCGCCTGATTGAAGCCACCCAGTTCTCAATGGCGCATCAGGACGTTCGTTACTACTTAAACGGCATGCTGTTTGAGACTGAAGGTGAAGAGTTGCGTACCGTCGCGACCGACGGTCACCGTCTGGCGGTCTGCTCTATGCCGGTCGGGCAATCTCTGCCTAACCATTCGGTGATTGTGCCGCGTAAAGGCGTGATTGAGCTGATGCGTATGCTCGACGGCGGCGAAACCCCGCTGCGCGTACAGATCGGCAGTAACAACATCCGCGCCCACGTCGGTGATTTTATCTTTACGTCCAAGCTGGTTGATGGTCGTTTCCCGGATTATCGCCGCGTATTGCCGAAGAACCCGGACAAAACGCTGGAAGCGGGTTGCGATATTCTCAAGCAGGCGTTTGCCCGCGCGGCGATTCTCTCCAACGAGAAATTCCGTGGCGTACGCCTGTATGTGAGCGAAAACCAACTCAAAATCACCGCCAACAACCCGGAACAGGAAGAAGCGGAAGAGATTCTGGACGTCACCTACGGCGGTACTGAGATGGAGATCGGCTTTAACGTCAGCTACGTGCTCGATGTGCTGAACGCGCTGAAATGTGAAACCGTGCGTATTCTGCTGACAGACTCCGTTTCCAGCGTACAGATTGAAGATGCGGCGTCTCAAAGTGCTGCGTATGTTGTGATGCCAATGAGACTGTAATGTCGCTCACCCGCCTGTTGATCCGCAACTTTCGCAATATTGAAAATGCGGATCTCGCTTTATCCCCCGGCTTTAACTTCCTGGTTGGCGCAAACGGTAGCGGCAAAACCAGCGTGCTGGAGGCTATCTATACGCTCGGCCACGGCCGGGCGTTTCGCAGTTTGCAGATTGGCCGCGTCATTCGTCACGAGCAGGAGTCGTTTGTCCTCCACGGACGTTTGCAAGGGGAAGAGCGCGAAACCGCCATCGGCCTGACGAAAGACAAGCTGGGCGACAGCAAAGTGCGTATCGACGGCACCGACGGTCACAAAGTGGCGGAGCTGGCGCACCTGATGCCGATGCAGTTGATTACCCCTGAGGGGTTTACTTTACTCAACGGCGGCCCCAAATACAGAAGAGCGTTCCTTGACTGGGGATGCTTTCACAACGAAGTCGGTTTTTTTACCGCCTGGAGCAACCTGAAGCGGTTGCTCAAGCAGCGCAACGCGGCGCTGCGCCAGGTAAGCCGTTATGAACAATTGCGTCCGTGGGATAAGGAGTTGATTCCTCTCGCGGAACAAATCAGTACCTGGCGTGCTGAGTACAGTGCTGGTATTGCGCAGGATATGGCGGATACCTGCCAGCAATTTCTACCGGAGTTCTCCCTCACCTTCTCTTTTCAGCGCGGTTGGGAAAAAGAGACGGATTATGCCGAGGTGCTGGAGCGGAGCTTCGAACGCGATCGCATGTTGACCTACACTGCGCATGGTCCGCACAAAGCGGATTTCCGCATTCGTGCTGACGGTGCGCCGGTGGAAGATACCTTATCGCGTGGGCAGCTTAAACTGCTGATGTGCGCTTTACGACTGGCGCAAGGGGAGTTCCTCACCCGTGAAAGCGGGCGGCGGTGTCTCTACCTGATAGATGATTTTGCCTCTGAACTTGATGATGCGCGTCGCGGGCTGCTGGCCAGCCGCTTGAAAGCGACGCAATCACAGGTCTTTGTCAGCGCAATCAGCGCTGAACACGTTCTGGACATGTCGGACAAAAATTCGAAGATGTTCACCGTGGAAAAGGGTAAAATAACGGATTAACCCAAGATAAATTGAGCGAGAAACGTTGATGTCGAATTCTTATGACTCCTCCAGTATCAAAGTCCTGAAAGGGCTGGATGCGGTGCGTAAGCGCCCGGGTATGTATATCGGCGACACGGATGACGGCACCGGTCTGCACCACATGGTATTCGAGGTGGTAGATAACGCTATCGACGAAGCGCTCGCGGGTCACTGTAAAGACATTATCGTCACCATTCATGCCGATAACTCCGTATCCGTGCAGGATGACGGGCGTGGCATCCCGACCGGTATTCACCCGGAAGAGGGCGTTTCTGCTGCGGAAGTGATCATGACCGTGCTGCACGCGGGCGGTAAATTCGACGATAACTCCTATAAAGTGTCCGGCGGTCTACACGGCGTGGGTGTTTCCGTGGTTAACGCCCTGTCCCAGAAACTGGAACTGGTTATCCAGCGCGATAACAAAATCCACCGTCAGATCTATGAGCATGGTGTACCGCAGGCGCCGCTGGCGGTGACTGGCGAAACTGATAAAACCGGTACGATGGTGCGTTTCTGGCCGAGCCTGGAAACCTTCACCAACGTCACCGAATTTGAATACGAAATTCTGGCTAAGCGTCTGCGTGAGCTGTCCTTCCTGAACTCCGGCGTCTCTATTCGTCTGAAAGACAAGCGCGACGGCAAAGAAGACCATTTCCACTACGAAGGCGGCATCAAAGCGTTTGTTGAGTACCTCAACAAGAACAAAACGCCGATCCACCCGAATATCTTCTACTTCTCCACCGAAAAAGACGGTATCGGCGTGGAAGTGGCATTGCAGTGGAACGACGGTTTCCAGGAAAACATCTACTGCTTTACCAACAACATTCCGCAGCGTGACGGCGGTACGCACCTTGCAGGCTTCCGTGCGGCGATGACCCGTACTCTGAACGCCTATATGGATAAAGAAGGCTACAGCAAGAAAGCCAAAGTCAGCGCCACCGGCGACGATGCGCGTGAAGGCCTGATTGCCGTGGTTTCCGTGAAGGTGCCGGACCCGAAATTCTCCTCCCAGACTAAAGATAAACTGGTCTCTTCCGAGGTGAAATCGGCGGTGGAACAGCAGATGAACGAGCTGCTGAGCGAATACCTGCTGGAAAACCCGTCCGACGCCAAAATCGTGGTCGGTAAAATTATCGATGCGGCGCGTGCGCGTGAAGCAGCGCGTCGTGCGCGTGAAATGACGCGTCGTAAAGGCGCGCTGGATCTGGCGGGTCTGCCGGGTAAACTGGCGGATTGTCAGGAACGCGACCCGGCGCTGTCTGAACTGTACCTTGTGGAAGGGGACTCCGCGGGCGGCTCTGCTAAACAGGGTCGTAACCGCAAGAACCAGGCGATTCTGCCGCTGAAGGGTAAAATCCTCAACGTGGAGAAAGCGCGCTTCGACAAGATGCTCTCTTCCCAGGAAGTGGCGACGCTGATCACCGCACTGGGCTGCGGCATCGGTCGTGACGAGTACAACCCGGATAAACTGCGCTATCACAGCATCATCATCATGACCGATGCGGACGTCGACGGCTCGCACATCCGTACGCTGCTGTTGACCTTCTTCTATCGTCAGATGCCGGAAATCGTCGAACGCGGTCACGTCTACATTGCGCAGCCGCCGCTGTACAAAGTGAAGAAAGGCAAGCAGGAACAACAGTACATTAAAGATGATGAGGCGATGGATCAGTACCAGATCTCCATCGCTCTGGATGGCGCAACGCTGCACACCAATGCCAGCGCACCGGCACTGGCGGGCGAAGCGTTAGAAAAACTGGTTTCTGATTACAACGCGACGCAGAAAATGATTGGCCGTATGGAGCGTCGCTTCCCGAAAGCGCTGCTGAAAGAGCTGGTTTATCAGCCGACGCTGACGGAAGCCGATCTTAGCAACGAACAGGCTGTCACCCGTTGGGTGAACGCGCTGATTACCGAGCTGAACGAGAAAGAGCAGCACGGCAGCCAGTGGAAGTTTGACGTTCGCGAGAACGCCGAACAGCAGCAGTTCGAACCGATTGTTCGCGTGCGTACTCACGGCGTGGATACCGACTATCCGCTGGATCACGAGTTTGTTACCGGCGGCGAATACCGTCGCATCTGCACGCTCGGTGAGAAGCTGCGCGGTCTGATCGAAGACGATGCGTTCATTGAACGCGGCGAGCGCCGTCAGCCGGTTGCGAGCTTCGAGCAGGCGCTGGAGTGGCTGGTGAAAGAGTCCCGTCGTGGCCTGGCGATTCAGCGCTATAAAGGTCTGGGCGAGATGAACCCGGATCAGCTGTGGGAAACCACAATGGACCCGGAAAGCCGTCGTATGCTGCGCGTCACCGTGAAAGATGCGATTGCCGCCGACCAGCTGTTCACTACGCTGATGGGCGATGCTGTTGAACCGCGTCGCGCCTTTATCGAAGAGAACGCCCTGAAAGCGGCAAACATCGATATCTAATCAGCTTGTAGGCCTGATAAGCGAAGCGCCATCAGGCAGTTCATCAGCCTAATCTGCCGGATGGTGGCTTAGGCCTTATCCGGCCTACAACCGATCTGCAAAAGGGGAATCCCGGTTCCCCTTTCTATCCCCCTTTTCGTTGCTGTTTTTTGAGCGGAATCGCGTTAGCATGAGGACGGACTCATTTAATCCGGGGAACTCATGGCTATCAAACTCATTGCTATCGATATGGATGGCACCCTTTTGCTGCCCGATCACACCATTTCACCTGCGGTAAAAACGGCGATTGCCGCCGCGCGCGCCCGTGGCGTTAACGTGGTGCTGACCACTGGCCGTCCGTATGCGGGTGTCCATAGCTATCTGAAAGAGCTTCACATGGAACAACCCGGCGACTACTGCATCACCTACAATGGCGCGCTGGTGCAGAAAGCGGGCGATGGTAGTACCGTTGCGCAAACGGCGCTGAGCTATGACGATTACCGCTTTCTGGAGAAGTTGTCCCGCGAAGTCGGCTCACACTTCCACGCGCTGGATCGCAACACGCTGTACACCGCAAACCGTGATATCAGCTACTACACCGTACATGAATCCTATGTCGCCACCATTCCGCTGGTGTTCTGTGAAGCGGAGAAAATGGACCCGGCAACGCAGTTCCTGAAAGTGATGATGATTGATGAACCCGTCATCCTTGATCAGGCCATTGCACGTATTCCGGCGGAAGTAAAAGAGAAATATACCGTGTTAAAAAGTGCGCCGTACTTCCTCGAAATCCTGGATAAACGCGTCAATAAAGGCACTGGCGTGAAGTCGCTGGCCGATGTGCTGGGGATCAAGCCGGAAGAAATCATGGCGATTGGCGATCAGGAAAACGACATCGCGATGATCGAATATGCAGGCATGGGTGTGGCGATGGACAACGCGATTCCGTCGGTGAAAGAGGTGGCTAATTTTGTCACCAAATCCAACCTGGAAGACGGCGTGGCATACGCAATTGAGAAATTTGTACTGAATTAAGTGGCTGGCCTGGATTAATCCGGCAAAACAGACGTTCCGTAACCCGCCTCTGCTGCGGGTTTTTTTACGCCCTCATTTTCCCTTCATAACATTCCCATTACTGATTGTCGTTTTTGTGATCTAAATTGTAGTACAACACATTTATGTTGTACTACATTATCAACACAGCAACGATGAATGACATCACGTTAGTACTACAAAGTTGAGGCGAATTTCAGCGGTAACGGTAAAGTAGAGCGGTACATACAGAGCACAAGGACTCTCCATGACCCTCAATAAAACCGATCGTATCGTCATCACGCTGGGAAAACAGATTGTCAGCGGCAAGTACGTACCGGGTTCGGCACTGCCTGCGGAAGCGGATCTGTGTGAGGAGTTTGAAACCTCGCGCAACATCATTCGCGAAGTGTTCCGTTCGCTGATGGCGAAGCGGCTCATTGAAATGAAGCGTTATCGCGGAGCGTTTGTCGCACCACGAAACCAGTGGAACTACCTCGATACCGACGTGCTGCAATGGGTGCTGGAAAACGATTATGACCCGCGGCTGATCAGCGCGATGAGTGAAGTCCGTAACCTGGTGGAACCGGCTATTGCGCGCTGGGCGGCGGAACGCGCGACGTCGAGCGATCTGGCCGAAATTGAGTCGGCGCTCAATGACATGATCGCCAACAACCAGAACCGGGATGCCTTCAACGAAGCGGATATTCGCTATCACGAGGCGGTATTGCAGTCGGTACATAACCCGGTTTTACAACAGCTTAGCGTGGCGATCAGTTCGCTACAGCGAGCGGTGTTTGAACGAACCTGGATGGGTGATGAGGCCAACATGCCAAAAACGCTCCAGGAACATAAGGCGCTATTCGATGCGATACGGCATCAGGATGGCGATGCGGCAGAGCAGGCGGCCTTAACGATGATCGCCAGCTCGACACGAAGGCTCAAGGAAATCACATGACAGCTCGCTACATCGCAATTGACTGGGGATCGACCAATTTGCGCGCCTGGCTTTACCAGGGCGACAAATGCCTGGAGAGCAGGCAATCAGAAGCAGGCGTAACGCGTCTGAAGGGTAAATCTCCTGAAGCGGTGTTAGCAGAAGTGACGCAAAACTGGCGCGACAGCGCCACTCCCGTGGTTATGGCGGGAATGGTCGGCAGTAATGTGGGCTGGAAAATCGCCCCCTATCTGCCGGTTCCTGCCCATTTCTCTGCCATAGGCGAGCAGTTAACCTCCGTTGGCGACAAGATCTGGATTATTCCCGGACTCTGTGTCTCACGCGACGATAACCACAATGTGATGCGCGGCGAAGAGACACAGTTGCTTGGCGCCCGCACGCTTTCTCCTTCTTCTGTCTATGTGATGCCCGGTACGCACTGTAAATGGGTACGGGCTGATAATGCGCAAATTCACGATTTTCGCACCGTGATGACGGGTGAATTACACCATCTGTTGCTGCGTTATTCACTGGTTGGCGCAGGGTTGCCTGAACAGGAAACCTCGCCTGTCGCCTTTACTGCCGGGCTGGAGCGTGGTCTCGCTACCCCCGCCATCCTGCCGCAACTTTTTGAGGTTCGCGCCTCGCACGTCCTGGGAACACTCCCGCGCGCGCAGGTGAGTGAATTTTTATCCGGTCTGTTGATTGGCGCTGAAGTCGCCACCCTTAGCGAAAGCTTTGACGCCCGGCAGATCACCATTGTTGCCGGAGACGCGCTGGCGGAACGCTACCAGCAGGCGTTCAGCGCCATTGGCCGTCATGCAACCGTCGTTTCCGGTGAGAAGGCATTTCAGGCAGGAATAAGGAGCATCGCTCATGCAGTGGCAAACTGATCTTCCGCTTATTGCGATATTACGTGGCGTGACGCCCGATGAAGCGCTGGCGCATGTTGGCGCGGTCATCGAGGCTGGTTTTGATGCGGTGGAAATCCCGCTTAACTCCCCGCAGTGGGAAAAAAGTATCCCGGCGATAGTGGATGCGTATGGCGATAAGGCGTTGATCGGCGCGGGTACCGTACTTCAGCCCGATCAGGTAGACCTGTTAGCGCAAATGGGCTGCAAGCTAATCGTCACGCCAAATATTCAGCCCGAGGTGATTCGTCGCGCGGTGAGTTATGGCATGACCGTATGCCCTGGATGCGCGACCGCCAGCGAGGCCTTTACCGCGCTGGATGCGGGTGCGCAGGCGCTGAAAATATTCCCCTCATCGGCATTTGGCCCGGACTACATCAAAGCGCTGAAAGCGGTGCTTCCGGCTGATGTCCCGGTGTTTGCCGTGGGGGGCGTGACGCCGGAAAACCTGGCGCAATGGATTAACGCGGGTTGCGCAGGCGCCGGGCTGGGCAGCGATCTCTATCGCGCCGGGCAGTCCGTTGAGCGTACCGCGCAGCAGGCGACGGCATTTGTTAAAGCGTATCGAGAGGCAGTGAAATGAAAATAACCAAAATCACCACGTACCGTTTACCCCCGCGCTGGATGTTCCTGAAAATCGAAACGGATGAAGGCGTGGTTGGCTGGGGCGAACCGGTTATAGAAGGGCGCGCGCGTACCGTCGAAGCGGCGGTTCATGAGTTTGGCGACTATCTGATCGGTCAGGATCCGGCGCGTATCAACGATCTGTGGCAGGTGATGTACCGCGCCGGTTTTTATCGCGGCGGCCCAATAATGATGAGCGCCATCGCCGGTATCGACCAGGCGCTGTGGGATATCAAAGGCAAAGTGCTGAACGCGCCGGTATGGCAACTGATGGGCGGTCTGGTTCGCGACAAAATTAAAGCCTACAGCTGGGTGGGCGGCGACCGTCCGGCGGAAGTGATCGACGGCATCAGGAAACTGCGCGCTATTGGCTTCGACACCTTCAAACTGAACGGTTGTGAAGAGATGGGCGTGATTGATAATTCACGCGCGGTGGATGCGGCAGTCAATACCGTAGCGCAAATCCGTGAGGCTTTTGGTAACGAAATTGAATTTGGTCTCGACTTCCACGGTCGTGTCAGCGCCCCGATGGCGAAGGTTTTAATTAAAGAGCTGGAACAATATCGTCCGCTGTTTATTGAGGAGCCGGTGCTGGCGGAGCAGGCGGAATATTATCCGAAGCTGGCGGCGCAGACGCATATTCCGATTGCCGCAGGCGAGCGCATGTTCTCACGCTTTGAGTTTAAACGCGTGCTGGAAGCGGGCGGGCTGGCGATTCTGCAACCGGATCTGTCGCACGCTGGCGGTATCACCGAATGCTACAAAATCGCCGGGATGGCGGAAGCCTACGACGTGGCGCTGGCGCCGCACTGTCCGCTGGGGCCGATTGCGCTGGCAGCCTGTCTGCATATCGACTTCGTATCGCGCAATGCGGTATTCCAGGAGCAGAGCATGGGCATTCACTACAACAAAGGCGCGGAGCTGCTCGACTTCGTGAAAAACAAGGATGATTTCAGTATGGAAGGCGGCTTCTTTAAACCGTTAACTAAACCGGGCCTTGGCGTGGACATTGACGAAGCTAAAGTCATTGAACTGAGTAAAAACGCGCCGGACTGGCGCAACCCGTTATGGCGTCATGAAGATGGCAGCGTAGCGGAATGGTAATCGCCATCCCGTAGACCCGGTAAGCCACCGGGCAAAAACCTTACATACAAAAATATAACCCTCTGTAAATTACAGGGTATGGTGAGCGGTCTCGCTATGCCCAAAATCTGGAGACAGATTGCGATGGATATTTCAGTTACAGCTGCAAAACCCGGGCGTCGTCGTTATCTGACGCTGATTATGATCTTTATTACCGTGGTTATTTGTTATGTTGACCGCGCGAACCTCGCCGTGGCGTCGGCGCATATTCAGGAAGAATTCGGCATCACCAAAGCGGAAATGGGCTACGTCTTTTCGGCTTTTGCGTGGCTTTATACGCTATGCCAGATTCCTGGCGGCTGGTTCCTTGACCGTGTGGGATCGCGACTGACCTACTTTATCGCTATTTTGGGCTGGTCTGTTGCAACGCTATTTCAGGGGTTCGCCACCGGATTAATGTCGCTGATTGGTCTTCGCGCCATCACCGGGATTTTTGAGGCGCCCGCATTTCCGACCAATAACCGGATGGTTACCAGCTGGTTCCCGGAGCATGAGCGCGCCTCCGCCGTCGGTTTCTACACCTCCGGGCAGTTTGTCGGCCTGGCGTTTCTGACGCCGCTGCTGATTTGGATTCAGGAGATGCTGAGCTGGCACTGGGTGTTCATCGTTACCGGGGGAATCGGGATTATCTGGTCGCTAATCTGGTTCAAGGTTTATCAGCCGCCGCGCCTGACCAAAAGCATCAGCCAGGCTGAGCTGGACTATATTCGCGATGGCGGCGGTCTGGTGGACGGCGATGCGCCAGTCAAAAAAGAGGCGCGTCAGCCACTGACCAAAGCTGACTGGAAACTGGTGTTTCACCGCAAACTTGTCGGGGTCTACCTGGGGCAATTTGCGGTTACTTCTACGCTGTGGTTCTTCCTGACCTGGTTCCCGAACTATTTAACCCAGGAGAAAGGGATCACCGCCCTGAAGGCGGGTTTTATGACGACCGTACCGTTCCTTGCCGCTTTCTTTGGGGTGCTGCTCTCCGGCTGGCTGGCGGATAAGCTGGTGAAAAAAGGGTTCTCGTTGGGTGTTGCGCGTAAAACGCCTATTATCTGCGGGCTGCTGATTTCTACCTGCATCATGGGGGCGAACTACACTAACGATCCCGTATGGATTATGACTCTGATGGCGCTGGCGTTCTTCGGCAATGGTTTTGCGTCTATCACCTGGTCACTGGTCTCTTCACTCGCACCGATGCGTCTGATTGGCCTGACCGGCGGCGTGTTTAACTTTGTTGGCGGACTGGGCGGCATCACCGTGCCGCTGGTGATTGGCTACCTTGCGCAGGATTATGGCTTTGGCCCGGCGCTGGTCTATATCTCCGCTGTTGCCCTGATTGGCGCGCTCTCTTATATCCTGCTGGTCGGCGACGTTAAACGGGTAGGCTAATTTCTTCCAATGCTATACCCTGATGCGAAAACCGCGCATCAGGGTATCTCCATGAAACAAATCACTTTCGCTTCGCGTCATCATCAGCTTACGAATACCAACACCTGGACGGCGGACAGCCAGTGGCTGGTTTTTGATGTGCGTCCGTCAGGCGCCTCGTTTACCGGTGAGACGATTGAGCGCGTCAACGTACGGACTGGCGAGATTGAGGTCATTTATCGCGCTACGCAGGGCGCGCACGTTGGCGTGGTGACCGTTCATCCACAAGACGATCGCTATGTGTTCATTCATGGCCCGGAGAACCCGGACGAGACGTGGCATTATGATTTCCACCATCGTCGCGGCGTGATAGCGGCGCAAAACCGCGTGACGAATCTGGATGCAATGGACATCACCGTGCCGTATACGCCCGGCGCGCTGCGCGGCGGCAGCCATGTGCATGTGTTCAGTCCGAACGGCGAGCGTGTCAGCTTCACCTATAACGACCATGTACTGCGTGAGCGCGATCCGGCGCTGGACTTGCGTAACGTCGGCGTTGCGGTGCCGTATGGCCCGGTTACGGTGGCGGTTCAGCATCCTCGGGAGTACAGCGGCAGCCACTGGTGCGTGTTAGTGAGCCAGACCACGCCGGCGCCACGGCCAGGCAGCGATGACATTAACCGCGCCTACGAAGAGGGTTGGGTAGGCGATCATGCGCTGGCGTTTATTGGCGATACCTTGTCGGCGAAGGGTGAAAAAGTGCCGGAGCTGTTTCTGGTGGCGTTGCCGCAGGATGAAAAAGGCTGGAAACAGGCAGGCGATATGCCGCTGACCGGAACAGAATCAACGCTGCCAGCGCCGCCTGCGGGCGTTGTTCAGCGCCGTCTGACCTTTACGCATGATCGCGCTTTCCCTGGGCTGGTAAACGTTCCGCGCCATTGGGTGCGGAGTAACCCGCAAGCCACGGACATTGCGTTTTTGATGCGCGATGATCGCGGTATTGTTCAGCTCTGGCTGATCCCGGCGCAGGGGGGAGAGCCGCGCCAGCTTACGCATAACGCGACCGATATTCAGTCAGCGTTCAACTGGCACCCGTCAGGCCGGTGGTTGGGGTTTGTGCTGGAAAACCGCATTGCCTGCTGCGACGCGCAGAGCGGAGCAATCGCCTTTTTAACGGCGAGTCATGACAGCCCGCCTTCCGCGGACGCCGTTGTTTTTTCGCCGGATGGGGCGTTAATCGCGTGGATGGAAGAGGTTGACGGTTTCCGCCAGCTTTGGGTGACGGAAACCGAACGATAAATCAGTGAGCGGGCATTCTTGCCGGGGGGATAACGGCGTTGGTCATCTTTGTTTTCTCCTCGCTCTTTTCCACTCGCGACTTCACTGAGCTGTCTGTGCGGAAGAAGTCCCACGGCAAGAGTATCGTATCCATGACGGCGGTAAAGGGCATATCCAGGATTGCCAGTGATTTGGTGCCCCAGTTTGTATCACTGCTGCCGATCATTTCGGCGCTGGCGCGTGTGCCGGGGTAGGTCCCCTCTTTGCCGCCGGTATGTGACATTACGCTGGAGCAGCCACCCAGTAAAACCAATCCACTGCACATCATCAGCGTTAACAACACATTTTTTATCATGATTTATTCATCTGTTGATTATCGGTGTTTGCATGATGAGTTATAGCGATCCGTCGCGAAAAATAACATCACCATCACGTCGCACTGTGGCGCTTATCGCACTTTAACAATGTGTGCTGTTCACCCAGTCTATGCGATAGACAACAAACTGCAAAAAAAGTCCCCTGCAAGCGCTTGAAAAGTTCATTTCCAGACCCATTTTTAGGGTGTAGGCAAATAAAGAGCACGCCTGATGGGTGTTCTGGCTACCTGACCTGTCCATGATGGAAGGTCAACTATTCTCGCTGATTTCAGGAGCTATTCATTATGCGTAACTTTGACTTATCCCCGCTGTACCGTTCTGCCATTGGTTTTGATCGTCTGTTTAACCTCTTAGAAAACAACCAGAGCCAGAGTAATGGCGGTTATCCTCCGTATAACGTCGAACTGGTGGATGAAAACCATTACCGCATTGCGATTGCCGTTGCAGGCTTTGCGGAAAGCGAACTGGAAATTACCGCTCAGGATAATCTGCTGGTGGTAAAAGGCGCTCACGCGGATGAGCAAAAAGAACGTACCTATCTCTACCAGGGTATCGCAGAGCGTAACTTTGAACGCAAATTCCAGTTAGCAGAGAACATTCATGTTCGCGGCGCTAACCTGGTGAACGGTCTGCTGTATATCGACCTGGAGCGCGTGATTCCAGAAGCGAACAAACCGCGCCGTATCGAAATTAACTGATTCAGTCAGGTCGCCGTCGGCGGCCTGTTATCCCCGTGCTCGCCGTCAGGGAGCATATGCGAATCTGAGGATTCGCTGGGTATTACTCGCTTCTTAGAAGGAGATGATTATGCGTAATTACGATTTATCCCCACTGCTGCGTCAATGGATCGGTTTTGACAAACTGGCCAACGCCCTGCAAAACACCGGTGAAAGCCAGAGCTTCCCGCCCTATAACATTGAAAAAAGCGATGACAACCACTACCGCATTACCCTCGCGTTAGCCGGTTTCCGTCAGGAAGATCTGGATATTCAGCTGGAAGGCACGCGCCTGACCGTAAAAGGCACGCCAGCGCAGCCGGAAAAAGAAACCAAATGGTTGCATCAGGGCCTGGTGACACAGCCATTCAGTCTGAGTTTTACTCTGGCAGAAAATATGGAGGTCAGCGGCGCGACCTTCACCAATGGGTTATTGCACATTGATTTAACCCGCAACGAGCCGGAAACCATCGCTCCGCAGCGTATCGCTATTAGCGAACGTCCCGCGTTAAATAGCTAATCCAGGACTACCTGTAGGCCGGATAAGGCGTAGCCGCCATCCGGCAAATCGCCCGGTGCGCTATGCTTACCGGGCCTACAAAGCGATGCCGAACCTGTAGGTCCGGCATCATGCTTTTCAACAAACCGCCCCGCCAGCAATGACGGGGCATTTTTGTGCTTTACCACCCATACATACCGCTTGTACTCTGCGAGAATCCATTTAATTAATAATGTTATTCACAGGGAAAAGAAGATGAGTGATATAGCATTGACGGTCAGCGTTCTGGCGTTGGTGGCGGTTGTCGGGTTGTGGATCGGCAATATCAAGGTGCGGGGTGTCGGTTTTGGCATTGGCGGCGTACTGTTCGGCGGGATTATCGTCGGCCACTTTGTCGATCAGGCCGGGATGACGCTGAGCAGTGACATGCTGCACTTTATCCAGGAATTCGGCCTGATACTCTTCGTTTACACCATTGGTATTCAGGTGGGCCCGGGGTTCTTTGCCTCTCTGCGCGTCTCAGGGTTGCGCCTTAATCTCTTTGCCATCCTGATTGTCATTATCGGTGGGCTGGTTACCGCCATTCTGCATAAAATCTTCGCTATCCCGCTACCGGTGGTGCTGGGGATTTTCTCCGGCGCGGTCACCAATACGCCAGCGCTGGGGGCAGGGCAGCAAATTCTGCGCGATCTGGGAACGCCAATGGAAGCGGTGGACCAGATGGGGATGAGCTATGCGATGGCCTATCCTTTCGGGATTTGCGGTATTTTGCTCACCATGTGGCTGATGCGGATGATTTTTCGCGTCAACGTGGAGGCGGAAGCGAAGCAGCATGAAGACACGCTTAGCAATGGACACTCGTTAATCCAGACCATGAATATCCGTGTTGAGAACCCGAATCTCAACAATATGGCGATCCAGGATGTGCCTATCCTGAACAGCGATAAAATCATCTGTTCGCGTCTGAAACGCGACGAGACGCTGATGGTGCCTTCACCGGGAACGATCATCCAGTCGGGCGACCTGCTGCATCTGGTGGGACAGCCCGCCGATCTGCATAACGCGCAGCTGGTCATTGGTCAGGAGGTGGACACTTCGCTCTCAACGCGAGGGACGGATTTGCGCGTTGAACGCGTCGTGGTCACTAACGAAAAGGTGCTCGGAAAACGCATTCGCGACCTCCATTTTAAAGAGCGCTATGACGTGGTGATCTCCCGTCTGAACCGTGCGGGCGTAGAGCTGGTGGCCAGTAGCGACGCCAGCCTGCAATTCGGTGACATCCTCAATCTGGTTGGCCGTCCCTCTTCAATTGATGCGGTGGCCAATGTTGTGGGTAACGCCCAGCAAAAACTGCAACAGGTGCAGATGTTACCGGTGTTTATCGGTATTGGTCTGGGCGTGCTGTTGGGGTCGATTCCGTTGTTTGTCCCTGGATTCCCGGTAGCGTTAAAGCTGGGACTGGCGGGCGGGCCGTTGATCATGGCGCTGATTCTGGGACGTATCGGCAGCATTGGCAAGCTGTACTGGTTTATGCCGCCAAGCGCCAACCTGGCGCTGCGTGAGCTGGGGATCGTGCTGTTTCTTGCGGTGGTCGGGCTGAAATCTGGCGGTGACTTTATTGATACGTTGACTCAGGGTGATGGTCTGAGCTGGATTGGTTACGGCATCTTTATTACTGCCATTCCGCTGATTACCGTCGGTCTTCTGGCGCGTATCTTTGCCAAAATGAACTACCTGACGCTATGCGGGATGCTGGCGGGGTCAATGACCGATCCGCCTGCACTGGCGTTTGCTAACAACCTGCATGCCACCAGCGGTGCGGCGGCGCTCTCCTACGCCACCGTTTATCCACTGGTAATGTTCCTGCGGATTATCACCCCACAACTGCTGGCGGTGCTTTTCTGGGGGTTAGGCTAGGTCAGGTTTGCATCCGGGTGGACGCGCCGTAAATGGTAGTCCACCTGGTATTCGCTGGCATTTCTGAACATGACCGAATAATTCAAAAACTCCCCGCTGTCGCTGTAAGAAAGCGATGTGATCCGCAGTAGCGGCGTTTGCTCGGGGACGTTCATTTGCGCGGAGAGCTGTTTATCGGCCAGTACGGGCGTCAGGCTTTCATAGTTGCCACTGATGGTGATGCCGCACTCTTTCTCAATATAATCAAATTTCGACCCTTCCAGGTGGATCAGCGAGAGGTTACGGAACAGCCTGACGGGCATATAGCTGTCCTCCAGCATCAGCGGTTTGCCATCCACATAGCGCACGCGGCGGGAAAAGTAGATACGTTCGTTGATCTGAATCCGCAACTGGCTGGCAATGGCGGGGGGCGCAGGCATCACTTCAAATACCAGCACCTGGCTGGTGACCTCTTTTCCCTGACGCCGCAGCACTTCCGCCAGTCCGGTCAGGTTGGTGGTTTCATGATGAACGTCTTTACGCGCCACGTATGTGCCGCTCCCGTGCCGCCGCACCACCAGTCCCCATCCCACCAGCATATCGACGGCTTTGCGGATGGTCATTCGTGACACAGCAAACTCTTCCGCCAGCTTTTTTTCACCAGGTAACGGGCTACCGATGTTGTAATCAGATGAGTTGAGCCGGATTCTTAGTCGTTCCGCTATCGATTTGTAGATCACTACCAGACCTCTTTTTTCCTTTAATTTCTGCGCTACGAACCTTTTGATGTCTAACTTTTATGTAAAAAGTAGACATCATTGACTGAATTAAAACCATGAATGCGATCACGAATCGAAGCGGCGCGTCATGTTCTCAGAATCGCAACTACCTATTCTCGTATCAGGCCAGCAATCACTACAAAAAAGGCCTCTCCCTACTGGTTGTTATATGAGGATGTAAAAATGCTCAGTCAAATACAACGCTTTGGCGGCGCTATGTTTACCCCGGTACTGCTGTTCCCGTTCGCCGGTATCGTCGTGGGTATCGCTATCATGCTGCGCAACCCGCTTTTTGTTGGCGAAGCGCTGACCGATCCCAACAGTTTATTCGCGCAAATCGTTCATATTATTGAAGAGGGCGGCTGGACGGTTTTCCGTAATATGCCGCTGATTTTCGCCGTCGGCTTGCCGATTGGCCTGGCTAAACAGGCGCAAGGCCGAGCTTGTCTGGCGGTGCTGGTCAGCTTCCTGACATGGAACTATTTCATTAATGCCATGGGCATGACCTGGGGTCATTTTTTCGGCGTGGACTTCAGCGTAGACCCGACGGCAGGCAGCGGTCTGACGATGATGGCCGGAATAAAAACGCTCGATACCAGCATTATCGGCGCCATTATGATTTCGGGCATCGTCACCGCGCTGCACAACCGCTATTTCGATAAGCCGTTGCCCGTGTTCCTCGGTATTTTTCAGGGCACGTCGTTTGTGGTGATTATCGCGTTCCTGGTGATGATCCCCTGCGCCTGGCTGACGCTGCTCGGCTGGCCAAAAGTGCAGATGGGCATTGAATCCCTACAGGCTTTCCTGCGTTCAGCGGGCGCGCTGGGCGTGTGGGTCTACACCTTCCTCGAACGTATTCTGATCCCGACAGGGCTGCACCACTTCGTCTATGGCCCCTTCATTTTTGGCCCGGCGGCGGTAGAAGGTGGCATTCAGGTTTACTGGGCGCAACATATGCAGGCGTTCAGCCAGAGCACGGAATCGCTGAAGACGTTATTCCCGGAAGGCGGTTTTGCCCTACACGGTAACTCAAAAATCTTTGGCTCCGTCGGGATTGCGCTGGCGCTCTATTACACCGCATCGCCAGAAAACCGGGTGAAGGTCGCCGGTTTGCTGATCCCCGCCACGTTGACCGCTGTACTGGTGGGCATCACGGAACCGCTGGAATTCACTTTCCTGTTTATTTCTCCGCTGCTGTTTGCCGTACACGCGGTGCTGGCGGCCTCAATGGCGACGGTGATGTATATCTGCGGCGTGGTAGGAAATATGGGCGGCGGACTGCTGGATCAATTCTTACCGCAAAACTGGATCCCGATGTTCCACAACCATGCCGGAATGATGTTTACCCAGATAGGCATTGGGCTGGCATTCACCGCCCTCTATTTTGTGGTTTTCCGCACCCTGATCCTGCGCTTCAACCTGAAAACGCCGGGTCGTGAAGAGAGTGAAGTCAGACTCTACAGCAAAGCGGATTACAAGGCTGCGCGTGGACAGACAACGGCGCCCGCGCCGGACGCAAAACTTGGGCAGGCAGCCGGGTTCCTCCAGGCGCTGGGCGGCGCGGGCAATATCGAAAGCATTAATAACTGCGCCACGCGCTTACGTATCGCGCTCCACGATATGGCGCAGACCCAGAGTGATGACGTCTTTAAAGCGCTGGGCGCGCACGGCGTGGTTCGCCGTGGCAATGGCATCCAGGTGATTGTCGGCCTGCATGTGCCCCAGGTGCGTGACCAGCTTGAAACGCTAATGAAATCCCCCTTATCGACCGAACAAATCCCCATGACGGAGGCAGTATCATGAAAAAATTCTCAGTGGTTATCGCAGGCGGCGGCAGCACATTTACGCCGGGCATCGTATTGATGTTGCTGGCAAACCAGGACCGTTTTCCGCTTCGCGCGCTGAAATTCTATGACAACGACGGCGCTCGCCAGGAAGTGATTGCCGAAGCGTGCAAAATCATCCTTAAAGAGCAGGCGCCGGAGATTGAGTTTAGTTACACCACCGATCCCGAAGCAGCGTTTACCGATGTTGATTTCGTGATGGCGCATATCCGCGTGGGCAAATACCCGATGCGGGAAAAAGACGAAAAAATCCCGCTGCGCCACGGCGTGTTAGGCCAGGAAACCTGTGGCCCGGGCGGGATTGCGTATGGGATGCGTTCTATTGGCGGCGTGCTGGAGCTGGTGGATTACATGGAGAAATACTCCCCGAACGCGTGGATGCTGAACTACTCCAACCCGGCGGCGATAGTGGCCGAGGCGACGCGCCGTCTGCGCCCGAACGCTAAAATCCTCAATATCTGTGATATGCCGATCGGCATTGAAGGGCGGATGGCGCAGATTGTCGGCCTGCAAGATCGTAAGCAAATGCGCGTGCGTTATTACGGGCTGAACCACTTTGGCTGGTGGACGTCGATTGAGGACTTGCAGGGTAACGACCTGATGCCGAAACTGCGGGAATACGTCGCGAAACACGGTTATGTTCCGCCATCTAACGATCCGCATACTGAAGCGAGCTGGAATGATACGTTCGCCAAAGCGAAGGATGTGCAGGCGCTGGACCCGGACACCATGCCGAACACCTATCTGAAATACTATCTGTTCCCGGACTATGTGGTGCAGCACTCGAACCCGGCGCGCACGCGTGCTAATGAGGTGATGGATCACCGTGAAAAACAGGTATTTGGCTCCTGCCGCGCCATTATTGAAGCGGGCCACTCCTCCGCTGGCGAGCTGGAAATTGATGAACACGCGTCTTATATCGTCGATCTGGCAACGGCAATCGCCTTTAATACGCAGGAACGGATGCTGCTGATTGTGCCAAACAACGGGGCGATTCATAACTTTGATGATGAAGCGATGGTGGAGATCCCTTGCCTGGTGGGGCATAACGGGCCGGAACCTCTGACGGTTGGCGATATTCCGCAGTTCCAGAAAGGGCTGATGAGCCAGCAGGTGGCCGTCGAGAAACTGGTGGTCGATGCCTGGGAGCATCGCTCCTATCAGCGTCTGTGGCAGGCGATTACGCTCTCCAAAACCGTGCCGAGTGCGTCTGTCGCCAAAGCGATTCTTGATGATCTGATTGAAGCCAACAAAGAATACTGGCCTGAACTGCACTAATCTTGTTGACCGGCATCCAGCGGGTGCCGGTCAGGATGTTTCAACACCGCCGACGGCGCGTAGCCAAATTTATGCTTAAATGCTTTGCTGAAATGAAATGAGTCAAAGAAGTTGAGCATATCCGCTACCTGACCCACCGAATTCCCTTCCTGTTTTAACAGCGATAATGCCAGTTCCAGCCGGGCGTCCAGATAATATTCTTTCGGTGTTTTCCCGGTATAGCGTAAAAACAGACGACGCAGCCAGGCTTCGCTACAGGGGATCGTGGCTGCCATATCCGCCACGCTCCAGCGGCGTTGCAGGCTGGCATGTAACGCTGCAATTAACTTTTCAACCTGTATGCGTTGTGGGTCTTTTTTCCCGTTTGAGTCAATAAGACAAATCCACTGATAAATAATTTTCGTGAGAAACGCGACGGCGAGATTATTTTTAATCGGTTCCGGGCTGGTAATTAATTGTGAAACTTCGGCCAGTTCCTGATTATAAACGTCACCGTTATAAATAACGCTTTGTTGTCGGATAGGAATATCCATAATACTGGTTGGGGTAAATTCCATCCAGTATTGTTCCCACAATAAACCTTCGCAATGGTAAGACTGTATATCGGTGGGTTTTAAAAAGATAATGCAGTTGCCGTTTAATGTAATTTGCTCGCCGTCTTTCAGCAGGATTTTCCCGCACCCCTGTACGGTATAGACCGCGACCCACGAATTGGCGATTAGCGGTTTTTTCTTATCTCGCGGCCATATAACACGGTAATTTTCGTCAGCGTAGGTATGCCACAGCGAGATCAATGAAATTCCGCTGGAGATCACATTTTCATTAATCAGCAGGGGAATATTGTACGTAGTTTCGTTTTTTACATGCGAACTTAGCAAGTTTCCATTCATTTTATTTTCTCGCCGGAGAATGATGCCCACAACCTGAACATAACAGAAAGTGAATGCTTCAGGGAGGCGATGTTTGTAATTAAGAAATCTGACTGCCTGACCCGGCACGCTTTACCTCGTGTTGACCCTACCGCTGCCGGGACATAATGAAAAACAAGGGCTATGAGATGAATACGCTACAAATTTTGAGCTTTGTTGGTTTTACGCTACTGGTGGCGGTTATCACCTGGTGGAAGTTACGAAAAGCGGATACCGGTTCGCAGCAGGGATATTTTCTGGCGGGGCGTTCGTTAAAAGCGCCGGTTATTGCCGCCTCGCTGATGTTAACTAACCTCTCAACGGAACAACTGGTGGGATTAACCGGCCAGGCTTACCGCAGCGGTATGTCGGTAATGGCATGGGAAGTCATCTCCGCAATTCCGCTTATTTTTCTGGCGCTGATCTTTCTGCCACGCTATCTGCAACGCGGCATTGCAACGATCCCGGATTTTATTGAAGAGCGCTATGACAAAACCACCCGCATCATTATTGATTGCTGTTTTTTGATTGCGACGGGAATCTGTTTTTTACCCATCATTCTGTATTCCGGCGCGCTTGCCTTTAACAGCATGTTTCATGTCACTGAAACCTTTGGTATTTCACAACATACGGCGATCTGGCTGATGGCTGTCGTGCTGGGGATTAGCGGCATCCTGTATGCTGTCGTCGGCGGGATGCGGGCGATTGCCATTGCCGATGTGATTAACGGTATCGGCCTGGTGATTGGCGGCCTGATGGTGCCGCTGTTTGGTCTGATGGCGATGGGGAAAGGCAGTCTGAGCGAAGGTATTACGCGCTTAACCCAGGATCACAGCCTGATGCTGAACTCGATTGGCGGCAGCAACGACCCGGTGCCGATTGGCGCGGCGTTGACCGGGCTTATCCTGGTCAATACGTTCTACTGGTGCACCAACCAGGGGATCGTTCAGCGTACGCTGGCATCAAAAAGTTTATCGGAAGGGCAAAAAGGGGCGCTGCTTACGGCGGTGTTGAAGATGCTGGACCCGCTGATTCTGGTGCTGCCGGGCGTTATCGCTTTTCATCTCTTTCAGGATCTACCAAAAGCAGACATGGCCTACCCGGCGCTGGTGAACAAAGTGATGCCGCTGCCGCTGATTGGCTTTTTTAGCGCGGTGCTGTTTGGCGCGATTATCAGCGCATTCTGCGGTTTTTTGAACAGTGCTTCGACCCTGTTTAGCCTCGGTATCTATCGCCGACTGATTAATGAACAGGCCAGCCCCGATAAACTGGTCACTGTTGGTCGTCGCTTTGGCTTTATTGTGGCCGTGATCTCCGTGCTGGTGGCGCCGTGGATCGCCTATGCGCCGCAAGGGCTCTACAGTTGGATGAAACAGCTCAACGGGATTTATAACGTGCCGTTGGTGACCATTGTTATTATGGGCTTCTTCTTTCCACGTATTCCGGCGCTGGCTGCGAAGGTCGCAATGGGACTCGGTATTGTCAGTTACATCACCATCAACTACCTGGTGAAATTTGATTTTCATTTCCTCTATGTGCTGGCCTGCACCTTCTGTATCAACGTCGTGGTGATGCTGCTCATTGGCGTGATTAAGCCGCGTGCAACGCCGTTTAAATTTCATGATGCGTTTGCGGTCGACATGAAACCGTGGAAAAACGTTAAGATCGCCGCCGTTGGCGTCCTGTTCGCGATGATTGGCGTCTATTCTGGTCTGGCGCAGTTCGGTGGCTATCAGACCCGGTGGCTGACCATTCTCAGCTACGCCATCACCGCTGCGGTGGTTGTTTACCTGATTTACAGCTCATGGCAGACGCGCCATTCCGCGCCTGTGGTTTATGTTTCTGACGCTAAGGATAAAGCATGACCCGTCCGAATTTTCTGTTCATTATGACCGATACACAGGCGACCAATATGGTGGGTTGCTATAGCGGTAAGCCACTGAACACGCAGCATATTGACAGCCTGGCCGCTGAAGGGATTCGCTTTAACTCCGCGTATACCTGCTCGCCGGTGTGTACGCCAGCCCGCGCGGGGCTTTTTACCGGTATTTATGCCAATCAGTCCGGCCCGTGGACGAACAACGTCGCGCCGGGGAAGAACATTTCCACGATGGGGCGTTATTTTAAGGATGCAGGCTATCACACCTGCTATATCGGCAAATGGCACCTCGACGGGCACGATTACTTTGGCACCGGCGAGTGCCCGCCTGAGTGGGATGCCGACTACTGGTATGACGGCGCGAACTACCTTTCTGAACTGACGGAGAATGAAATCAGCCTGTGGCGTAACGGACTGAACAGTATTGAGGATTTGCAGACCAATAATATTGATGAGACCTTTACCTGGGCGTATCGCATCAGCAACCGGGCGGTTGATTTTCTCCATCAGCCAGCGAGAGATGACGAACCGTTCCTGATGGTGGTCTCTTATGATGAGCCGCATCATCCGTTTACCTGTCCGGTTGAGTATCTGGAGAAGTATCAGGATTTTTATTATGACCTGGGCGCGAAGGCGCAGGATTCGCTGAGCAATAAACCTGAGCACCATCGGCTATGGGCGCAGGCGATGCCGTCTCCGGTGGGCGATGATGGCTGTTATCATCATCCGCTCTACTTTGCCTGCAATGACTTTGTTGACGATCAGATTGGGCGGGTGATCAATGCGTTAACCCCGGAACAACGTGAGAATACCTGGGTGATTTATACCTCCGATCACGGTGAAATGATGGGGGCGCACAAACTCATCAGCAAAGGGGCGGCAATGTATGATGACATTACCCGCATCCCGCTGATTATGCGCCCGCCGCAGGGAGCGCCGCAGCAGATCGATACGCCGGTCAGCCATATTGACCTGCTGCCTACGATGATGGCGCTGGCGGGGATTGATAAGCCCGATATTCTTCCGGGTGAAAACATCCTGGCCGTTGAAGCGCCGCGCGGGGTGATGGTGGAGTTCAACCGCTATGAGATCGAGCATGACAGCTTTGGCGGCTTTATTCCGGTGCGCTGCTGGGTGACGGATAACTGGAAGCTGGTGCTGAACCTGTTTACCAGCGATGAGCTGTACGACAGGCGTAATGACCCGGATGAACTGCATAATCTGATTGCTGCGCCGGAATTTGCCGGTGTTCGCAGTCAGATGCACGACGCGCTGCTGGATTACATGGATAAAATCCGCGACCCGTTCCGCACGTACCAGTGGAGCCTGCGTCCGTGGCGTAAAGATGCCCGGCCGCGCTGGATGGGGGCATTCCGCCCACGCCCGCAAGACGGTTATTCTCCGGTGGTACGTGATTACGATACCGGTTTGCCCACGCAAGGCGTGAAAGTAGAAGAGAAAAAGCAGAAGTTTTGATGCGTTATGCCCGGTGGTGCTACAAAAGCGCAATACCGTAGGCCGGATAAGGCGCTTACGCCGCCATCCGGCAATAATGATGCCCGGTGGCGCTGTGCTTACCGGGCCTACAAAAGCGCAATACCGTAGGCCGGATAAGGCGTTTACGCCGCCATCCGGCAATAATAATGCCCGGTGGCGCTGCGCTTACCGGGCCTACAAAAAGCGCAATACCGTAGGCCGGATAAGGCGCTTACGCCGCCATCCGGCAATAATGATGCCCGGTGGCGCTGCGCTTACCGGGCCTACAAAAGCGTAATACCGTAGGCCGGATAAGGCGCTTACGCCGCCATCCGGCAATAATTTAAAGGAGCCGTCATGAAGATTTCCCGCCTCGGAGAAGCGCCGGATTACCGCTTCTCGCTGGCAAATGAGCGTACCTTTCTGGCGTGGATTCGCACCGCGCTGGGGTTTCTGGCGGCGGGCGTCGGGCTTGACCAACTCGCGCCGGACTTCGCCACGCCGGTGATTCGCGAACTGCTGGCGCTGCTGCTGTGTCTCTTTGCGGGCGGCCTGGCGATTTATGGCTATCTGCGCTGGCTACGCAACGAAAAAGCGATGCGTCTGAAAGAAGACCTGCCGTACACCCATAGCCTGCTGATAATCAGCCTGATGCTGATGATTGTTGCGGTGATTGTCATGGCGCTGGTGCTGTATGCCGGATAGCCGCAAAGCCCGCCGTCAGGTTGATCCCGGTCTACAGCCGGAGCGCACGTCGCTGGCCTGGTTTCGTACCCTGTTAGGCTATGGCGCATTGATGGCGCTGGCGCTGAAACATAACTGGCATCAGGCGGGGTTTCTGTTCTGGGTTTCTATTGGCGTGCTGGCGATTGTCGCGCTCATCCTCTGGCGCTATACCCGCAGCCGTAACCTGATGGATGTGGCGCACAGTGATTTTTCCGAATCTCGCGCCGTGCGTGACAAATTTTTGATCTCTCTCGCGGTGTTGTCCCTCGCAATACTGTTTGCTGTAACGCATATTCGTCAACTTATCGTCTTTATTAGGGATGTTGCATGACAGGATGTCAGGTCATGGCTAAACCGGCCAGCTCACGTTGTAACCTTGATTGCCATTACTGTTTTTATATCGATAAACCCTCTCAACCCGTTATGGATAACGCGACCTTAGAGGCTTTTATTTGCCAGCATATTGCCGCGCAGCCGGTTGATGATGTGCTGTTTGCCTGGCAGGGCGGAGAGCCGACGCTGTGTGGACTCGATTTTTTTCACCGCGTGGTCGCGTTGCAAAAACGCTATGGAGAGGGGAAACGCATCCAGAATACCTTCCAGACCAACGGCATTTTACTCAGTGACGAGTGGTGCCGATTCTTACGCGATAATGGCTGGCTGGTCGGTATCTCACTGGATGGCCCCGCCGATTTACATGATGCTTACCGCGTTAGCCGTAGTGGAAAACCAACGCATCATAAGGTGGTGGAAGCGATAGCAAGGCTGGTTGCCCATCGCGTGGACTTCAACCTGCTGGTGGTGGTGAATCGGCTGAACAGCCAGCAGCCTGCGCGTATGTATCGCTATCTTCGCCAGCTTGGCACGCCTTTTCTTCAGTTCATTCCGTTGGTTGAACGTGACGATAGCGGCAAACTGACCGCTGATTCCGTGACGTCGGAAGACTGGGGGCATTTTCTCAACGATGTGTTTGATCTCTGGGTTCGGGAAGATATTGGGCGCGTTTTTGTACAACTGTTTGATTCGATGCTGGGCGTGTGGAGCGGGCATCCGGCACAAATGTGCGCGCTTAGCGAAACCTGCGGTCACGCGTTCGCCCTGGAAGCAAACGGCGATCTCTATCAGTGCGATCACTATGTCTACCCGGCGTTCCGGCTGGGTAATATCCATCAAACGCCGCTACATATGCTGAATGCCAGCCCGCAGGCGAGTGAATTTGGACAGCAGAAAAAATCAACGCTGGGGGCGGATTGCCTGGACTGCGCCTTATTGCGATTCTGCAACGGTGATTGTCCAAAGCATCGGGATTTAAGCGGGAAAAGCGTGCTGTGCGGCGGGTATAAAGCGTTTATTAACTACACGTCGCCGCATATGCGCGTTATGCGGGATCTGATAAAACAGCATCGCTCACCGATGGAGTTGATGGCGATGCTGCGTTAAGGTCAGTGACGTTTAGCGCCCTTTCGCCAGGTACTGCGCCATCTCTTCTTCCGGCACCATACCGCCGCCGGTCGCCCACACCAGATGCGTGGCGTGATTAAGCTGCTCAGCGCTGAAGGCGTGCATCTGCTGGTAATCCGTCGAACGGCAAACACGCTGCGGCCCGGCCATTCCCGCCAGTGCGGACGGCTCCAGGCGAATGCCTTCTTCCTGCGCCAGCCAACCCAGCATGTCGTACATCGTCCGATCGTCGAGGGTGTACAGCCCGTCCAGCAGACGTTCCATTGCCCGCCCTACAAACCCGGATGCGCGCCCCACCGCCAGGCCGTCTGCCGCCGTCAGGTTATCGATGCCAATCTCCTGGACGGAAATGGCATCATGCAGACCGGTATATACGCCCAGTAACATGCACGGAGAGTGGGTTGGTTCGGCGAAGAAGCAGTGGACGTTGTCGCCAAATGCCAGTTTCAGACCAAAAGCCACGCCGCCAGGGCCGCCGCCAACGCCGCACGGTAGGTAGACAAACAGCGGATGGTCGGCATCCACCACGCGCCCCTGCTGCGCAAACTGAGCCTTCAGGCGCTGCCCGGCTACCGCATAGCCCAAAAACAGCGTGCGGGAGTTTTCATCGTCAATAAAGAAACAGTTTGGATCGGACTGTGCCGCTTTGCGTCCTTGCTCAACCGCTACGCCGTAATCCTCTTCGTATTCCACTACCGTTACGCCGTGGCTGCGCAGTTTGGCTTTCTTCCAGGCGCGGGCGTCGGCGGACATATGCACCGTCACCTTAAAGCCGATACAGGCGCTCATAATGCCAATCGACAGCCCCAGATTACCGGTTGAACCCACGGCAATACTGTACTGGCTGAAGAACTGCCTGAACTCCGGTGAAAGCATTACGCTGTAGTCATCTTCGGTCGTCAGCAGACCCGCCTCCAGCGCCAGTTTTTCCGCGTGGGCCAGCACTTCATAAATCCCGCCACGGGCTTTTATCGAGCCGGAAATCGGTAAGTGACTGTCTTTTTTCAGCAGAAGTTCGCCGCTGATTTTCTGTCCGTACTCTTTTTCCAGCCGTTGCTGCATTGCGGGGATGATCGCCAGTTCAGACTCAATAATCCCGCCGGTTGCGGCGGTTTCCGGGAAGGCTTTTGCCAGATACGGCGCGAAACTGGCCAGGCGGGCATGCGCATCCTGTACATCCTGCGCTGTCAGACCAACATAGGGTAAACCTTCCGCAAGAGAGGTGGCGCCTGGGTTAAACCAGGTCGTTTCTTTGAGGGCGATCAGATCCTCTACCAGAGGATACTGAGCGATGAGTGAAGTCATTTTAGCGTTTTCCATAATACGTCTCTTTGCGCTTAGATGATAAAGGAAAGCAGGAATGTGCCCGCCAGAGCAACAACCGACGCGATAAATGTCGCGGTTGTATAGTACTTAAATGTTTCATTCAGGGTGGCGCCGCAGTATTGCTTCACCAGCCAGAAGAGGGAGTCGGTCACGATCGTGCAGCCAATCGCGCCGGAACCGATGGCAATGGCGATGATCTCCGGGCTGACGTTGGGGTAGAGCGGCAGCATCGGCGCGACAATCGCCGTCGCGCCCATCATCGCGACCGTTGCGGAACCCACTGCGGCGTGCAGAATCAGCGCCACCAGCCAGGCCAGCAGAATCGGGTGCATGTGCATATTGGAGAGGATCACCGCCAGCGTATCCGCCAGACCGCTGCTTTTGAGGATAGCGTTGAACGCGCCGCCTGCACCGATAATCAGCAGGATGTTAGCAATCGAGCCAAAGCCGTTTTCGGTATGGGTCAGCAACGTACCCATACCGATATGCTGACGCAGGCCGAGAATGTAATAGGCCACGAAAACGGCGATAAACATTGCGGTGATCGGGTTGCCGATAAACTCCAGCAGCGTATACAGCGTGCCGCCCTGCGTCATATTCAGTTCGGCAACGGTTTTTACCAGCATCAGGCCAATCGGCAGCAGGACGGTAAACAGCGTCGCGCGTAAAGAAGGCAGCGTATTTTCATCGCGCACTTCGAGATCCGCAAACTCCGCCGGCACCGGCTTAAACGGCAGGCGGTTGCCGAGGAACTTCAGGAATAGCGGCCCGCCGACCAGCGACGCCACCAGCCCAACCAGCAAACCGTAGACGATAACGGAACCGATATCCGCGCCCAGCTTATTCGCCACAAACAGCGCAGCCGGATGCGGCGGCACCACGCAATGCACCGCCATTAGCGCGGTACACAGCGGAATAGCCAGCTTCAGCAGCGACGTGTTGGTTTTCTTCGCTATCGAAAATGCCAGTGGGATGAGTAGTACCACACCCACTTCCACAAACAGCGTGATGCCGCAAATCAGCCCCACCAGCACCATGATCACGTCAGCGGAAAGCCAGCGGCAACGCTGGAGCGTCAGGCCGATCCGTTCTGCCGCACCGGACACTTCCATCATTTTGCCGAGAATGGTTCCGAGACCGATGACGGCGGCGAGGAAGCCTAACGTGCCGCCAATACCGCTTTCAATCGCATTGACCATCTCCAGCGGCCCCATGCCCATCATCGCGCCCACAAAGAAACTGGCCAGCAGCAGTGCCAGAAACGGGTGGAACCTGAATTTCACGATGGTCAGCACGATTAGCACGATGCTTACCAGCAGCGTGCTCACAACCCAAATTTGAGAGTGCATATCTCACCTTGCCCTGTGATTAACATAGGCGTATTGGACGAAAAAACGGCACTTGCTGACAAACGATATAAATTGCCCTTCGCATGAACCAGATTGAATCAAAAGGGTGATTTGCATCCAATAATGGTCTGTTTATGCGATATGGTTCACTTTGATTCATCTTTACGCTGATTTTCCAGGCGCATTTTTTTACACTGCAAAGCCAAAAAGAGGTCACAGAGGCGGCGATGGAACCCTTACGCGACGGCAGAAACCGTTTACTCAACGGTTGGCAATTATCAAAGCTGTACACCTTTGAAGTGGCGGCCAGGCATCAGTCTTTTGCGCTGGCGGCGGATGAGCTGTCGCTAAGTCCCAGCGCGGTCAGCCATCGAATCAATCAACTGGAAGAGGAACTGGGGATTCAGCTCTTTGTCCGTTCGCACCGCAAAGTAGAACTCACCCATGAGGGCAAGCGGGTATTCTGGGCGTTGAAATCGTCGCTGGATACGCTGAATCAGGAAATCCTCGATATTAAAAATCAGGAGTTGTCAGGGACGCTGACCGTCTACTCGCGGCCTTCGATTGCTCAGTGCTGGCTGGTGCCTGCGCTGGGAGACTTTACTCGCCGCTATCCGTCCATCTCGCTGACCATGTTGACCGGTAATGACAACGTGAATCTCCAGCGGGCAGGGATTGATTTAGCGATCTATTTTGATGATGCGCCCTCGGCGCAGCTGACGCATCACTTCCTGATGGATGAGGCCATTCTGCCGGTGTGCAGCCCCGAATATGCCCGTCATCATGACTTAACGAATGCGCGGGTTAACCTGCGCCACTGTACGCTCCTGCATGACCGACAGGCATGGAGCAACGACTCCGGCACTGATGAATGGCACAGTTGGGCGCAGCATTTTGGCGTGAATCTGCCGACATCGTCGGGCATTGGCTTCGATCGTTCCGATTTAGCCGTTATTGCGGCAATGAACCATATCGGTGTGGCGATGGGGCGTAAACGGCTGGTGCAAAAGCGTCTTGATAGCGGCGAACTGATTGCGCCTTTCGGCGAGATGACGCTGAAATGCCACCAGCACTATTATGTGACCACGCTGCCTGGCAGACAGTGGCCGAAAATCGAGGCGTTTATCGGCTGGTTGCAGGAGCAGGCGACGTAGCGTTTGCCACGCGAAGATTTATTGCATGTAAAGCCAGAAAGCGTGCTAAATACGTGATATGACTCCTGATGATTTGCTTAAGGACAATCGTGTTAAAGCCGCTTGCTTCTCTCTTCCTGCTCGTCAGCGCCACGGTGTGCGCGGCTCAGCCGCCGTTGACCGCTTCGCGCTATGCGCAGCAGCTTGGTGTGGGGATGGACGTTGACTGGGCGCGCACCGAACGGGGTATCCGGGAGTTTGATCCTCTGGTGGTGCGTGATTTTCAGGCGAAGGGATTTAAGCATGTGCGCATACGCGTCGCGGGAGAGCCGACGGAAGCGCGACTCATCCACCTGCGAAAACTGGTGGAGGCGTGTGAGCAGTATGGCGTGATTCCAATCATTGCTTATCAGGCCGATGAGTATAAAAACGACCCCAGTCCCGGCAATGAACAAGAGGTGATCAACTGGTGGGTGGCCGTCGCGCACTATTTTGCGCAACGTTCGCCGCTGCTGGGGTTTGACCTGATTTATGAACCGGCGGAGAAACTCAACCACAGCCAGGCTTCCCTGAACCGGGTATATGACAAAACCATCCGCACCCTTCACGCGATTGACCCCCAACGCATGATTTTTGTCGCGCCTCGTTTGCGCGCCGCGCCGGAAGCGTTGTCGGCCCTAAAACTGCCCCCGCAAAGCCAGAATTACGTGCTGGCGGAGTGGCATATCTTTCCGTGGGGGCCGTTGAAAAATAACGGTAAATACCCGTGGACGTCAGGCACGGCGGCGGAGAAAGCGGCGATTCGCGCGCGAATTAACGCCGCCGTGCGCTGGCAGCAAAAAACCGGCCATGTCAGTTGGGTTGGCGGCTGGGCGCCGGGTGAATCAATCAAAAATAGCCCTTCCGCTTCGCAGCTCGCGTTTGCCCGGTTTATGGCGTGCGAGTTGCAAAGGGTGAATATTCCGTATGCGATTAACGCGGATACGCAGTTTTATGACGGAGAAGAAGGGGCGTGGCGTCCGGCGCTGGAGCCGCTCCTGACCACGATGATCTCGCCGGTATGTGAAAAGCCCGGCGGGAAACCGGGCCATCATTCGATTAAATCGTCTGCCCCTGATGCGGCACACGCGACGCCAGCGGCAGCCAGCACAGTAAAATCAGCAGCCCCATAAGCGTCATCAAAAAGCCGAGGCTACCCTGCCCGGTTTGCGGCAGCATTGCGGAGAGCCACGCCAGCACGCCGGAGCCGATGTTTTGCAGGCCGCCCACCAGCGCGCCAGCTGTTCCGGCGAGGAATGGGAAAGGTTCCATCGCGCCGCTGGTCGCCAGTGGGAACAGCATTCCAGCGCCGAAGAAGAACAGCGCGGCGGGGATCAGCAGCGTCCAGACGTTCATCACGCCAAACAGACCTGGAACCCACATCATGAGGCCCGCCAACAGGCAACTGAATACCGACTGCCACATCAGCGTTGCGAAGCGCTTATTCGGGCGACCCGCAAACCACGCGCCGAAAAACGCCGCCGGAATTGGCAGAATAAACAGGATGCTCACCACCATGCTGCTCAGACCCAGCACCGCTCCCATCAGCACGCCGGAGCAGGCTTCAAAGACGGCGATTCCCGCCAGTCCGCCAATCAGCATCAGCAGATAACAGGTAAATGCGCCGTTGCCGAATAATGTTTTATAGCTGGCGATCAGGCGGGTACGTGGTGCGCCTGTGGGGCGCGTCTCCGGCATCCAGCGCGCCATACTGAAGGTGACGCCTGCGCAGAGAACCAGCAGGAAAACGTAACAGGCGCGCCAGTTCCAGACGGTATCCAGCAGTCCGCCAATCAGCGGCGCCAGCAACGGACTCACCAGAATCCCCATATTCAACAGGCTGTTAGCGTGGCGTAACTGCGTACCTTCATACAGATCGCGCGGCAGCGTACGCGCCATCACGCCGCCGACGCCGGTGCCCATGCCCTGTAACGCGCTGGCGGCAATCAATACCGTCAGGCTGTGGGTGGTAATCGTGACCAGCGTAGCCAGCATAAAAATGGACATCCCGACGAGGATCACCGGGCGGCGCCCTACCCGATCGGAAAGCGGGCCGTAAAACAGTTGCGATACGCCGTAGGTGAGCAGGTAAGCGGCCATGACGCTCTGTACTGCCCCTTCACGAACGTTCAGTTCACGCGCCATATCGGCAATGGCGGGGATATAAATGGTTTGCGCCATCTGCCCGACGGCCACCAGTAATACCAACATCAACAACAAATTGACGCTTCTCTGCCTTTTCATTTCGCTGATTACTTTTAAAAAAAGAAAAAAATAAGAATAAGGTGCTACGCATTCCCATAAATGCGAGTGGAATCTACCACACTAAAAAAAGAAGGCCATATTCACGGCGGGAATAGCGCGGGAGCCGAACGGCAGGATATGTAAACAAAAAGCGGCAACAATTGTTGCCGAGAGATTATTTTACCGCAGTTTGATGGTGCCCGGCGGCTCCCGTAGGCCGGATAAGGCGTAGCCGCCATCCGGCAATCAGGATAAACGCAGCAATATCGCCCCGGCGGCAATCCCGCCAGCCGCGACCAACCGTAGCCCGGCGACTTTCTCATTGAGCAGCAGCCAGGCAATCAGCGCGCCGAACAGAATGGATGTTTCACGCAGTGCGGCCACCACGGCCAGCGGCGCCTGAGTCATCGCCCACAGCGCCAGCCCATAGGAACCCATCGTGCCGATACCGCCAAAAATGCCTTTATTCCAGTGCTGCGCCAGATAGCGCGAGGCTTCCCGCCGCCGGGCAATCATCGCCCAGCCAAGCAGACAGGTGCCGTTCAACAAGAAGGTCCACAGCGTATAACCCAGCGCGGTTTCCGACACCCGCACGCCCGTGCCGTCCACCAGCGTATAGCCAGCGATAAAACAGGCGTTGATCAGCGCCAGCGTGATACCCCGCCGGGAGCGGGCGCGACCGTTACAGGCCATGCCGAGAATCGCCAGGCAAATTACCGCGATACCGAGCCAGGCCATTGTGGAAAGGCTATCGCCAAGAAACAGGACGCTAATTATCGCCACCAGCAGCGGTGCGGTGCCGCGCATCAGGGGATAGGTCTGGCTCATATCCGAAACCTGATAGGTTTTGGCGACCAGCACGGTATAAACCACCTGTAAGGCGGTGGAGGCGGCTAAAAAAGGGATGCTGGCGGCGGGAAGGGGCGGGGCGAAGGGCAGACACGCCAGCGCCATCAACGCTGCGGAACCACTGACGCTGATTGCGGAGTAAAGTTTGTCATTTCCCGCCTTCACGATGGCGTTCCAGCTGGCATGCAGCAGCGCGGCGAACAGTAAAATGCAGAAAATGGAAAGGGTCATGGTTCAGGTATCGTCAGTGGTTGTCATAAAAACGTAACATATCGACGATGGACAAGCACCAGGCAGATGATGAAAGGGGAGCGGTTGCCCGCTCCCCTTCGGTGCGGCTTGAATCTGAATTACCGGAGGTATTTCAGAACGGCATCAAGCAGTTGCAGTGCAGCAACAATGAGTTTCAGGATAAGAATAGCGATATCCACGAGGCTCATACGCTCTCCTTCTGGTAAAAGGAGCACGGTGCTGACGTACCTCTCCGCCGCCTGTTGTCAGCACCTTTTGTTGACATAACACAGTGTGCTCACACGGGGGTTAAGGCGCTGACGGCACCACCCGTTTCAGCCAGGACTTTGTTGCGCCGGTTACGATGCGGCCCCCTATAACACATTGCGTACAGTGATATTATAGATAAATACTGTATAAATGAACAGTATTTTGTGGACGGATCGCGACTTCTGATCCATACTCAAATGCGTCAAAATTCGTGCCGAAATTGCGTGTTCTTCGCGGAACGCGTATACTTCTGATGTTGATATAACACAGTGTGCTTTGCGGCAACCAACCGCATAACGCTGATAAAAACCTCGCTCCGGCGGGGTTTTTTGTTTTGCAGGCCTGCATCGGCATCTGGCAAAGCGTGATCGTTGACGCATTTTTGTGCAGATGAAAAATTTTCCGTTGTCATGCCTGAAAAGCTGTGCTTGTATAAAACCTGTTAATCCATAAACAGACAAGGTCCCTAATGAACCCTTCCATGCTGACTGCGACCCTACTAAAAACTGCGCAACCTGCCGCAGTGGTCGTCGTGCGTGTGGTGGTGGTCGTCGGCAATGCGCCGTAGGGACTGGAACAACACACGATTCCAAAACCCCGCCGGCGCAAACCGGGCGGGGTTTTTCGTTTAAGACACCTTCCCGGCAAGTCGGCCCAGAATAAAAGGACTGGAGCATGGCAAGTTCGGGCACAACATCAACATCCCCGCGTACGCGCTTTACGGGCGCAGAATTTATCGTTCATTTTCTGGAACGTCAGGGCATTAACATCGTCACTGGCATTCCGGGCGGTTCGATTCTCCCCGTTTATGACGCCTTAAGCCAAAGTACGCAAATCCGCCACATCCTGGCGCGCCATGAACAGGGGGCGGGGTTTATCGCTCAGGGGATGGCGCGAACCGACGGTAAACCCGCGGTATGTATGGCCTGTAGCGGGCCGGGCGCGACTAACCTGGTCACCGCCATTGCCGACGCGCGTCTCGACTCCATTCCGTTGGTATGCATCACCGGTCAGGTTCCGGCCTCGATGATCGGCACCGATGCGTTTCAGGAAGTCGACACCTACGGCATCTCTATCCCCATCACAAAACATAACTATCTGGTCAGAGATATCAATGAGTTGCCACAGGTAATGTGCGATGCGTTTCGTCTTGCCCAGTCCGGGCGCCCTGGGCCGGTGTGGATAGACATTCCTAAGGATATACAGACGGCGGTGTTTGACATTGAAGCGTTGCCTGCTCCGGCTGAAAAAATGGCGACGCCGGAATTCAGCGCTGAGAGCATTCGTGATGCGGCGGCGATGATCAACGCCGCGAAGCGCCCGGTGCTGTATCTTGGCGGCGGCGTGATTAACGCGCCTGCGCGTGTGCGTGAACTGGCGGAAAAAGCCAGACTGCCCACCACTATGACCCTGATGGCGCTGGGCATACTGCCGAAGGCGCATCCGCTTTCTCTGGGGATGCTGGGCATGCATGGCGCGCGCAGCACAAACTATATTCTGCAAGAGGCGGATCTGCTGGTGGTTCTGGGGGCACGTTTTGATGACCGGGCGATTGGCAAAACCGAACAGTTCTGCCCGAATGCCAAAATCATCCATGTGGATATCGATCGCGCGGAGCTGGGTAAAATTAAACAACCGCACGTTGCCATTCAGGCTGATGTTGATGACGTTCTGGCGCAGTTGATTCCGCACATTGAGGCTCAGCCACGCGAAGAGTGGCATCAACTGGTGGCGGATTTGCAGCGCGAGTTCCCGTGCGCGATCCCTGAAGCCAGCGATCCGCTCAGCCATTACGGGCTGATTAATGCCGTTGCCGCCTGCGTAGATGACAGCGCGATTATCACGACCGACGTAGGCCAGCACCAGATGTGGGCCGCACAGGCTTATCCGCTCAACCGTCCGCGTCAGTGGCTGACTTCCGGCGGGCTGGGGACGATGGGTTTTGGCTTGCCTGCGGCGATTGGCGCGGCGCTGGCGAACCCGGACAAGAAAGTGTTGTGCTTCTCCGGCGACGGCAGCCTGATGATGAATATTCAGGAGATGGCGACCGCCAGCGAAAACCAACTGGATGTAAAAATTATCCTGATGAATAACGAAGCGTTGGGGCTGGTGCATCAGCAACAAAGCCTGTTCTACAAGCAGGGCGTGTTTGCTGCCACCTATCCGGGGATGATCAACTTTATGCAGATTGCCGCGGGTTTTGGTCTGGAAACCTGTGATTTAAATAATGAAGCCGATCCGCAAGCGGCGCTGCGGGAAATCATCAGCCGCCCAGGACCGGCGCTGATCCATGTACGTATTGATGCAGAAGAAAAAGTTTATCCGATGGTGCCGCCGGGTGCGGCCAATACTGAGATGGTGGGGGAATAAACCATGCAGAAACAATCACATGAGAACGTTATCCTGGAACTCACCGTCCGTAACCACCCTGGCGTCATGACGCACGTTTGCGGGCTGTTCGCCCGTCGCGCTTTCAACGTGGAAGGGATTCTTTGTCTACCCATCCAGAGCAGCGACCAGAGCCGCATCTGGCTACTGGTCAACGACGATCAGCGTCTGGAGCAGATGATTAGTCAGATCGATAAACTGGAAGATGTGGTGAAAGTGGCGCGCAATCAGTCCGATCCGTCAATGTTTAATAAAATCTCGGTTTTCTTTGAGTAATAATGGCTATCTGAACAAGGGGAAACCCTTGTTCAGGTTAATTATTCGAGAGTGTTATATAACTATAAGTAATATTTTCGGTCGTGACGTGTCTTTATTATCCGGTTTATGAACTGTCTTATCTGAAGTATAGAAAGTATCTTTTCGGACAAAGTGACCAATACTCGCCTGAGCGTCTGGGGCGCTTCTTTACGATGTCATATTGCAATGATATTATGCGCCGGGTTGCTGTGATTCAGAGCGAATAACTAATGGAAATCGTTGAGCATCTTTTTATTGTTTGCTCCCCGCTTCAGCTCAGAATTGTTTCTAAGATTAAAGCGAGGTATAAACACGCACGTTTTCATATCATCTACCTTAAAACAAAGGTAGAGTTAAAATCCTATATATATGAAACGGTTAATAATGAATTCTCTTCTGGCTTAGTCGCCAGTATGGATTATGGCTTTATTAACATGCTGAAAATCAATCGCTTTCTTTCTCATAAAACAATCCATTATGTCTATATGGCGAATATCAGCCATCTTTCAGTGCAATACATTCTAAAAATGTTGTCTGATGACGTTAAGATTAGAACGTTTGATGATGGCATTCTGAGTATCAACTCCGCAGGCTATCTTGATAAACAAATAAAACTACGAAAAGGCCCCGGTCGTAAGTTGACGCGGATGTGGCTTGGTCAGCATTATAATATCAGGGATATCGCGAAAAGAAGTGAACTGCATTTCTCTATCGTAAAGCATAAAAGCAAAAGTAGAAATGTAGACTGCGATATTGTTTATATTGATGTTCTCTCTGAGGAGAAACAGCGCTTGCATACTGAGCGCAGTGCGCCTGTCTATGCCGGGGAGATCAATGTTTTTGTGGGCTCGAAATTTAAAGATATCCTTGATGTGAAAAATGATTCCAACCTTATTGCGTTGATTCATAAGATAGAGACGCTCGCAGCGCACTATCCTTCACTCCAGTACCTCAGGCACCCAAGAGAGTACAGCCAGCAGGTGTTTGGCATGACGGAAATTACGCTGAACGCCATTTCTGAAGATTATATTTGCCAGTTATCCTCGGCTTACCAGCGAGTGAATGTCTTTGGTTTTGCAAGCACTTGCCAGCTTAATGTGATGAAATTAGAGAATGTCTACATCACACTGCTCAAAACCACCCTGATCCGGCCTGATATTCGGGATTCCTTTGCGCTTTTTTCTGATAGCGACAAAGTGCGTATCTGCGACCTGGACAGTATGGAACCGTAACGGAGTCGTACGCCCGCCAGACGCATTGAATGCTGCTCACGGCTTGAACAGCCATGCGCTTATCGTTAAGGTAAGCGCTTTGTTGGATGGCCGGCCTACAACGGCTCCCGCCCGTAGGCCTGATAAGCGCAGCGCCATCAGGCACTTTCAAGTATCAGGACAGAACCATGATCACCATCGCCCTTATTGACGATCACCTTATCGTCCGCTCCGGCTTTGCGCAGCTGCTGGGGCTGGAACCTGATTTACAGGTTGTGGCCGAGTTTGGCTCGGGGCAGGAGGCGCTGGCGGGATTACCGGGGCGCGGCGTGCAGGTCTGCATCTGCGATATCTCCATGCCGGATATCTCCGGGCTGGAGTTATTAAGTCAGCTTCCTAAAGGGATGGCGACGATAATGCTGTCGGTACATGACAGTCCGGCGCTGGTGGAACAGGCGCTGAACGCCGGTGCGCGCGGCTTCCTTTCCAAGCGCTGTAGCCCTGACGAGCTGATTGCCGCGGTACACACGGTGGCGACGGGCGGCTGTTACCTGACGCCGGATATCGCCGTTAAACTGGCGGCTGGACGGCAGGACCCGCTGACCAGACGTGAACGCCAGGTGGCGGAAAAGCTGGCGCAGGGAATGGCGGTGAAAGAGATCGCCGCCGAGCTGGGGCTGTCGCCAAAAACGGTACACGTACATCGCGCCAATCTTCTGGAAAAGCTGGGCGTCAGCAACGATGTTGAACTGGCGCGCCGCATGTTTGATGGCTGGTAATGAAAACCATCCTCTCCCGGTTAATTACCGTTATTGCCTGCTTTTTTATCTTCTCCGCCGCGTGGTTTTGCCTGTGGAGCATCAGCCTGCACCTGGTTGAGCGCCCGGAGCTGGCGGTACTGCTGTTCCCGTTCGGTTTACGCCTGGGGCTGATGTTGCAGTGTCCGCGCAGCTACTGGCCGGTATTGCTGGGCGCGGAATGGCTGTTGGTCTGGTGGCTGGCGCAGGAAGTGGCGCTGGCGCATCTACCGCTTTTGATGATCGGAAGCCTGTTGACGCTGCTGCCTGTGGCATTAATCTCCCGCTATCGCCATCAGCGCGACTGGCGCACCCTGCTGTTACAGGGCGCGGCCTTGACGGCGGCGGCATTGTTACAGTCTCTGCCCTGGTTAGGCCAGGGGGAAGAGACGTTAAACGCGCTGCTGCTGACGCTTACCGGCGGGTTGACGCTGGCGCCCATCTGTCTGGTATTCTGGCATTACCTGACCAGCACCACCTGGTTACCGCTCGGCCCGGCGCTGGTCTCGCAGCCGGTGAACTGGCGCGGGCGGCATCTGGTCTGGTATCTGCTGCTGTTCACTGTCAGCCTGTGGCTACAACTGGGTCTACCGGCTGAGCTGTCACGCTTTACGCCGTTCTGCCTTGCGCTGCCGATTATTGCGCTCGCCTGGCATTACGGCTGGCAAGGGGCGCTGATCGCGACGTTGATGAACGCCATCGCGCTGATTGCCAGCCAGACCTGGCACGATCATCCCGTTGATTTACTGCTTTCTCTGCTGGCGCAAAGCCTGACCGGGCTGCTGCTTGGCGCGGGGATTCAGCGCCTGCGCGAACTCAACCAGTCGCTGCAAAATGAGCTGGCGCGTAACCATCGTCTGGCGGAACGCCTGCTGGAAACGGAAGAGAGCGTGCGGCGCGACGTAGCGCGGGAACTGCACGACGACATCGGTCAGACCATCACCGCCATTCGCACTCAGGCGGGAATTGTACAGCGGCTGGCGGCGGATAATGGCGGCGTAAAACAGAGCGGGGCGCACATTGAGCAACTGTCGCTGGGCGTGTATGACTCAGTGCGTCGCCTGCTGGGGCGCTTGCGTCCGCGCCAGTTGGATGATCTGACGCTGGAACAGGCTATCCGTTCGCTGATGCGGGAAATGGAGCTGGAAAGTCGCGGCATTATCAGCCATCTCGACTGGCGAATAGACGAGTCTGCGCTCAGCGAAAGCCAGCGGGTAACGCTGTTTCGCGTTTGTCAGGAAGGGCTGAACAACATTGTGAAACACGCTAATGCCAGCGCGGTTACGCTACAGGGCTGGCAGCAGGATGAGCGGCTGATGCTGGTGATTGAAGACGATGGCAGCGGCCTGCCGCCGGATTCCGGCCAGCAAGGCTTTGGTCTGACCGGGATGCGCGAGCGCGTGACGGCGCTTGGCGGCGTGCTGGCCATCTCCTGTACGCACGGCACGCGCGTTAGCGTGTCGTTGCCTCTGCGTTACGTTTAAGGAGCGGCGATGCTGACGTTTCTGAAAGCTCCGGCAAATGCGCCGTTGATAACCGATAAACACGAAGTCGATGCGCGTTACCGCTACTGGCGGCGACAGATCTTACTTACCATCTGGCTTGGCTACGCGCTGTTCTATTTCACCCGTAAAAGTTTTAATGCCGCCGTGCCGGAGATCCTCGTCAGCGGCGTGCTGACCCGCAGTGATATCGGCCTGCTGGCGACGCTGTTTTACATCACCTATGGCCTGTCGAAGTTTGTCTCTGGCATCGTCAGCGACCGTTCCAACGCCCGTTATTTTATGGGCATTGGGCTGATCGCCACCGGCGTGGTGAATATCCTGTTCGGTTTCTCCACGTCGCTGTGGGCCTTTGCATTACTGTGGGCGTTGAATGCCTTCTTCCAGGGCTGGGGAGCGCCGGTGTGCGCCCGTTTGCTGACGTCCTGGTACTCGCGTAATGAGCGTGGCGGGTGGTGGGCCATCTGGAATACCGCGCATAACGTCGGTGGGGCGCTGATTCCGATCGTCATGGCTGCTGCCGCTCTGCATTATGGCTGGCGCGCCGGGATGATGATTGCCGGAACGCTGGCGATTATCGTCGGCATTTTTCTCTGCTGGCGGCTGCGCGACAGGCCACAGGCTATCGGTTTGCCAGCGGTCGGGGACTGGCGGCATGATGAGCTGGAAATCGCTCAGCAGCAGGAGGGGGCGGGGCTGACCCGCAAAGAGATCCTGACCAAATACGTGCTGTTGAATCCCTATATCTGGCTGCTCTCGCTGTGCTATGTGTTGGTGTACGTGGTGCGCGCGGCGATCAACGACTGGGGCAACCTGTATATGTCGGAGACGCTGGGTGTCGATCTGGTCACCGCCAACACGGCGGTCACGATGTTCGAGCTGGGCGGGTTTATCGGCGCGCTGGTGGCGGGCTGGGGCTCAGATAAACTGTTCAACGGCAACCGTGGGCCAATGAACCTGATTTTCGCTGCCGGAATACTGCTCTCTGTCGGTTCGTTATGGCTGATGCCGTTCGCCAGTTACGTGATGCAGGCGGCGTGCTTCTTCACCACCGGCTTTTTTGTCTTTGGCCCGCAGATGCTGATCGGCATGGCGGCTGCGGAATGTTCGCACAAAGAGGCGGCGGGGGCGGCAACCGGTTTTGTCGGTCTGTTTGCCTATCTTGGCGCATCGCTCTCCGGCTGGCCGCTGGCGCAGGTGATGGAAACCTGGCACTGGACCGGGTTCTTTGTGGTGATTGCCATTGCGGCGGGCATTTCCGCCCTGCTGCTGCTGCCGTTTTTGAACGCGCAGGCGCCGCGCGAGGCCAGCATTACGTGACGGACTTCACCTTTTTACCCCGAGTGGGGCAAAACTAAGAAATTTTCCCGGTTTCGCCTGGACGCTGTCTCAGGCTGGTTGGGCGACTGATTTTTACAATGCCTGCAATAAAGCAGGCTTAAAAAATCAGGAGATACCCGTCCCATGCTGAACTTCTTAAACCAGGTGCGTAAGCCGACCCTGGATCTGCCGCTCGATGTACGGCGCAAAATGTGGTTCAAACCGTTCATGCAGTCCTATCTGGTGGTCTTTATCGGCTACCTGACCATGTACCTGATCCGCAAAAACTTCAACATCGCCCAGAACGACATGATCTCCACCTACGGGCTGAGCATGACGCAACTGGGGATGATTGGTCTGGGCTTCTCGATCACCTATGGCGTAGGCAAAACGCTGGTTTCCTACTATGCCGACGGCAAAAACACCAAGCAGTTCCTGCCGTTTATGCTGATTCTTTCCGCTATCTGTATGCTGGGCTTCAGCGCCAGCATGGGGAGTGGTTCCGTTGGCCTGTTCCTGATGATCGCCTTCTACGCGCTGAGCGGTTTCTTCCAGAGTACCGGCGGGTCGTGCAGTTACTCCACCATCACCAAATGGACGCCCCGTCGTAAGCGCGGCACCTTCCTCGGCTTCTGGAATATCTCCCACAACCTCGGCGGCGCTGGCGCGGCAGGCGTGGCGCTGTTCGGCGCGAACTACCTGTTCGACGGCCATGTGATCGGCATGTTTATCTTCCCGTCGATCATCGCGCTGATTGTGGGCTTCATCGGCCTGCGCTTTGGCAGCGACTCCCCGGAATCTTATGGTCTTGGTAAGGCGGAAGAGTTGTTCGGCGAAGAGATCAGCGAAGAGGACAAAGAGACCGAAGAAAATGAGATGACCAAGTGGCAGATCTTTGTGGAATACGTCCTGAAAAACAAAGTGATCTGGCTGCTGTGCTTCTCCAACATCTTCCTGTACGTGGTGCGTATTGGTATCGACCAGTGGTCTACCGTTTACGCATTCCAGGAACTGAAACTTTCTAAAGAAGTGGCGATTCAGGGCTTTACCCTGTTTGAAGTGGGCGCGCTGGTCGGCACGCTGCTGTGGGGCTGGCTGTCGGATCTGGCGAACGGTCGTCGTGCGCTGGTGGCCTGCGTTGCGCTGGCGCTGATTATCGCCACCCTCGGCGTTTACCAGCATGCCAGCAACCAGTACGTCTACCTGGCGTCCCTGTTCGCGCTCGGTTTCCTGGTGTTTGGCCCGCAGTTGCTGATCGGCGTGGCGGCAGTCGGCTTCGTCCCGAAAAAAGCGATCGGCGCGGCGGACGGCATTAAAGGCACCTTCGCTTACCTGATCGGCGACAGCTTCGCCAAGCTGGGGCTGGGGATGATTGCCGACGGTACGCCAGTCTTTGGTCTGACCGGCTGGGCGGGCACCTTCGCCGCGCTGGATGCCGCTGCCATTAGCTGCATCTGCCTGATGGCGATGGTCGCGGTGCTGGAAGAACGTAAAATTCGCCGTGAGAAAAAAATACAGCAACTGAAAGTCGCTTAAGTGTGTATTGGTAACGTTTTGCCCGGCCTGGCGCCGGGCTTTTTTATTGCTGCTTACAGGCGTTCCACGCCTCGATAAAGGCCTGGGCATTTCTTGCCGTCTGGTTTACGGTTTGTCCGGCGCGGTACAGATCGCTGCCTAATCCTGCGCCAATGCATCCTGCATTCAGATAGTCAGCCAGATTGTCGGGACGGATGCCACCGACGGCATAGAGTGGAATATGCGTCGGTAGAACGGCTTTTAATGCGCGGATGTATCCTGGCCCCAGTTCGCCTGCCGGGAAAATTTTTAATGCGCTGGCGCCGTGATGGATCGCGACAAACGCTTCGCTGGCGGTATGACAGCCGATACAGGTCGTCATTCCGGCATCTCGTGCCGCGTCAATAACTGACGGGTCGGTATTCGGCGTCAAAATAAACGAGCACTTGAATGCGGATAACAGGTTAACTTCGCTAACGGCGGTCACGGTTCCTGCGCCGATATGTATCGTCTGACCATAGTGTGCAACGGCTATGGCGATACTGGTTTGCCAGTCGGGGGAATTCAGCGGAATTTCTACGGTGGTAAAACCTGCTGTTGCGAGTACATCAATATGCGCCAGAACTTCATCGGGCGTTATACCTCGTAGTATTGCGACCAAAGGATTACGGATGTTCATGTAAAACACTCCTGATGCCGTTAATGAATGCTGTTTCACCGTTGAGGAGGCGACAGCGCTGGCCAAAAAGCTGGAATACGGTCTGGTAGCGGACGAGCAGCTCGTCGCTGCCGACCAGTACAATTTCTTCGTGTGCAGGGATTGCGTAATGTTGCAGCATTTGTGCGATTTCATGGCCGATCAGCAGACCGGATAAGGCATCAAAAAGCGCGTCCTGAGGAAGGATATGACTTAGTGTTCGTGCTCTGAGATCAAAGACGCCGCGAGAAAGGCAGTTTTCATGTTGACCACGTTTTGCGCCCGCTAAAAAAGCATCGACATTGTGCTGTTGTACCGTTGCGTGTTTTCCCACGATGGAGTGTCGGGTCAGCAGGTGGAAAAATTCGCCGGTCATGATGGTTTGAAAATCACGGACCGTATCGTTCTCCATGCGTACCCATTTACTGTGGGTGCCAGGGAAGGCATACCAGCTATTTTCTGATAACGCGCCAAGAAGCTGTGTTTCTTCACCGCGCATCACGTTACAGGTTTCAGATCCCGCTAACTGCAAACCAGGAATGATGAATACAGGGAGATGGCCCGCGTCATGAACTTGAGTGAGATGCTGCGACAGTGTTTGCAGGGAGACCGGACAGAGTAAATAGTGACTGTCTACCCAGCCAATATTGCTGCCAATCATGCCGCTCATGATAACCGTCGTATTATCTGCCAGAGTGTGTGGGCACTGTTCGAGCAATGTCAGCCAAATATCTTTGAACTGCCCTGCATGGTGATTGATCACCCCATCATGACTGGCGTGACGCCAGACACAGCTCCCCTTCTGGTAAACCCATAGGCGTAGGTTGCTGGAGCCCCAGTCGACGGCAATAAAGTTCTCTGAATTGAACATACTTCGTTCCTGATGCCATAAAAAATGGCCCGCGAGCGGGCCGGAGACGGGTAATTACTTTTCAGCAATATCCATTTTTTTATCGAAGTTAATGAGCAGCGAGCAGATGAGGTAACCCACTGCGGCCAGCGCAAAGAACATCATCGCGGCATAGTAATTACCGGTAGATTGCACCAGGAAGCCGATAAAAATAGGCAAAATGGCAGCGAACAGGTTACTGGTAAAGTTCATGGTGCCACAGATAGTCCCTGCTACCGATTGTGCTCCCAGCAGACCCGGTATTGACCAGTAGACACTGGCCCAACGTAACGGGAAGAGCGCGATTGTCAGCAACGTAATCGCAATGGCTGGTGTTGAACTTTGGGCGCACAGAAAAATCCCTACCCCTGCGGTAGTGGCGGAAATTGCCAACATGGTATGCATAACGCGGCTGGTTTTTGCGCCTTTACTGCGCCATTTATCCATGATGTAACCGCCTGTGAGCTGACCAATAAAGCACAGCAGGAAGATCAGCGCCATCGCGCCACCCATCGACTTAATATCAAAGCCATAAGTGGCCTGGAAATAGAGCGGCAGCCAGGTCATCAGGCCATAGAACACAAAGCTGTAGCATACCCATCCGCCGATCAACGCAAGCACATTGCGCTGCTTGAGGTAAGGTTTGATATCAGCGAGACGGTATTTTTTACTGTTGGTGGCTGGGCCGTTTGCCGCGGTGATATGGTCCAGTTCCGCCTGGTTAATACGTGGGTGTTCTGACGGGTAAGTACGGATATACCACCATGCCAGTAAACCGACGAGCATCGTGCCAACCCCCGCGACAACAAACGCCATACGCCACGAGTCGAAAAAGGCAATCAACCCGGCGATGATGACCGCACCCAGCGCGGTTCCTAATGGCGCGCCGCCATCGAGCAACATTGAGCCGCGCCCACGCTCAGTTGGCGTTAACCATGTTCCCATTAATTTTGCGCCTGCGGGCATGATAGGGGATTCTGTGACGCCCAGACCAAGACGGGAAAGCGAAAGCGTGAAAATGGAGTGACATAAGGCGGCAACGGCCTGGAATGCTCCCCATAAGATGGTAGCCAGTGCGATAATATTTCTGGCTTTGAACTTATCTGCAATCACGCCGCTGGGAATTTGCATCAGCGCATAAGCCCAGAAGAAAGCGCTATGGATAACACCGACAACCCGGGTATCAGTAATGCCAAATTCATCGGTAATATAGGGCATGGCAATAGAAAGCGATGTGCGATCAATATAATTAATCGCACCCAACAAAAGCATAATAATAAATATTCGCCATCTTACTGTTGTAGCCTTTAATTTTTCTTCTTCAGTATTTACGTTAACAATAGACATAGGAACTCCTTGCCATGCTCATAGTGAGCATGGCGGTACGAGGTATTGTTATATTGTGGAGCGTTACATTATGGAGCCAATTGTCCAGGGGACAAATTCCTGACTACCATAGCCAAATTCTTCACTTTTTGTTTTTTTGCCGGATGCCATATCAAGGATCATTTGATAAATACGTTCACCGACTTCTGCGATCGTCTCTTCACCTTCGACAATGGTGCCGCAGTTAATGTCCATATCTTCCTGTTGGCGCAGCCAGAGCGCGTTGTTGGTAGCCAGTTTCAGGCTGGGCGTTGGTTTGGATCCAAATGCCGAACCCCGGCCAGTGGTGAAGCAAAGCAGATTCGCGCCGCCTGCGATTTGCCCGGTAACGGCAATAGGGTCATAGCCGGGGGTATCCATAAAGACGAACCCTTTTGCTGTAACTGGTTCTGCGTATTCATAAACCTCTGTCAGATTAGTGGTTCCGGCTTTGGCAATACCGCCGAGGGATTTCTCCAGAATCGTGGTAAGTCCGCCAACCTTATTACCTGCTGAAGGGTTGTTATTCATTTCGCTTCCGCTGCGACGACAGTAGTCTTCCCACCAGTGAATCCGCGCAATCAGTTTTTCGCCAACCTCGCGCGAGACAGCGCGGCGGGTCAATAAATGTTCTGCGCCATAAATTTCTGATGTTTCAGACAGAATGGCCGTGCCACCCTGCTGTACCAGCTTATCCACCGCATAGCCGAGCGCTGGATTGGCGGAAATACCGGAATAGCTGTCAGAGCCACCGCATTCCAGCGCCAGAATAATTTCCGAGGCGGGAATGGGTTCGCGGATGACCCGGTTCGCGAGGGGAAGCATTTGATTTACCAGATCAATCCCTTTCTGAATGGCATGCCGTGTTCCGCCAACGTCCTGGATAGTATAGCTGTGCATCATTGGACCATCTTCCAACCCATGGGCATTCATCATGTCTTTGATTTGGCTGGACTCACAACCCAGCCCAATAATAATGACGCCAGCAAAGTTGGCGTGTGTGGCGTAACCTGCCATCGTGCGCCGCATGACCGCCATGGACTCACTTTTAGAGCCAATCGCGCAACCAAAACTTTGTGGAAGCGACACCACGCCATCGACATTTGGGTAATCGGCCAGACCGTGTAGACGAAAATGATCCTCAATCGCTCTGACGACCGTCGCGCTACAGTTAACCGAACTTAAAATGCCAATATAGTTACGCGTGGCGGCACGCCCGTCAGCGCGACGAATTCCCTGAAATATATCCTGATGTTCGGCGGGTGTGGGGGAATGCCGATCCACGCCCCAGGCGTAATCACGCTCAAAATCGCCCATGCCCAGGTTGTGCATATGTATATGCTCGCCGGCTTGAATAGGTTGGGTAGCGAAACCGATAATCTGCCCATACCGTTTCACTGCCTCTCCGATGTTTAGTGAGCGTAGGGCAATTTTATGTCCTGCGGGAATGTCGCTGATAACTGTAATTTGTTCTTCTTCAAGCCAGGTGCCAGCGGGAACACACTGTCTTGCGATAACCACATCATCTTTTGGATTGAGTTTTAGTACAGGGTTGATGTTCATTATCATTGCTCTCATGCTGATTTACAGAGTAATACGGGCCAGAATATTTCGAACAAGGGCTGTTTTTTCCTCATTGAGTGGTAAGGCTGGTGGAACTACGGCAGTTGAAATATCCACTCCAGTTAATTTGATAGCTGTCTTGATGACGCCAAAAAAAGGCTGTTCTAATGCATACAGAGGAGAAAGCGTTGCCAGTTGCTGCTGTAGTGCTTTAGCCGTAGTGAGGTCTTCACGAATAAATGCCTGATATATGCCTCTGGTAATGTGTGGGGCAAAGTTAAATGTTGCAGGGATTCCACCGTGACCGCCCAACAATAGCGTATTAAGCAAATATTCGTCATAACCGCTAAAGACAATAAACTCCGGGCGGAATGGGTGGACGCGATTAATAATTTCCCGGGTGTGGCTGATGTTATCAATGGTGTCTTTAATTCCTACAATATTAGGCACTTCACGGGCGAGTCGGGTGATCACGTCCAGACCGATATCCTGGCCAGTTAACTCAGGGAAGTTATACAAAAAGACAGGTATACTGAGTGCTTCGGCAATGCGTTTGTAATGCGTGAAACGCGCGTCATCACTGAGTTTCGCATAGTAAGGATTCACCACCAGTACGCCCGTAGCGCCTGCGTTTTGTGCGTGTTCACCTAACTGGATGGTTTCTGCGGTGCTGGCGCAGGCAATACCAATTAACACCGGTACTCTTCCTGCAACATATTGCAGACTGAATTCGGCGATCTGTTTTCTCTGCTCAGTGGAAAAATGTGAAAACTCACCGCCGCTGCCCAGAATCAGCATTCCGTCAGCCCTGTTGTTAATGACATGGTCAATCATGGTGGCCATTCCAGCGCGATCTAATTCGCCATGATTGTCAACAATGGTTGGGACTGGCGGAAAGATACCTTTAAATACGTTCGACATTGCTACCTCTTGTTCAGTATATGGAACTAATGTTCTGTATATTGAAATTAGTACAGCAAATATCCAAATCATTCGTCAATGATTTTTGCAGAACAAATGAACAATTGTGATAGCGATCTGATTTAGGCGGTTAACATTTCAGGAATTGCCTGTGCTTCCTCTATGCGCAAAAAAGCCGCATTCCTGAGGAAAGTGATTGCGGTATACTGAGAGGAGTCTATGAATAGAAAAGATTAATTTCGTATGAGCCAGGATATTACGACCTCTGTTCCCGCACTGGATAAGACGGTAAAAATCTGTAATTACCTCTTCAATACACCAGGGGCGACGTTCAGCCAGATCCAACAAGATTTAGCATTACCTAAAAGCAGCACGTCATCATTGTTAAACGCATTGGTCGAACATCACCTTTTGCGTCTGGAAAAGGGGCGCTTTTTCCTGGGCCTGAAATTGTACGAATGGGGTAATCGTTCGCTGGAGCAATTTGATATCCGCAACGTTGCTCTGCCTGTTCTGGAGAAATTGCGTGAGCAAACCGATCTGACCTGCCATCTGGGTATCCTGGATGAAGTCGCGCCCATTTACCTGATGAAGCTTGAGAACACTCAGCCAATCGGTATTCGTACCTGGGTCGGTAAAAAGCTGCCGATGCACAGTTCCGGCGTGGGGAAAGCGCTTTGTGCCTGGTTACCGCAGGAAAAAATGGACGAACTTTTGCCGGATGAGCAGTTACCGCAATACACTGAGACCACCATCACCAGTAAGAAAGCCTTGCTAAAGGAGTTTGCCAGAATCCGTGAGCAAGGATGGGTCTTTGATAACGCGGAAGATTCCCCAGGTATTTATTGTATCGCTGCGCCGGTGTTTAATCGTAATCATGAGGTGATTGCTGCGATCAGTATCAGCGGTGTTGAATTGCAAATGCCAAAAGAGTGCATTCCACAATATTCTCAGTGGGTTCGTGAAGCCTGTCAGGCGCTTTCTGCAAAGTTGGTTTAACAGGGCAGGTTATGATTTGGATCATGCTGGCCACGCTGGTCGTGGTGTTTATTGTTGGCTTCAGGGTGCTCACCTCGGGGGCCCGGCGTGCGATTCGTCGGTTAAGCGAGCGTCTGGGCATCAGCGTGGTGCCGGTGGAGTCAATGATCGACCAGATGGGTAAAGCGCCTGGAGAGGCGTTTTTACAGTACCTGCATCGTCCTGATGAATCACATCTGCAAAATGCCGCCCAGATATTGCTGATCTGGCAGATCGTGATTGTGGATGGCAGCGATCAGAACCTGCAACAGTGGTATCGTCAGCTGCAAAAAACGCGTCTGGCCGCGCCAATTACTGACGCGCAGGTACGCCTGGCGCTGGGGTTTCTGCGCGAAATAGAACCGGATATGCAAGAGATTAACGCCTTCCAGATACGCTACAACGCCCTTTTTCAACCTGAAGATGGCGTGCACTGGTTGCATTGAGGTCGTCCATTCCCGCAGGCACGATGAATCTGTAGGCCGGATAAGCGTCAGCGCCATCCGGCTATTAATATAGTTGCTAAAACGTTAAATACGTCACACTTTAGATGTTACACTGCACGGCTTTCTGGCAGAGAAAGACGCAGGTAACGAAATGAGTGCAAGAATCGAAGAACAATCCCATACTGAGACGATTATCCGGCCAAACTGGTCGGCTGTTTTCGCTGTGGCGTTCTGTGTTGCCTGCCTGATCACCGTTGAGTTTTTGCCCGTCAGCCTGCTGACGCCGATGGCGCAGGACCTCGGAATCTCTGAAGGCGTCGCCGGGCAGTCGGTAACGGTAACGGCGTTTGTCGCCATGTTTGCCAGCCTGTTTATCACCCAAATTATTCAGGCGACCGATCGTCGCTATGTGGTGATCCTGTTTGCCGTTTTATTAACGCTTTCCTGTCTGCTGGTATCGTTTGCAACTTCCTTCACGCTGCTGTTGGCCGGGCGTGCCTGCCTGGGGCTGGCGTTGGGGGGATTCTGGGCGATGTCGGCTTCGTTGACGATGCGTCTGGTACCGCCGCGTACCGTGCCTAAAGCGTTGTCGGTTATTTTTGGCGCGGTCTCCATCGCGCTGGTGATCGCCGCGCCGCTGGGCAGTTTTTTAGGTGGGATTATTGGCTGGCGTCATGTTTTTAACGCGGCGGCGGTGATGGGCGTACTGTGTGTTATTTGGGTAGTGAAATCGTTACCTTCGCTGCCTGGCGAACCGTCTCACCAAAAGCAAAATATCTTCAGTCTGTTGCAACGTCCCGGCGTAATGGCGGGGATGATCGCCATCTTTATGTCCTTTGCCGGACAGTTCGCGTTCTTTACCTACATCCGCCCGGTGTATATGAATCTGGCGGGCTTTGATGTCGATGGCCTGACGCTGGTGCTGCTGAGCTTTGGCATCGCCAGTTTTGTGGGAACGTCGCTCTCCTCTTTTATTCTTAAACGCTCGGTCAAACTGGCGCTGGCAGGCGCGCCGTTGGTTCTGGCCGTCAGCGCGCTGGTGCTGACGTTGTGGGGAAGCGAAAAAGTGGTGGCGGCAGGGATCGCGATTGTCTGGGGGCTGTCGTTTGCGCTGGTGCCGGTAGGGTGGTCAACGTGGATCACCCGTACGCTTGCCGATCAGGCGGAAAAAGCCGGGTCCGTTCAGGTTGCGGTGATCCAGCTTGCCAATACCTGCGGTGCGGCTGTTGGCGGCTATGCGCTTGATAACCTTGGTCTGCTGTCGCCGCTGGCGCTCTCCGGCAGCCTGATGTTGCTGACGGCGCTGCTGGTGACGGTAAAAGTTCGCATACAAACGACGCGATAATACATCAAAAGGGGTGATGATTCGGTCACCCATGATGTTTTACATATCCGGGCATTCGACTTTGCCGAGCGCTTCCCAGTAGTTATTCTGGTTGTTCCTTTCTATCGCCACGATGGCCTCGCGGATGTGCTGTTGATTACTCTCATTCGACATGATCATCTTTTCCCATGCCTCATCCGACAGCGATGCCTGCGGCGTACACATTTTGCGTAGCTCTTTCAGGACGGTGCTTTTTTCGTTAGCGGTCTGAAGCGAGCTATAAGGCGAGTTAGCCAACGCAATGCCTGGCAGCGCGAGAAGGGCGGTAAAGAGCAGCAGAGCGGTTTGTTTCATCGTCATCATCCAGTATTTAAAGTTTAAGCATAAGTATAGACAGAACACGACTCTCTCAGCGGTCCGCATTACTTCGCAAAACCGTCTCGTCTGTAAGTTGTAGGCGGATTCTCCCCTCTCTCTCACTTTCTTGCGCAGCAGAATAGTGTATGTTCTGAACAATCATTTATTTCTTAAGCGGTAAAGAGATGAGACGGATTGAGGTAATACTGGGGGAACTCGAACGGCTGACGCGCGGGCTGAATCTTGCCGATCTGGCGCAGGAGACGGCATTTACGGCGGAAGCCATTGGCTTTAACCTCGGGCTGGCGCGCAACTCGGTCAGTAAAGATCTCAATCAACTCTGCAATGATGGTCTGGCGATCAAAAGCCGGGGCCGCCCGGTGTTTTTCCTGCACCGTCAGGCGCTGGAAACGCTGCTGGGGCGTAAGCTGGATGACGCCGAACGTGAAGTACGTACGATTGCCGATCTGTTGCCGCGTCAGGAAGGGCACACAATCGACGATCCCTTTACCGGTCTGATTGGCTACGATCGCAGCCTGCGCGATGCAGTAGAAAAAGGCCGCGCCGCAGTGCTTTACCCCCACGGGTTGCATGTGTTGCTGACCGGACCTTCCGGCGTTGGCAAAACCTTCTTTGCTGAACTGATGCACCGCTTTGCCTGCGAGCACGCCGCTGGCTCCCTGCCGCCGCTGGTCTATTTTAACTGTGCGGAATATGCCCATAACCCGGAACTGCTCTCTTCGCACCTGTTTGGTCATCGACAGGGAGCGTTTACCGGAGCGAGCGAGAATAAACCAGGCCTGGTGGAGCAGGCGGACGGCGGCTATCTGTTGCTGGATGAGGTACACCGTCTGCCATATGAAGGGCAGGAAAAGCTGTTCTCCATTCTCGATAAAGGTGAATACCGTCCGCTGGGGGCAAGCAGCAAGGCGCGTTCGATATCGGTACGCCTGATTTGCGCGACGACAGAACCGGTAAGTTCGGCGTTGTTGCGTACTTTCCAGCGGCGTATTCAGGTCTGTATCGATCTGCCGGGCATTCGCCAGCGTTCAATCGAAGAACAGGTGGAGCTGATTGTCGGCTTTTTGCAACGTGAAAGTCGCAAAATTGAGCGCACGGTGAGTATCGACAAGACGCTGCTGCTCTGGCTGCTGAATAAGCCGCTGGAAGGTAACATCGGCCAGCTCAAGAGTGATATCCAGTTCCTCTGCGCTCAGGCATGGGCGTCGGGGATGACGGAGCATAACGATACGCTGCAACTGGATAAACGGCTGGCGGAAATGCCGTTTAACGCCACGCCGGAGCAACGTCTGCTGGTGGACACGCTGTTTGATGGCAAAGAGCGCTTGAACGTTGACGCGCGCACGTTGCCCGCCTTGAAAACGTCGCTGGCGACGGGCGCCGAGATTGAAGAGAGCGATCTCTTTTACAGCTTCCTGACCCGCGAATACGTCAATCTGCGCAACAGTAACGTGCCTCCGGCGGAAACGCTGGCGATCCTGAAAAATAAGCTCAGCTCGATTTTTGAATATGGCCTCTACAGTCGCGACAATATTGCGCATCCGCCGCGTTATGGCGACCAGATTGAGGAACGCGTGACGCTGCTTATTGGCTGCGTGGAGCAGGTGCTTACGTTTACGCTGCCGGAGAACCTGGTAAATCCGCTGCGTAAACATTTTCTGGCGCTGATTGGCTACGTTCAGCGCGGCCTGATCCCGCAGCTTTATTCTTCCAGCCTGATCCTCGATCGTTGCAAAGATGAGTACGACAACGCCACATTGTTGTGCCGAAAAATCAATGAATTGCTGCATATTCAGTGTCCGGCGACGGAAGTGGTCTGGCTGTGTCTGTTCCTCAAAGAGTGTCGTCATTATCGTCAGCGTATCGACGCCAGCCCGGACTGCGGGGTGATCCTGATTGCTCACGGCGCAACAACGGCCACAAGCATGGCGCAGTATGTGAATCGGGTGCTGGAGCGCGAGTTGTTCAGTGCTATCGATATGCCGTTTGAGCAGTCGGTGCATGACACGCTGGAAACCCTGACCCAGATGATTCAGACCCGACGTTATCAGCGGCTGATCCTGATGGTGGACATCGGCTCGCTGGTACATTTTGGCAGTACGATCAGCAAATTATTCCAGATTGACGTTCTGCTGATGCCAAATATAACCCTGACCAGCCTGCTGGAGGTGGGGCTGGATTTAAGCTATGAAACCAGCGACTTGCCGCAACTGGCGGCGTTAATGCAGGGTAAAAGCATCCCCTGCCAGCTTTGTACGCCACAGCAGGAAAACGGCGGCAAAGTGCTGGTTATCTCCTGTATTACCGGCATGGGCACGGCGGAAAAAATCAAAAAGGTGCTGGAGGAGAGTTTTGGCGAGCTGATGTCGCAGGACACGCGGATGGTGATCCTCGATTACAACGATGTTCGCAGCCTGGAGCGCGTCCAGCAGTCGCTGCATGCCAGTGAACGACTGGCGGGTATTGTTGGCACCTTCCAGCCGGGGCTGCCGGATATTCCATTCATTTCGCTGGAGGAATTGTTCTCTGAGCAGGGGCCGGAACTGGTGTTGAGCCTGTTAACGCCGGACCTCACCAGCGCTGAACGCCGCCTGGAAATGGAACGCAGCGCAATGCGCTTTATCAGCGCGCTGACGATGGAGAGCATTATCAACCATATTTCAGTGCTTAACCCGCAGCGCATTCTGAAAGAAATGGAAGGGGTGCTTAACCATCTGACCACCGCGCTTTCGCTGAAACCAAGCCGCCAGGTGACACTGCGCTTCCTGATCCACTGCTGCTGCATGGTCGAGCGTATCGTGATTAACCGAAAACCGTTACAGATGGCGCTGGAAAACAAACCGGATCTGGATGCCCGCGCGTTTAGTGTCATCAAATCGGCTTTCCTGCCGATTGAAGAGGCTTATGCCATCCGTTTATCGGACGCGGAATATTTTTATATCTACGAATTACTCTATAGCTGATCCCTTATCTGGCGTGGCGCTGCGCCTCGCCAGACCTCTCTTCTCCTCTCGCGTGACACTAATCCTGGCACAGCCTTTGCTCTTACTCTGATGAGTTTTGCCGGATGGCGTTTGCTATTCGTAGGCCCGGTAAGCGTAACGCCACCGGGCAATGTGTGCCGGATGGCGGCGTAAACGCCTTATCCGGCCTACGGCGGTGACGCTATCGGGCATTGCCAGTCTCATGTAATCGAGCCAGGAGGCCATTTTGACTACCACTGAATCCTTGCCCCAGATCCTGCTGCTGACGCATGGCGGCTGGGGACAACAGCTCTGCAATAGCCTTCGCATGGTGATGGGGGAAATTAAAGGCGTAACAGAAATTGCGCTCATGCCCGTGGATACGCTGGGTGAGTTTTATCAACGTGTCGAAGCCGTGGTGAAAACCATGCCGGAAGGCTCACTTATTCTGACCGATTTTGTTGGCGGCACGACCTCCAACGTGGCGGCACGACTGAGTGCGGATTATCCGGTGGCGGTGGTTTCCGGGCTGAACGCCTCGCTGCTGCTGGAGGCGCTGGACCGGCGCGAACACGGCCCGCTTACCGCCTGCGTGAGCGGTCTGGTGGAAGCCGGGCGCAGCAGTTGTCTGGATGTCGTCGCCCATGTTCGTCAATTACAACAATCACAATAAGGAAAATCATTATGGCAAACATCGTGTTATGTCGCATCGACAGCCGTCTGATTCATGGGCAGGTCGTGACGAAGTGGGTCGGACAATCCCAGGCGAACCGGATTGCCGTGGTCAGTGACGAACTGGACGCCGATCCGTTTATGAAAAATATCTATCTGATGGCCGCGCCGCCAAACATCAAAGTGGATTGCTACAGCAACCAGAGCTTTGCGGCATCGTGGAAAGAAAACCAACTCGGTGACGGCAATGTGCTGGTGTTGTTCCCGTCTCTGGCGGCCATTCAACAGGCCGTGCAGCAGGGATTTGATGTCACCACCATTCAGGTTGGGGGCTTAGGCGGCGGGCCAAACCGCAAAGCGGTTTTCCAGAACATTACGCTCGATGAAAAAGACGTTGGCATTCTTAACGACCTGAAAAGTCGTGGGATTCAGGTGTTCTTCCAGACTATCCCGGAAGATAAACCACAGTCGCTGGACGATATCCTGAAAAAATTCTAACCCTCTGATAATGGGATAACACTATGGATACTTTAGTCTTTGCAAGCCTGATGGGGTTGTATTACTGGTTTGCCCGATTACGCCTTGGCTACACCTTCTCCGCCATGCTGCTTCAGCCGGTAGTTGTCGCGGTCTTTGTGGGGCTGCTGCTCGGGAACATGCAGACGGCGATGATCATCGGGGCGGGTATGCAGCTCGTCTATCTGGGCGTGACCTCGACGCCGGGCGGCAACGTGCCGTCAGATCCGGCGCTGGCGGCCTGTATCTCGATCCCCATTGCGGTTAAAGCCGGAATGGACCCCAACCTGGCGATTGCGCTGGCGATTCCGTTTGGCGTGATCGGCGTATTCCTCGACCAGCTACGCCGTACGCTGAACGCCGCCTGGGTACATATGGCCGACAAACACGCGGAAACGGCAAACATGGCGGGCATTATGCGCTGCGCTTTCCTTTACCCGGCGTTACTCGGTCTGGCGCTGCGTTTCCCGGTGGTGTTCGCCGCCAACTATTTCGGCCAGAACGTAGTAGAAAGCTTCCTCAAGCTGATGCCGCACTGGCTGACCCACTCCTTTGAAATCATGGGCGGGATCCTCCCGGCGCTGGGCTTCGCCATCACCATTATGGTGATCGGCAAAAAGAGTCTGCTGCCGTGGTTTATCGGTGGATTCTTCGCGGTGCTGTACCTCAAGGTCGACATCATGGCGATGGCAATCTTCGGCACCTGTGTGGCCTTCCTGATTAAAGGTCTGGCGAAAAATGAAGGAGCAGCATGATGAGCAGCGACGTAATGCAACATGAACTGGTTGAGCGTGCGCGGGAAACCGGAGCGCTGACCAAAGCGGACATCACCAGGGCGTGGTTTATCTACTGGCTGGGCGCGGAGGTTTCCAACTCCTATGAACGTTTACAGAGTCTGATTTTCTGCGCCTCGATGACGCCGATCATCAAAAAACTCTACCCGCAAAAAGAGGAACAGGTGGAAGCGCTGAAGCGCCATCTGAACTTCTTTAACTCAGAACAGACCTTTGGCGCGGTGATCCAGGGCATCGCCATCGCTATGGAAGAGCAGAAAACACGTGGCGAACCGATCAGCGACGCCTCCATCACCGGGATTAAAACCGGCCTGATGGGGCCGCTGGCCGGGATGGGCGATTCCATCGTCTGGGCGGCGGTGATGCCGCTGTTGATTGCGATTTTTATTCCGTTCGCCGCCAATGGCAGCGCATTCGGGGGTATTGCGCCGCTGATTCTCTATCCGGCCATTACGCTGGCGATCAGCTACGGCCTGATTCACAAAGGCTATACGCTGGGGCGTGATTCCATCGTCGGGCTGTTGCAAGGGGGGCGAATCAAGGAACTGATCTACGGCGCTAACGTGCTGGGGCTGATCATGATGGGGGCGCTGTCGGCGAGCTACGTCAAGATCACTACCCCGCTGAAAATCAGCGCCCTGAAAGGTTCTGAAGTGGTGGTTCAGCAGATCCTCGATTCGATTGCGCCTGGCCTGCTGCCGCTGGCGGCAGTATTTGCCATCTACATCTTTCTGGTGAAGAAAGGGCCGCGTTATACCACCATTCTGCTGTCGATTGTGGCGCTTAGCGTGGTCTGCTCGCTGCTGGGAGTGTTGTAAGCCATGACACAGAATATCTATCAACAGCTGGGGCTAAAGCAGGTGATTAACGCCTGCGGCAAGATGACGATTCTTGGCGTCTCCAGCGTCGCGCCGGAGGTGATGCACGCCACGGCGCGTGCGGCCTCCGCTTTTGTCGAGATCGACAAGCTGGTGGAAAAAACCGGTGAGCGGGTCTCCCGCTATACCGGCGCGGAAGACAGTTATGTCACCTCATGCGCCTCGGCGGGAATTGCGATTGCCGTTGCCGCCGCTATTACCCGTGGCGATCGGGCCCGGGTCACGCAGATGCCGGACAGTTCCGGTATGGCCAATGAAGTGGTGATGCTGCGTGGGCATAATGTGGATTACGGCGCGCCGATCACCAGCGCGATCCGTCTGGGTGGCGGGCGCGTAGTGGAAGTGGGGTCGAGCAACCTGGCCGCGCGCTGGCAACTGGAGAGTGCGATTACCGATGACACCGCCGCCCTGCTGTATGTGAAATCACATCACTGCGTGCAAAAGGGGATGTTGGGCATTGAGGACTTCGTCCAGGTGGCGCAGATCCACAACCTGCCGTTAATTGTTGATGCCGCTGCCGAGGAGGATTTGCACGTCTGGGTGGCGAGCGGCGCGGATATGGTTGTCTACAGCGGCGCGAAAGCCTTCAATGCGCCAACCTCTGGATTTATCACCGGCAAGAGAACGTGGATCGCCGCCTGCAAAGCGCAGCATCACGGCATCGCCAGAGCGATGAAGATCGGTAAGGAGAATATGGTCGGGCTGGTATATGCGCTGGAGAATTATCACCAGGGGCAGACGATAGTCACCGCCGAACAGCTTCAGCCGGTAGCCGACGCCATTTCAGCGATTCGTGGGTTGAGTGCGGATATCGAGCAGGATGAGGCCGGGCGCGCGATCTGGCGTATTCGTATTCGGGTGAATGCCCGTGAACTGGGGCGGGATGCCCGCGAAGTCGAAGCTCAGCTGCGCGGCGGCGATATCGCCATTTATGCCCGTCGCTATAACCTCCACCAGGGCGTTTTCAGCCTCGACCCGCGAACGGTCGCAGAAGGGGAAATGGCGTTAATCGTGGCGCGACTGAAGGAGATTGCCGACCATGCAGCAGATTAATTTTTATCGTAATCGTGTGGCGATTAACGTACTGGCGAAAGATATCGCCAATGCCAGGGAAATCTATGATGCTGCCGAAGGCCATGCGGCGATCGGCGTCCTCTCCGCACAGTTTGCCTCAGTGGAGGACGGTGTTCAGGAGGTAAAACGCTGGATGGCAGAGGTGCCGTGCATCTCCGTGGGGCTGGGAGCGGGCGATCCGGCGCAATACTATAAGGCGGCGATGATTGCTGCAAAGGTACACCCGGCGCACGTCAACCAGACCTTTACCGGATGTGGTTTTGCCGCTGGCGCGCTGGCGGCAACGGGCGGCGAAAAAACGCATATCAACGCGCTGGTCAGCCCGACAGGCACGCCGGGCGAGGTGCTTATCTCCACTGGCGTTCGCAGCAGCCAGGGGACGCCGGCCCGCGTTTCCTGCGATGCAGCGGTACGCATGATGCAGGATATGGGGGCGCAGGCGGCGAAGTTTTTTCCGATGGGCGGCGAGACGTCGTTACCGGAGCTGTATGTGCTGGCAACCAGCGCAGCCCGCAACGGGATGACGCTGATCGAACCGACCGGCGGCATTTCCCTGGAAAATTTCGGCGTTATTTTGCAAACCTGTCTGGAGGCGGGCGTGCCGCGCGTGATGCCGCATGTTTACAGCTCGATTATCGATCCGCAAACCGGAAACACCCGGCCTGACGATATCGTCAGGTTAATGGAGATCGTGAAAGCGCTGGTTTGATGGCGTAGTTTACGTAGGCCCGGCAAGCGTTCGCGCCACCGGGCTTTTTGTATATGCCTTTTTCTTCTTGCTGATGCCTTTTCGTTTTTTAAACCGCAGCGGCCTTCCCGCTATAGTCATTTCATTACCCATCAGATGGTTATTTAATAAGGATAAAAACGTGAAATTGACGATATCTCATTTACGGGCAGGGGCGGCGGTACTGTTGGCGGGCATATTGCTGGCGGGGTGCGATCAGCAAAGCAGCGACGCGAAACACATCAAAGTCGGCGTGATTAACGGCGCCGAGCAGGATGTGGCGGAAGTCGCGAAGAAAGTTGCCAAAGAGAAGTACGGTCTTGATGTGGAACTGGTAGGATTCAGCGGTTCATTGCTGCCTAACGATGCGACCAATCACGGCGAACTGGACGCCAACGTGTTCCAGCATCGACCGTTCCTCGAACAAGATAACAAAGCCCATAACTACACGCTGGTAGCGGTAGGCAACACCTTTGTTTTCCCGATGGCGGGCTACTCGAAAAAAATTAAAACGGTTGATCAACTGAAAGACGGGGCGACGATCGCCATTCCTAACGATCCGGCTAACCTCGGGCGTGCGCTCCTGCTGCTGCAAAAAGAGAAGTTGATTACCCTGAAAGAGGGGAAAGGTCTGTTACCAACGGCGCTGGATATCACTGACAACCCACGTCATCTGAATATTATGGAACTGGAAGGCGCGCAGCTGCCGCGCGTACTGGACGATGCGAAAGTGGATGTGGCGATCATTAGCACCACCTACATCCAGCAAACCGGACTTTCTCCGGTGCATGACAGCGTCTTTATCGAAGATAAAAACTCGCCGTATGTGAACATACTGGTGGCGCGGGAAGACAACAAAGATGCTGAAAATGTGAAAGCGTTTTTACAGTCTTATCAGTCGCCGGAAGTTGCGAAAGCCGCAGAGACTATCTTTAACGGTGGCGCGGTGCCGGGGTGGTGATCGGTAACGCTTTAAGTTAAATGAACTTTATCGCCAGAGACTCTTTTCTGGCGATAACATGCAGCATGGTATTTCCCGCTTAACGACAATAGCGAAATTTCTCTTCTTTTTTCCCCGTTCGGAGTTTTCAACAAACTTTCCCCTTCCATCCTTTTTTGTGCTCAAAAAAGCCGATTCTAATAGTGGATTGTCCTTTTTTGTAAGGTTGTGGTAAGCAATCTTTAGATTTTTATACTGAGAAATAGTAGGTGATTAAAAGAAAAGATCGTTCCGGTAAAATTCCTGGAAATGGTATGTATTGTAACCTTAGCTTAACAATAGTTACGTTTAGAATCTAAATAGGATTATTCTTGTAAAAAATTAAAAAAATGATTTGTTTGTAATAACTCATTAATTATTAATAAATTATATAAAATACTTTAGTCGTATTGTCAGGATTATTCTCGTAATTCTAAAAGTGGTGTTTTCTGGCTAATAATGCAGCAATAAATGTAATCGCTTTGTTTTTGTTTGTTTGATATTTGGTTTTTATTGTGTTTTTTATATGTTTAAATTTCGACTGTTTTGGGTTGTGCAGTGATCTGGATCAATTTATTTGATTTATAAAATTTTATCTTTTTTTAACTGATACTGTCTTATAAAAACCTGGTTATCGATATATTTTGCATGGTGAATAGCGCAGATATTATGCGGTACTTTATTTTCCTGTAAGCATTTGGATTTGATTTCTTTTGGTTGAAAAATCCTAATATTGCGGATGAAAGTTTTGCGTATATTATGTCAATGGAACCGGAAGGTGTTATTCAGTACTCATTTTTGATAATGGGGTGAGGTTTGTTTTGCCTTAATAACACATTCAATACGTCGTTCATTTATATCAACAACACCAGGGGAATTTATTATGCGTAAATATAATTATGCGTTATCCGCGTTAGCAATGGTTATCACTTCCGCATTTACTGCTTCAGCATTTGCGGTGGATGGAACTATTACAATTAACGGACAAATTACTGATACAACTTGTACTATTTCTGTCGACGGTGGCAGTAATGATGCAACGGTAACGCTGCCAACCGTTTCGTCTACTACGCTCGGCGCAGCAGGCGCAACGGCAGGTGCTACGCCGTTCACTATCTCGCTGAGTAACTGCTCAGGAACATCTTTAAATACCGCCAGCACCTACTTCGAACCTGGCGCTTATGTTGATAGCACAACCGGTCGTCTGAACATTGATTCAGCAGCGGCAGATGCAGCGACTAACGTGCAGGTTCAATTATTAAATGCCGATCGTAACGCCATTGTTGCAGGGGCTTCAGTAGCGAATGGCCAGAATGATATCCCTGTCGATATCTCTTCTGGAAACGGTACGCTGAATTACTTTGCGCAATATTATGCTACTGGCGCATCTACTGCGGGTTCTGTAACGACTCAGGTCGATTACACCATGGTTTACGAGTAATAAAGACAGGAGTAAAGGCGGCGTCCTTTACTCCTGATTATGAGGTGATGAGATGTTAAAGATATTATCTTCCGGGCTGGTATTGTTATTTTCGGCGTTCTCACTGAACGCTATGGCTGACGTTGTGATTAACGGAACACGCATTGTATTTAATGCAAAAGACAAGGAATCAACGGTACAGTTAAAAAACCGGGGGAATAATCCTTATCTTTTACAAATATGGATGGATGATGGTAACCCAAATGCAAAGCCTGGGGAGATCACGGTTCCGTTCCTCATTGCTCCTCCCGTTGTTCGTATTGATCCGGAGAAAGGGCAAGCTGTGCGAATCATGGCGACGAACCCGTCATTGCCGCAGGACAGGGAGTCCTTGTTTTGGTTCAACATGCTGGAAATTCCGCCAAAAGCACAGGATTCAACGTCGGGCAAAACACATATGCAACTGGCATTTCGTACCCGAATAAAATTATTCTACCGCCCGGATAATCTGCAACCAACACCATTACAGTCTTATAAAGAATTAAAAATATTCCAATAAGGGAACAACATAAAAGTAGTAAACGACTCTCCCTATTACATCACTTTCAGCAAGGTTGAGATTCGTCGAACAACAGGGTCAGCTGTATTAGCTGCTGTAGAAAACTTCCCCCAGCGTATGGTGAAGCCAAAAAACGAAATAGTATTTCCGCTCGCTAATAAAAAATCGACGCAATTGAGCGGTGCTTCAGTTTTTTACAGTGTAATAAATGATTATGGTGGAGAAACAACAAATGAGCAAAAATTACAAAGTAGCCCATAACGTTATTTCTTGTCCTCTGAGATTAACCCGCATTGCTCAATTCGTTGTTTTATCTTTTATTTCTGTTCAGGTTGCCTTCGCTGAAAATGATGAAGTGCAATTTAATAGTGATTTTTTACGCTCAGCGATTGATGTTAGCAACTATTCTCAGGGAAACCCGGTTCCGCAGGGACAATATAATGTCGATCTGTATGTGAACGACAAATGGCGAGGGCGTGGTGAAGTTAAGTTCGAAAATGATAAAAGCAATGCCGTGGTAGCCAAACCGTGTTTTACGCTGAAGCTGATATCAACGCTGGGAATCGATATTGATAAAATTGATCCAATGCTGCGCCAGTCGTTAAAGAATAATGAAAGTTGTGTGCGTATTAGTGATATATCTTCTGATTTAACAGCTTATTACGATGTGACGACACAGCGCATCAATGTGCAGGCGCCTCAGATATGGCTGCTTCGCCAGGTTCGCGGCTATGTTAATCCTGAATTATGGGATAACGGTATTCCTGCTGCGACGTTGCAATATGATTACAACGCATGGCATGCAGAGATGTCTGGAACGGACTCTATGTCATCTCAGTATCTGAGCCTGATGGGAGGGCTCAATTGGGATGCCTGGCGCTTACGCTATCGCGGTATTTTCAACTGGAACAACGATCAGGGTTGGCATTATGACTCAACCAGCACTTATCTTGAGCGCGGCATTATTCCGCTGCGCAGCAAACTGGTGATGGGTGATTCCACCACGGATGGCCAGGTCTTCGACAGCGTTGGTTTTCGGGGCGTAATGCTGACTTCTGACGATCGTATGTATGAGGATTCCCAGCGAGGCTATGCGCCAGTTATTACCGGTGTTGCAAACACCAACGCACTCGTCAGCGTGAGTCAGCGCGGCGCGCGTATCTATCAAACGACGGTTCCGCCTGGCGCGTTCCGTATTGATGACCTGTACCCCAATGGCACCGGCGGCGATCTGCTGGTAACGATTAAAGAGGCCGATGGGAGTGAGCACAGTTTTACCGTGACCTATGCTTCCATCGCTGAACTGCTCCGCCCGGGAACCAGTCGCTATTCGCTGATGGCGGGGCGCTATCGGAATACCTCCGTGAATGAGAAACCACAGATTGCTATGGGGACATTCCGTCATGGTTTTACTAACTTACTGACCACTTACACCGGTGCGATGGGCGGGGAGGATTATCAATCGGTCGCAGGTGGCGTCGCGCTCAATACGCTCATTGGCGCGCTTTCTGCTGACATAACGCATGCGCGAACGACGCTTGCGGATAACAGTAAACGTGAAGGCCAGAGCATCCGCTTTTCATTTGCCAGGATTCTGCCCGTCGTTGATACCAATATCACCCTGGCGAGCTATCGCTATTCCAGCTCCGGTTATTACGATATTGACGATGCGATGTTGATGCGTGATTTAGAGCGGACAAATAAAGGGGCTTATTCCAGCAGCATTAACCGCAAGAATCGTCTGCAACTCAGCGCAACGCAAACTATTTCCGAGACGCTTGGGAGCATTAATCTCAGTGCCAGCACTCAGGATTACTGGAACAAAAGCGGGCGTGATACCGAGTATCAGTTGGGTTACACCAATGCGTTCAAGTGGTTCAATTTTAACCTCAACGCCAGCCGTACCCGCGATTTAGTGAAAGACAAATGGGATAACAAAATCGCGATAGGGATTTCCCTGCCGTTAGGGAACAGCGCGCGCTCGGCTTATCTCAGTACCACCTATGTTCAGGAAAGCGGACATCGGGGGCTGCAAAACTCAATCGCCGGCACCTCCGGGGAGAACCGTCAGTATAACTGGGGCGCGTTCGTCAATCAGGATGACTACGACCATAGCAGCAATAAAACCACGGGTGGCGTCAGTGGTAACTGGACTTCGCCGTGGACCAGCATGGGCGGCAGTTTCTCAGCAGGCCAGGGCTACCAGCAATACGGCATGAACCTCTCTGGCGGTGTTGTCGCCTGGCAAAATGGCGTTGTGCTGACGCCGATCATGGGGGACACCATGGCGGTCATTGAAGCGGAACATGCGGGAGGCGCAAAGGTGGCAAACAACAGCAGCCTTAGCCTTAACCGCAATGGTAATGCCGCAGTGCCTTACCTCTCACCCTATCGCCAGAACACGATTGAGCTCGACCCTCGGGGGCTATCGAATGATATCTCCCTGGACGTCACCAGCCAGAACAGCGTCCCTACCGCAGGCGCCGTGGTGTTGATGAAATACGCCACGGATACAGGGTATTCCGTGCTTTTCACTCTCCGCCATGCCGGTGATGTGCTGCCTTTTGGCGCCGATGTGGTCGATGAGAGCGGCAATACTGTCGGTTACATCGCCCAGGGTGGGCAAAGTTTTGCGCGCGTTAAGAATCTGGCGGGCAAATTGCGCGTGAAATGGGGAAGTGGATCGGGTCAGGAGTGCCAGTTCAGTTACCGCTTATCAGAGCAGAAAAGCGCAGATGTCGCCGACTTACGTCGGGCTGATGCGGTATGCCAGTAATTAAGGAGTGAAAGATGAAAACTATCGTAACGGGCGTTGCCCTCTCTTTTCTGGCACTGGCGGCGATGTGCGGCGTGGCGCGAGCGGACGGGACGTGGGTGAACTGTGAGCGTACCAATGGCTACTACCAGTACTTTGACTCTACGACCGTACAGGTGGGTAAAGATGCTGCCGTCGGTGATTTATTAGGTACCTGGGCGACCTCTTACAACCCGACGGCATGGACTTGCTCTCATCGTACTAATTATCAAAGCTACGCCATCCCGATGGCGGTACAGGGGTATCCCCCCTACACCGTTTGGGGAACTACCCAGGTCGATGGGCAAACGTATACTGTCTATAACACGACGGTAAAAACCGGGTTGGGGTATATCGCTCGCTGGCGCTATACGGTAAAAGGGCAAACCAGCGACTGGTATCCTCTTACCATTGCGACCGGAGGGCAGCAGACGCCTTCGCAGTTATTTACGGTGACAGGCGATGGAAGTTCATGGAATCTCGGCGTGGATGTCCAAATCCGTTTTGTAAAAACCTCGACATCGTTAACCGCAGGCAGCACTTCCGTCTTTGACCCGATGTATATGCGACACTACCAGACATACGGGGGCAGTACGTCTGTTGGCAGCGGCACCTATATGATCGCTGATTTTCTGGCGGGAGGGCTGATCATATCCACCACCGGGGGAACCTGTACGACGTCGGATGTCACGGTTAATTTACCGGCTGTTAGCCGAACTGATTTTAGTGGCATAGGTTATACCGCCGCGCGTACTGATTTTAATCTGAACTTTACAAAATGCCCGGCAGGGTTATCGAGCATCAGCTATTTGTTTACGCCGACCACGGCCATTATTGATAACGCCAACGGTGTTTTTGCGCTGGCGAGCACCTCAACGGCGAGCGGCGTGGGTATCCAGTTGTTGGATGATCAGAATATCCCTCTGTCGTTTAATACGGCATATCTCCTGACGGATTATGATCCGGCTCAGGACAATGCGAATTATACCGTGCCACTGCGTGCCGGTTTATATCAGACTGCGGCAAATGTCTCTTCTGGCGATGTCAGAGGTGCAGTGACATTCACCCTTGTCTATAAATAGAGGAGGGGGCATGGCGAAACGGCTAAAATATGTTCTGAACCACTTCCTGATTTTACTTTTATTGCCGTCATCGGCTATGTCGGCAACGTATATTAATTACACGCGAGTGATAATTAATGAAAAGGCGCGCGAAACATCATTTACTATTTACAATGAAGGGCTGAAACCCGTTTTATTGCAGTTGTGGACTGAAAAAGACAATATTTTTGATCGTCCCGAGGAGATTAAAACACCGTTTATCATTTTACCTCCGATTTTTCGGCTTGAAGGAAAAACATCCCGGGCGGTGCGGGTACAGTTTACTGGCGACCAGCATACATTACCTGCTGACAGAGAATCTTTATTCTGGCTGAACACGCTGGAAGTCCCTCCTGTGGCTGATGGTAAAGCGGAGAAGGGCGCGCTACAGGTCGCTTTTCGTACTCGGGTGAAGTTATTCTGGCGGCCCACTGCACTGGCAGCAATCACCCTTGAGGAAAGTATAAAAGAATTACACATCTCTTTATCTGATTGTGGAGGAAAACGCTGCCTGTTAGTAAATAATAACTCACCTTTGTACGTAACATTAATGGATCTTACGTTGAATGACGGTACAGAAATAAAGCAATTACCTGATGATGGTCTTTGGGCACCATTGTCAACTAAAACGGTTGTTTTACCCAAAAACACAAAAGGGGAGGGCACAGTCAAAACACTCTCATGGATTGATGATTATGGCGTGGTCAATACCTATAACTACTAATGCGAAGGATAACGTTATGCTTAATTTTAACCCTTCATCCTTACGTTTTAAATTTATTTACCTGACAAAAAATATTTATGATGGTATTGCCATTCATACACTTTTTGAAGATGCCCTGCATGAATCAGGATTGAAAATGGGGCTTAATGAAGATATACCCTTTCACCTGATCGATAAGTACAGTAATTTTATTCCGTTTTCATTGCGGTTTGATGCGACGTATAAACAACGCAGTCGCACGCTCGAACACGATATTACCCTCTCGGCAAAAGGGGAAGAGATAAAGCGAATGCGTTTTAATCATATACTCTTTTTTGTCGATATGTATAACCCTGACCATACCTCTTTTCTTTCGGTCGCCGGACTGCATGGCCTTACGGTGGTCAGGGAGCGCATGGATGCTTTCATGGTGCATTGTAATGCGGTAATTAATGGCAATAGAAAATGCCGTTCAAGTAGTTTCTTGTTCACGCTGCGTGAGCAGCAAATTGTGTTTCATCTCTTACAAGGCATGTCGGTTAAAGAAATCGCACTGGAATTAAATGTGAGCGATAAACTGGTTTATCGGGAGCGCTGGGCGCTGACGCGTAAGCTTATCGACCAGAAAAATTGCAGATTATACAAAAGGCTAATAAACATTAACGCGACATTATAAGCGATAAAAGAGTGGACCAGATTATTGGAGTCCACTCTTTTGCCTTATGCCGCCCGGGCGCGACGGCGGGAATCCATTGAAATCAGCACCACCGACGAGAGGATCAGCAATGTACCAAGCCAGTCCGGCAGGGTGAAGCTGATGCCCAGCAACAGCAGCGATAACAACGCGCTGCTTAGCGGTTCCGCGCAGCTCAGAATGCTCGCTTTCGGCCCGCCAATCATTTGCGCCCCTTTCAGATACAGGCTGAAAGTCAGCGATGTGCCGATGACCACCAGATAGAAAAACGCCAGAATCAGGCTGCCGCTGACCACAAAATCCGTTCCCTGCCCGGCATAGAAGGGCAGCAATATCACGCCGCCGATCAACATGCTCCAGCCAACGACAGGAAGCGTGCCGTAACGCGCGATCAGCGTAGAGGGCCAGGTCGTATAAAACGCTGCGGCAAACGCGGAGGCAATCCCCCAGAATAGCGCGGCAGGCGAGATAGACAGCGATGTCGGATTACCGTGTGTTACCAGCAAAAAGGTGCCAATAAGAGAGGTGAGAATGGCCGTCAGCACCAGAATGCCGGGGCGCGCTTTCCGTACCAGCGAGAACCACGCCACGATAATCGTCGGCGATAAAAATTGCAGCACCGTTGCGGTGGCGGCATTGGATTTCTCAATGGTGAGCAGGAAGGTGAGCTGTACGGTAAGCGCCCCCATGATGGAAAAGAACAGCAGGCTTAGGGCGTCCTGGCGGTTTTTGAAAATGGAAAATACTTTGTCGCCGTGAACAAACGAGAGCATCAGCAGAATTAACCCGGCGAATATCAGACGCGTCATGGTCAGAAACTGCGACGACATCTGGCTTTGTTCCATAATGTACTGCGCGCAAACCCCTGAACTTCCCCATAATACGGCGGCAATCAGGACGTTCAGCATCCCTCTTCTGGTGGACCCCATTTTTTCCTCAACATGGTGTTTTGTCTTTTTTATGTGCAGGCATCATAGCAGAGATGGCGGCACAAACGAGACGGGCGTTAGCATCGCCCACTTTTACGACAGTCGGGTAAGCTGTGTTTCACCGTCCTCCATCGCCAGTTGATACAGCGAAAACGCGGCATGTTTCTCGATCAGATTGGCCAGTTCAGGCGAATGACTGGTGAGCCAGATTTGCGAATGGCGGCTGGCTTCGGCGATCAGTTGGGCGAGGGCGGGCAACATCTGCGGATGCAGGCTGTTTTCCGGTTCGTTGAGCGCGATAAAAGCTGGCGGTCGCGGGCTTAACAGCGCTACGGCCAGGCACAGGAAACGTAGCGTGCCATCCGAGAACTCCGCAGGTTCCAGCGGACGGGTCAACCCTTCGCGTTTCATCATCAGGCGAAAGCGGCCGCCGCTGTTATCGCTGTAGAACACGCAACCGGGAAATGCCCGATCGAGAATCCGCATCAGCAGCAGTTCATCGCCAATCTCGACGATTGTCTGGAACGCTGCCGCCAGGTTTGCTCCGTCGCTGGCCAGAACCGGTGAGCGGAATCCCACCTGCGGAACACGAATCGCAGAACCAGACGAGACTGAAAACTCATGATAAAAGCGCCAGTTGCGCAGCATTTCTCGCATCTGCGACACCTCCGGGTAGAGGTGTGGCTCTCCCAACTGGCCGAATACCGACTCGTTCTCATACAGCGTGCCGCTGTGGGTGACTTTCTCGTGATGGATATTATTGAGGAATACGACCTGGTTTTTACGTTTCATCAACTGTGAGGAGGGGCGGCGAGCGTGTCCGCTCAACCAGACAGACTCCTCTTTGATGACCGGGTCGAGATCGAACTGCGACGGGTAGGGGAGCTTCTCGACAAACCCTACCTGTAACTCGTATTCATAGGTTTCTGTTTCTACCGCCAGAGTCATGCGCCGCAACTGGTCGCTGCGCGTTTTCCCGGCCCAGAATACCTTCAGAATGCCGCCTTCGTTCGCCAGCGCCTGTGAGAACTGCCCCTGTGCCGCACTGTGCATCAGGTGAATCGCCTTATAGATATTCGACTTTCCGGTGCCGTTAGGGCCGAAGACGATATTGAGCTGTTCCAGTTCCAGAGACTGATGGCGAATCGAGCGGTAGTTTTCGATGTGCAGCGTTTTGATCATGGGCGTTAGCGGTAGAGGGGCGATGCGGCAAGCATAGCGATTTCGTCCCGGAAGAGACAACCCGTTCATATAGTTTTACGAGGCGTATAAAAAAGCAGGGGCGACTTTCTCGTCCCTGGGGGGCTTATCAGAAGCCTTCCAGCACAATCTTGCCGACGGAGCGGCCCGTTTCAAGCTGTGCGTGCGCTTTCTGAATATTCGCCGCGTTGATGGCTCCGTAATGTTCGCCCAGCGTGGTGTGAATCACCTTAGCATCAATAAGCTGCGCCACGCGGGTCAGTAGCTGATGCTGGGCGAGCATATCGTCGGTTTCAAACATTGAGCGGGTAAACATAAACTCCCAGTGCAGCGAAATACTCTTTGTTTTCAGCGGTCGTGCATCGAGCGTTGCCGGATCGTCTATCAGCGCCAGCTTACCCTGCGGCGCCAGGGCTTCGATGAGCTGCGGGTAATGCTTATCAGTGTGGGTCAGGCTGGCGACGTGCGTCACCGTGTTGATGCCGATCCGCGCCAGCTCTTCCGTTAGCGGTTTGCTATGGTCGATGACATGATGCGCACCGGCTTCGCGTACCCATTTCTGGCTTTCCGGGCGCGACGCGGTGCCGATTACCGTCAGTCGGGTGAGTTTGCGGGCCAGCTGCGTCAGGATGGAGCCCACGCCGCCTGCGGCGCCGACAATCAGCAACGTATCCCCTTCGTTGCCGCCTTCTTCAATGCCGAGGCGGTCAAACAACATTTCCCATGCGGTGATCGAGGTTAGCGGCAGCGCTGCTGCGGCGGCATTATCCAGCGTTTTGGGTTTCAACGCGACGATGCGCTCATCAACAAGCTGGAACTCGCTGTTGCTTCCCGGACGGCCCAACGCGCCGGCATACCAGACTTCATCCCCCGGTGCGAACAATGTCACCGCCTCGCCGACTGATTTCACTACGCCTGTGGCATCCCAGCCCAGCACGCGCGGGGTCTCTGCGTTAAAACCCGCGCGTACTTTGGTATCGACCGGGTTAACGGAGATGGCTTTCACCTCAACCAGCAGGTCATGTCCGGCGGCGACCGGAACAGGGAGGTCAATGTCCTGTAAAAACTCAATATTGCTGCCTTCTGGCGCGGCGCGGGTAATTGCGATGGCTTTCATAACGTCTCCGGTGTGGGAACAGGTTTATCGTTTGTATAATTCGATGGTAAACCGCCAGCAGAACGGGAAAAATAGCCTCACGATGACAGGACTTATATTCGGGGAGTGAAAATGTTCCGGCTTGAAGATCTCACGTTGTTTGTTCGCGCGGCGGCGCTAAACAGTTTTAGCGATGCGGCGCGGGAAGCCGGGGTACAGCCTGCCCAGGTCAGTTCCGCCATCAAACGGCTGGAGTCTACGTTAAACATTCGCCTGTTCGCACGCTCGACCCGCAGCTTACGGCTGACGCCGGAAGGCGAGGTCTGGTTGCCTTACGCCAGGCAGATGCTTGAGGTGATGCACGCCGGGCTGCAAAAAATTCAGACGCCGGAAGATGAGATCTCCGGTACGCTGCAAATCGCCGTGCCCTCCGATCTTGGGCGCAATTTACTGCTCCCGGTATTCCAGTCGTTTCGCCATCGCCACCCTGCGTTGCGCCTGCGGGTGTTTTTCTCCGATCAGGTCGCCGATGTATTTAAAGATCCGGTTGATGTCGCGTTCCGTTACGGCAATACGGAAGATGCTTCTTACATCGCGCTGCCCGTCTCCCCCGATAACCGGCGTGTGCTGGTGGCTTCGCCGGACTGGGTCGCGCAACACGGCGATCCACGTCATCCCGATGATTTAGCGAATCTGAATGCGTTAACGTTCGTCTTGCGCGGACGCCTGCATGACCGCTGGACGTTCATCCGCAACGGTGACGTCAGCAGCGTACAGGTCAACGGCACCATGATGAGCGATGATGCTGAAGTTATCCGGCGGCTGGCTATCGCCGGAGAGGGGATGGCGTATAAATCCTGGCTTGATGTCTCTGAAGATGTGCGTGACGGGCGATTGCAGCGCCTGATGCCAGATTATCAGGGAGAGAAAGTCCCGCTGAGCATGATCTGCCCGCACCGCAAACAGCTTTCGACGGCAGTCCGCCTGCTGCACGAAGCGGTAAAAGCGCGCTGCGAAAGGCTGGAACTCCCCCCGATGTGAAGGCGATATGCGTTGCCGTTTGTATTTTGTAGGCCGGATAAGCGTAAGCGCCATCCGGCGCACAATATGACGAGGGGAATCAGCGCGCCCTTAATCCTTTTTAACTGCGGTTGTGCTTCTTTTAGTTCACCAGGTAATGTTTTCTCCCGTTCGCTCCAGGCCGTCAGGACGATACAGCCATAATCGATTTCTTAATAATGGGTGAGGGCGTTTAAAGATCAGGTCGCAATGAAGGAATGAGTTTGGGGAATTGGCTTAAGACCCAGGGGAAGAGTGAGGAACTTTGGCGGAAGATCACAGGAGTCGAACCTGCCCGGGACCGCTGGCGGCCCCAACTGGATTTGAAGTCCAGCCGCCTCACCGGAGACGACGATCTTCCGCGCCCACATTGCTACATGGAGGCGGGGCGCATTATAGCTACTTTCTCAAGGTTTCCACATCCCCCCACTCACTTTTTTCATCAGCCTTTCGCCTTACCATGATCGGTTTCATATAAATCTTCACAAAATCCATGAGTTACCTGTTTTCATATCTTTTGGGAATTATGAGTACACATAACGTCCATGCGACGTTTCGTGAGAAAACCTGTCACAGGCCCGGTACGCGTAGCGCCACCGGGCAAAACACACTATTGCGCAGGCTGTGGTTGCGTGACTTCCGCTCCTGACACAACGCCTGCCCGCATTATTTGCGTCACCTGCTGTTTATCGGCGTTTACCGCGTGCAACTGACCGTTTACCGTTGGCTTCAGTGGGGCGTCCGCCTGGATATTACCGCTGGCGGTAAGCTGGATGTTGCCGTCGCCGGAAATGGGCAGCGCAGGCCATCCCCATTGCTGCAATACGTTCATTGGCACGCCGCGTCCGTTCAGGCTGACTTTTGTCTGGCGCTGGGGGAGTTGTGAAACGCTGGCCGTGGCTTCTAACAGCCCTTTCTCCGTAAATGCGCTCAGCTCGTTGATGTTAACTGTGCTGCTGTTTGCCGCCAGCGCCAGGGAGGGGCGACGCACGTCCACTCGGTTAAACGTCGCGGCTGCCGCGTTAAGCGTTGCGTTCCCGCTCCATATACCCCATTGATGGTTCTGCACCAGTCCCAGATTCGCGCCATAACCATCCAGCGCGGTGAGCTGCCACGGGAAAGCCGGGTCGATATCAATCACCAGGTTGCGACTGGCGCTGAATTTTTTCAGCGTCAGGCTGTTTAACCAGCCTGGCAGAGGTTTCATCCACTGTTGCTTCCAGTTTTCCGGCAGCGTGTATTCCAGCCCGGCAATGGCGGCATCGTCGAGGATTAGCGCTTTGCCATTACGCAGCCAGTTGCCGGATGTTCTGACCATACCGCCTTCCCAGCGGGTCGTGAACTGGCGTAGCGCAATGCCCTGCGGTGAGAATTCGGCATTCAGAATGGGATCGAAGAAATGCAGAGAACCGTAGATGAACTCGCTGGCATTCATCGACAGTTTGCCCTCTTGCGTCTGCCAGTCATCTTTGCTGAACGTCAGGTTGCGCAAACTGAGATCGAGGTCGGTTACTGCCCAGTCCGGGCCTTGCAGGCGGGCATCGGTCACTTCAAGACGGCCAATTTGCAGAGACGGGATAGCGGTGAGCGGGGCAAAAAAGTCGGTCAGCGATTTATCGCTTTGTAGCCGGATGTCGTTCAGACGCAGATTTTCCACCACCCAACTGCCGTCCGCGTTGCGTCGCGCCACGCCGGTTAAGGCACCGCGCGCAATGTCTGCGCCAATGTTGCTTAAGATTATCTGTTCCTTATCAATGCTGCCTTCAACCAGCACGTTGGTCGCGGGAACATCATTCAGCGTGAGTGAACCAGCGCTGAGCTGGATCTGTGCCTTATTCCCCAATACCTTGCCCGCTTCGGGACGCCAGGGAACCACGCCGCCGTTAACGCGCTGAGCGCTCAGGTTCCACTCACCGCCCGGGCTGTTAAGCGCCATGTTCTGTAATTGCAGGCGGTCAGCCTGAACAGGAAGCGGTGCGGTCTGCGGGGAGATATTGAGCGTGCCGTCCTGCAACAGGATGGCGTCGACGTGCAGGGGATCGGTTATCTGGCGACTGCTCAGGCCGATATCCACCGTTTTCGCGACTAACGTGGCGGGCTGGCCATCCCGGCCAAACGTAACGTTCTCAAGCAAAACGTGGGACGGTGCGGAGAAGCGGTGATCCATGACATCAAATGTCAGGCTGTACCCGCTGTTCTCTGATATCCAGGCGCTTACATGCTCCGCGCCCCAGCGGGTTTGCAGCAGAAAATAGAGGCCGAGGATCACCACCAAAAGGGCAATCAATATGTAGAGAATCAGCTTTCCAATAAATTTCATGGTCTTCCATCCCGCGAAGTGCACACATCTGAGTTATGCACGATTTACGCGCAATCCTCAAGGCGGGAATGGTGAAAGAGCGTTACAGCGGCGATGATTGTCGATCATCGCCGCATTTCGCTTACGGCTTCTCTGGCGGGAAAATCAGGTTCAGAACGATAGCGGTGATGCCCCCAGCGGCAATGCCGGAGGAGAGCAGGTTTTTCACCCAGTCTGGCGCAAATTGCAGGATCAGCGGCTGCTGAGAAACGCCCAGGCCGACAGCCAGCGACAGCGCGATAATCAGGATAGCGCGGCGGTTCAGCGGTTCACGGGAGACGATACGCACGCCGGAAGCGGCGATGGTGCCGAACATCACCAGCGTGGCGCCGCCGAGCACTGGTTCAGGAATGTGCTGCACAAAGCCGCTTACCGCCGGGAACAGGCCGAGCAGGATCAGCATCAACGCTACCACAAAGCCGACATAGCGGCTGGCCACGCCGGTCAACTGAATCACGCCGTTATTCTGCCCGAAACAGGAGTTGGGGAAGGTATTGAACACGGCAGAAACAAAAGAGTTCAGGCCGTTAGCCAGCACGCCGCCTTTCAGACGCTTCATATACAGCGGCCCGGAGACCGGCTGCTCGGAGACATCGGAGGTGGCGGTGATATCGCCGATGGTCTCCAGCGAGGTGATCATAAAGACCAGCATCAGCGGCAGCAGCAGGTTCCAGTCAATGCCCAGACCGTAGTACAGCGGCGTGGGCACCATGATTAAGTCTTGTGTTGCCGGTGTGGTGTTTTCCGGCAGCATTCCCATAAACCAGGCCAGCAGATAGCCTGCCGCCATCGCGATCACCAGCGAGGCCACGCGCAGGTAGGGGTTGCGCTGGCGGTTAAGCAGGATGATCAGCGCCAGTACAACGCCTGCCAGCATCAGGTTTTTGGGCGCGCCAAAGGTGTTGTCGCTCATTGCGGCATAGCCGCCGCCAATGGATGTTAAACCCACCTGGATCAGCGACAGACCGATAATCATCACCACCACGCCGGAGACCAGCGGTGTGATAATGCGGCGCGCCAGATGCAGTATGCGGGAGAGAACCATCTCGGTGCAGCTTGCCAGCATCAGCGTGCCGAATAGCGCTGCCATCATGGTGGGGACGTCCGCTCCGCCGGTTTTCAGCGCGGTGCCGCCCATAATCAGCGGGGCGACGAAGTTAAAACTGGTGCCCTGAATAGATAACAACCCTGAACCGACCGGCCCCCATGCTTTGATTTGAATAATTGAGGCCACACCGGAGGCGAACAGCGACATACTGATAATGTGTTGAGTATCTTGTGCCGGTAAACCGAGCGCCTGGCAGATTAACAGCGCTGGCGTGATGACCGCGACGAACATTGCCAGCAGGTGCTGACAGGCGGCAAACAGGGTTTGAGGGAGCGGCGGGCGATCTTCAAGGCGGTAAATCAGTTCGCTGTTTTGCGTTTGCGCAACCGGTTGCGCATTTGCCGACTCGACGGTGTTAACAGACATCAGAGGCAATCCCATGGTGGAAAAGCGGTGATTTTATCTGACCAGATGGTAAAAGCAAACGATTGCATTTATAAATTTTACAAACGGTCTCGGGCAGGGGTTATCAGGCGTTGGAATAACGCTCGGTTTCGGGCATCCAGCGTTCAATCAGGGCGGTTGCCTGTTGCGGATAATGTTCGTGAATGTGACGGGCGATGCGTTGAACATCCGGGATAATGGCCTGATCGCGCAGCAAATCCGCCACTTTGAACTCGGCGTTACCCGTCTGACGCGTGCCCAGCAGTTCACCGGGGCCGCGAATCTCTAAATCCTTTTGCGCAATCACAAAGCCGTCGTTGCTGTCCCGTAAGACCTGAAGGCGCTTCTGTGCGGTTTTCGAGAGCGGTGATTTGTAGAGTAGTACGCAATGGGAGGCCACCGCGCCACGGCCCACGCGTCCACGCAACTGGTGTAATTGCGCCAGACCTAACCGTTCCGGGTTTTCGATAATCATCAGGCTGGCGTTGGGGACATCCACCCCGACTTCAATCACCGTTGTCGCGACCAGCAGGTGCAGCTCACCTTGCTTAAAGGCCGCCATCACCGCCTGCTTCTCTGCGGGTTTCATCCGCCCATGAACCAGACCAATCTTCAACTCCGGTAAGGCGAGCCTGAGCTCTTCCCATGTCGCTTCCGCAGCCTGGGCTTCTAACAAATCTGACTCTTCAATCAACGTACAGACCCAGTATGCCTGGCGGCCTTCCTGGGTACAGGCATTGCGGACGCGATCGATAATATCGCTACGACGGGTGTCCGGGATGGCAACGGTAGTGACAGGTGTGCGACCCGGCGGTAGCTCATCAATCACGGAGGTATCGAGATCGGCATAGGCGGTCATTGCCAGGGTGCGGGGGATCGGCGTTGCGGTCATGATTAACTGATGCGGGTGGAACCCCTGCTGCTGACCTTTTTCCCACAGCGCCAGACGTTGATGGACGCCGAAGCGGTGCTGTTCATCGATAATCACCAGCGCCAGCCCGTTAAATTGTACCTGCTCCTGGAAAATCGCGTGGGTGCCGACCACCATCTGTACCTGCCCGCTGGCGATGGCTTCCTGCTGCGCCAGGCGCGCTTTTCCCTTCTGTTTACCTGCCAGCCAGCCCACTTCAATACCAAGCGGTGCAAACCAGTTGCGGAAGTTACTGGCATGCTGCTCGGCCAGCAGTTCTGTCGGCGCCATCAACGCCACCTGTTTGCCGTGCGCAATGGCGCGTAGCGCAGCCAGTGCGGCGACCAGCGTTTTACCGGAACCGACGTCGCCCTGCACCAGACGCATCATTGGCACATCGAGCGCCATGTCGCGTTCTATCTCCGCCACCACGCGCGCCTGCGCACCCGTTGGTTTGAACGGCAATGCGGCCAGCAGCTGATTCTTCAGTGAATCGTTCGTGCTAAGCGGCTGGGCGTGAAAACGCTGCGCGCCGGCACGCAGCGCCAGCATGCTCAGGTTATGCGCCAGTAGCTCTTCCAGAATCAGGCGTCGCTGCGCCGGATGCTGCCCGGTTTCCAGATCGCTAAGCTGTAACGACGGTGGTGGGCGATGCAGCGTGCGCAAGGCTTCCGGCAGGCTCGTCATTCCTTGCGCAAGTTCAGGCGGCAGAAGCTCGGCAATGGCGCAGGTATCAAGCAGGTCCAGCGCCTGGTCGGTGAGCTTACGCAGCGTGGCTTGCTTAATGCCTTCGGTGGTCGGATAAACGGGCGTGAGCGTTTCCTGAAGCGCCGGCGTGCTGAGATCGCCCTGCACGCGGTATTCTGGGTGAATCATCTCCGCGCCGTACTTCCCGCGTTTGGCTTCACCATAGGCCAGTACGCGCCGTCCGGTCGCCAGGCTGTTTTTCATTGCCGCGCTGAAGTTGAAAAAGCGCATGGTGAGAATGCCGGAGCCATCGCTAATCTGGCAGGTCATCATCCTGCGACCGCCGAAGGTGATATTGCAGTTCAGCACTTCGCCTTCAACAGTGGCGTAAATGCCCGGCAGCAGTTCGCCAATCGGGTAAAGATGGGTGCGATCTTCATAACGCAGGGGAAGGTGCAACAGGAGGTCCTGCACGGTGTGCAGGCCAATTTTTGCCAGTTTGCTGCTTTGTGCCGCGCCAACGCCGGTCAGGGAATTGAGCGGGATGGCATCCAGCAAACGGCCTTTCATGTGATTACCCTGCTGCCTGCATCGTGGACCACCAGGCGGCGTCGGCCTCGATCTCACCCTGCATGTTTACGTGAGGGTAGGGCAGGCCCTTGCGCTTGGCGACTTTCGCCAGCACCGGATAGCCGCCCTCAAACAGCAGGCGCTGCTGTTCGTCTTCCGGCAGCATGCTGTTTTCACGCAGGTACATGCCGGCGTTCTGCCGCTGGCGCTGTGCTTCGTAGAGAATCAGAGCGGAAGCGACGGAAACGTTAAGTGACTGCACCATGCCGATCATCGGGATGATGATGTCCTGATCCGCCAGGTCTAAGGCTTCCTGGGTGATGCCGGTTTTCTCCTGCCCCATCAGGATGCAGGTTGGGCGCGTGTAATCGATTTCGCGGAAATCAACGGCTTTATCAGAGAGATGAGTCGCCAGAACCTGCATGCCCCGGCCCTTCAAATGGCTGACCGCATCGCCGATGGTACGGTGGGTTTTCACCTGTACCCAGCTATTGCTGCCCGCTGCCGCCGACGCCATGGTGCGCATACGGCTGCCCGGCCAGACGGCGTGAACTTCGTGTACGCCTACTGCGTCGGCGGTGCGAATGATCGCCGAGACATTATGAGGTTTGTGGACCTGCTCCATGCAGACCGTCAGATCAGGCTGACGCCTGGCGAGCATCTCGCAGATACGCGCATAACGCTGTAAGTTCATAAAACTAGTTTCGGTTACGGGTGACTTTTATCACGTCCGGCATCACGCGGATTTTGCGCATGATATTCGCCAGATGAACACGGTCACGCGCGGTGAGGCGAATAAAGGCGCTATAGACGCGACCATCCTTTTCTTCCGTATTCAGACTCTGAATATTGGAGGTCGTCGTGTTGATTGCCGCCGTCAGGTTGGCCAGCGCCCCCTGGTGATTAAACATATCCACCTTAATTTCAGTGATGAACTCCTGCTCCGTCTCTTTGTCCCATTCCACAGCCATAAACTTCTCTGGCTCTTTCTGGTAACCACGGATGTTGCGGCAGGATTCATGGTGGATCACTAACCCTTTACCTGGGCTGACGTGCGCAATGATCGGGTCGCCTGGAATCGGGCGGCAGCACTTCGCAAAGGTGATCAGCACGCCATCCGCGCCTTTAATCGGCAAATGCCCATGATTGGACTGCGTTGTGGCAGGTGCGGCGGCTTCGCCTTGCTGAAGATTTTTCGCCACCACCACGCTCATCGCATTGCCCAGACCAATTTCCGCCAGCAGATCGTCCAGCGTTGCGAGCTTCATACGCTCCAGTTCGCGCTGGATGTTCTCTTGCGGGATTTCAGCCAGTTTACGGCTGCCGCCGAGGGCATGGTTGAGCAAACGGCGCCCCAGGCTGACGGAATCATCACGCTTGAGGTTCTTCAGCAACTGGCGAATTTTGGCGCGAGCTTTTGAGCTGACGACAAAGTTAAGCCATGCCGCATTCGGGCGTGCGCCAGGGGCGGTAATAATTTCGACGGTCTGACCGCTGGTAAGCGGCTGTGACAGTGGGTATGGCTGCCTGTCGACGCGCGCGCCTACGCAGGCATGACCGATATCGGTATGTACGGCATAGGCGAAGTCGACCGGCGTGGCACCGGCAGGCAGCTCAACAATGCGCCCTTCCGGTGTGAAAACGTAAATCTCATCCGGGAAGAGATCGGATTTAACGCTCTCGATAAATTCAAACGAGCTACCGGCGCTCTGTTGCAGCTCCAGCAGGCTTTGCATCCAGCGCTGAGCGCGGATTTGCGCGGTGGTGCTGGTTTCACCGTGCTCTTTATAAGCCCAGTGCGCCGCAACCCCCATTTCCGCCATCTGGTCCATGTCTTCGGTACGGATCTGTACCTCAACCGGAACGCCGTGCGGGCCGATCATCGAAGTGTGTAAAGACTGATAGCCGTTCGCTTTTGGAATGGCGATATAGTCTTTTACGCGCCCCGGACGCGGCTTATACAGGCTGTGCATCTGGCCGAGTACGCGATAGCAGGTATCGGCATCATGTACGATCACGCGAAAGGCGTAGATGTCCATGATGGAGTGAAAACGCTGCTCTTTGAGCACCATTTTGCAGTAGATAGAGTACAAATGCTTTTCACGCCCGCTCACGCGACACGGAATGCCTGCTTCCTGCAAACGTCCTTCGATCTCAGAGAGGATTTTTTGAATCATCTCTTTGCGGTTGCCGCGAGCGGCTTTTACCACTTCTTTAATCACGCGATAGCGGTTTGGGTACAGCGCTTCAAAACCCAGCTCTTCCAGCTCGGTTTTAATGTGATGAATACCTAAACGGTGCGCCAGCGGACTGTAGATCTCAAGGGTTTCACGGGCGATGCGGCGACGTTTATCCGGGCGTAATGAGCCCAGCGTGCGCATGTTGTGAGTGCGGTCGGCAAGTTTGATGAGAATGACGCGGATATCCTGCACCATCGCCATAATCATCTTGCGAAAGTTTTCAGCCTGCGCTTCTTTCTTATCGCGGAACTTAAGCTTATCAAGCTTGGATACCCCTTCTACCAGCTCTGCAACGCTTTTACCAAAAAGCTGTTCCATGTCCTGGTAGGTCGCAGGAGTATCTTCAATCACGTCATGCAGCAGCGCAGCCATCAGCGTTTCATAGTCGAGTTTCATCTCGGCCAGAATACAGGCTACCGCAACCGGGTGCGTGATATAGGGTTCACCGCTTGAACGTGTCTGACCCTCGTGAGCGTCACGTGCAACGAGATACGCCTGCTGAAGACGTTTTATCTGGTCTTCAGGCAGGTAGTTTTGAATCAGTTGATTCAGGCTTTCAAACAGATACAAGGGCGACCCGCTTTGTGATTAACGACGGCCTTCAGCAATAGCGGTAACGGCTTGTAATTCAGCGGCTTCCTGCTCTTGCTGTTCCTGGCGCTCACGGACGTCGAGGATCTGGTTGTTGATCAGACCTTCTTCGATTTCGCGCAGCGCGATTACGGTAGTTTTATCGTTTTCTTCCGGTACAAGCGGATCCTTGCCGCCTACCTGCATCTGACGAGCGCGACGCGCGGCGACCAGTACCAGGTCAAAACGGTTACCAATTTTCTCTACAGCGTCCTGAACAGTTACGCGTGCCATATTTAAAATGCTCCACAGGTGAAGAAATGACTGGGCATAATACTGAAAGTGGGTTCAGTCTGCCAACAGTTTGCTGATTAAAGCGTCATGACGCTGCTTTTGGCGGCTCATGCGCAGACGTTCGGCGCGAATAATGGTTTTCAGATCGCCCAGGGCGGTGTCGAAATCATCATTCACAATAAGGTAATCATATTCGGCGTAATGGCTCATTTCTGCAACAGCTTGCGCCATACGTTTTGCGATTACTTCTTCGCTATCCTGACCGCGCCCGCGAAGGCGGCGGTCCAGCTCAATTTTGGACGGCGGTAAAATAAAGATACTGCGCGCTTGCGGCATCTTCTCACGAATTTGCTGTGCGCCCTGCCAGTCGATATCCAGAAAAACATCCACACCCGTTGCCAGCACTTGCTCAATGGTTTCACGCGATGTGCCGTAATAGTTACCAAACACTTCAGCGTGCTCCAGAAACGCATCTCTGCCAATCATGGTTTTGAACTCATGATGATCGACAAAGAAATAATGCTCGCCATGCACTTCACCCGGACGCGGTGCGCGCGTGGTGTGTGAAACAGAAACCTGGGTGTCATACAACGGTTGGGTTTTTAACAACGCCTGAATCAGGCTGGATTTACCCGCGCCACTGGGGGCAGAAACAATATAAAGCGTGCCTTGAGCCATGAGTATCTTATGTATGTGATTATCGAAAGAGAGCCTACATACGAGCTTATTATACACGTCGCCGCTATGTGACGTAGCCTTTGTCACACTTTTTGCGTCAGTTTATTGCGTTTTGCGTACCTGTTTCCTGATTTACCGTGTAGTTACTGCAATCAATGAAAATGTCTGGAAGCGCGTTCGCACGATCGCTTTTTGCCTCTCGGTTTTGATGACGCCCCGCGTTATACCTGGCCCGCAATCTACAGCGGAGGTACTGATGAGAAGAGGGAAAAGTATCGTGCTGAGTCTGTTGCTGTGGCATTTCCCGGTATGGGCGGCTTGCCCTGACTGGTCGCCAGCCAGAGCGAATGACGAAATCGCCCGGCTACAGCAGCAGCTCGCCCAGTGGAACGACAGTTACTGGCAGCAGGGGGTTAGTGCGGTAGACGATAGTGTTTACGATCAGCTCAGCGCGCAATTGGTGCAGTGGCAACGCTGCTTTGGCGGTGATACCGGGGCAGAACTGGCGCCGCCAGTGAGCGGCTCATTGCCCCATCCTGTTCCGCATACGGGTGTGCGAAAGCTTGCGGACAAACAGGCGGTGCAGCAGTGGATGCGTAAGCGCAGCGATTTGTGGGTGCAACCGAAAGTGGATGGAGTGGCGGTTACTCTCGTATACCGGGATGGGCGCCTGGTCAGCGCGATTAGCCGGGGAAGCGGGCTTAAAGGCGAGGACTGGACGCAGAAGGTGCGTTTAATACCCGCAGTACCGCAAAGCACAAAAGGCGCGCTTGCCAATAGCACGTTGCAGGGTGAGATTTTTTTGCTGCGCGACAACCATATTCAGCGGCAGATGGGAGGAATGAATGCCCGCTCGAAGGTCGCCGGAATGATGATGCGCCAGAATAACACCTCGTCGCTCCAGTCGCTGTCTGTTTTCATCTGGGCATGGCCTGATGGCCCGGCAACGATGCCTGAGCGCTTGCGTCAACTGTCCGGGGCAGGATTTGGCTTTGCACAACAATATTCTCAACCGGTGAAAAGCGCTGATGATGTTGAACGCGTGCGTACAGCATGGTGGACAACGGGATTACCGTTCGTTACCGATGGGGTCGTGGTAAGAACGGGTAAAGAACCTGAGGCCAGACACTGGATGCCCGGGCAGGGCGACTGGCTGGTTGCCTGGAAGTATCCTCCGGTCGGAAAAGTGGCTGAAGTCACCGGGGTTCAGTTTGCTGTCGGCAAGAGCGGGAAAATCTCGGTTGTGGCGTCGCTTGCGCCAGTAATGCTGGATGATAAACGGGTGAAGCGCGTAAATGTAGGGTCTGTCAGGCGTTGGGAGGAGTGGGACATTGCGCCAGGTGACCACATTCTTGTCAGCCTTGCCGGACAGGGGATTCCGCGTATTGATAAGGTTGTCTGGCGTAGCACTCAACGGGATAAGCCCGCACCGCCGGGGAATCGCTATAACGCATTAACCTGTTTTTATGCGACTGAGGTATGCCAGGAGCAGTTCATCGCCAGGCTGGTCTGGCTGGGGTCGAAGGAGGCGCTGGAGGTTGACGGGATGGGGGAGGCAGGATGGCGTGTGCTTCACCAGGCGCATCGTTTCGAGCATATTTTCTCCTGGCTCGCGTTAACGCAGGAACAACTACAGGCGACACCTGGGTTTAGTAAAGAAAAAAGCAAGCAGTTGTGGCATCAGTTTAACCTGGTGCGGCATCGGCCATTTATCCGCTGGGTGATGGCGATGGGCATACCGTTAACGCAGGCGGCGCTTAAGGCCAGCGGCGATCGTTCATGGGGGCAGCTACTGGCACGCACGGCAGGATACTGGCAACAGCTTCCGACGACAGGGGAGGGGCGCGCCAGGCGGGTCATCCAGTGGCGGGATAACCCGGAAATACGGGCGCTGGGCAACTGGCTGGCTGCCCGGCATATTAACGGCTTTAGCCCTTAGTGACCTTCGTGGCGATAGTAAAACACCGGCAGGCCAAGTTTGAGACGCAGCGCCAGCAAGCGAGCGGTAAAGCCAAAAACCAGCGTGGAGATAACCACGACGTCTTGGTTGGATACGTAGTGTTGTAGCGCGATGTACAACACGGCAGACGCAAAGGAAACACCAGCATACAGCTCTTTCTGGAAGACCAGCGGAATACGTTTGCAGAACATGTCACGCAATACGCCGCCAAATACGCCGGTAATGACAGCCGCCACAATAGCGATGACCGGGCTATGCCCCATATCCAGCGCAACCTGAGCGCCGATAATAGAAAAGACCACTAAGCCCAGCGCATCAAGTACAAGGAACAGTTTGCGTAGGTAAGGCATTACAGGGGCGACGATCGTCGTCAGAACCGCAGCAGAAGCGACAATAATCACGTACTCAGGGTGCTGTACCCAACCGAGCGGATAGTGACCGAGCAGAATATCGCGAACGGAACCGCCGCCAATTGCTGTCGCGGTGGCAATGATAATTACGCCAAATGTATCCATGCGGCGTCGACCCGCAGCGAGCGCCCCGGTCATGGCTTCGGCAGTAATGCCAATTAAGTAGAGAACGTGTAACAGCATGTCTTCCCCCTGGTTTACTGAGGGCAGAGACTAACGATTTGTGCGTAATATCACGATTGAGATTTTCTAAGGTGAAGCAATTTTGATAACTATATTTTATGTGGTTATTGCGATTCATCCGCTATTTATGCGTTATTCATTTTTAATGGATTAGAAAATGGATAAGAAAAAATAATCCGAAAGTGGCGAGGGCAGTACGGAGTGTAAAGGAAGCACGTAGCACCATCGCATCGCGACGGGCTACGTGGGAATGAGGTTTACTCGATTGGATCTGAATGTTGAGTAGTGCTATATATGCTTTGATTTACAAGTGTTTTATCTAATCGTCTTTTCGATTAGCTACACCCTTAAGTACACCGTAAGCAGATGCTATGTTGTATATGCTGCTTAATTGCTCAACGCAGCGTGGCCACAGATTCCAGATCTCACGTTCATCAAAAAGCACTGTTTTATGTCTAGCAAGTAAGGCAGTCAAGCGTGAACGCCCTAGCTGTTGTCTGAGACTGATTTTCAGCGCTATTACGCTGGGTTCTTTTGGGAGGGTAGTAAGACACCCTCTCGTAAGCAACTCCTTTCCTAAGCCGTTAGAATAGACTTGCAGCCGTTTGAATGGGTTTCTCATCTCCAGGAGTTGGGACAGCATCAAGGCATCTTTTTTCTTACTGGTTGGTTTAGCGCCTGGCTTGTATCGAGCTTCGATACGCAAGAAGCGCTTATGATCATCCAGATTGATATTAATCAGTTTGGCACGATCCTTCAGAATGAGTTTTCTGTCACGGCGTGCATTAACTTTTTCATAACAATGAATATGTAGAAGAGAGCGATTGCTGCCTATTCTAACCCCAGGTAATCCATTTTCAGTATCGTAATACGTGCTCTTCCCTGTGTTTTTAAATCCCCATAGGTAATCATCTAGCTTGCAGTTATATACATCAAGAGCTACATCAATTCTTGTAACCCATGCTCGAACAAGTAGCCGATAAAATATCTCACCTAAGTTGCAATTTATCCATGATACTAATTCATCTATTTTTACTTTCGTCATATGTTGAGGATTAAAATCCAAACGTAGCCCTCCTGTATTAGGATGCTTCGGAACATAATCAATATGCAATAGAACTGGGGAGTTCTTCTTTCTACTGTATATATTTAGTGATTTGCGATAAGGTTTTTCCTTTTTGTTTTTAATGTATTCAACTCGATATTTCCTTTCACTCCGCTGATTCATTTTTTCCAGTTTACTATACGCTTCCTTTTTTTCCTCTTCAGGAAGAAAATCACTAACTAAAGTTAACTTATCAATTCTTAATCTTAGGTTATGCCCGTCATTATCGTTACCGATATTTAAAGATTGGCATATATCTATATTGCTTCTGTGTAATAACATAACTATTCCTTCTCAGAATAGTGAGAGTTACAGCCCATATGAGGCCATAATCAGCATATGAATCAATATCAGTTATTACTCTCACTATTCATATCTATGTACATATAACGTGCTATTAGAGGGATGGGATTTTCTGATCCATAAACGTCATCAAATTTTGGTTTCTGCTAACGACACTTTTTGACGATTGGCAATCCATTGCAGTATTTCCTCTTCTCGCCATGCAACAGCACGCGAGGATTCGTTTGTAGTAGCTATTCCACCTGTCAGGCGTACAGGCTCAGGGAAATGACCTGCTTTTATCTGTCGATAGAGGGTTGCTCGTGAGAAGGCGCAGTATTCAAGGACGGTTTTTAGTTTGATCAGACGTGAGGTGTACATCGTAAAAGCTCGTTTGATTTACGCATCCAATTGATGCAGCCAGCCTTTACAGATTTTTTTATGTTTAATTTTTTACATAAATATCAATGAATTGAATGGAGCCTATTGCGCACGGAACAAATTCTCCATCTGATCATCAGATTTCCTCCTTGAATACGTGGGTATCGTGTTAATCTGATGATCAGATCTAAGTGTGATTTGATTCAGGTAGGAAAAATCATGGTTAAGAAAGATGAAATTCGAGAAGATGCAGAGTTGGCCCATCGGCGTGAGAAGTACATAGAATACCAAAACAGACGCAAGGAAAAACTGGACAAACTTGGGGATAAAAAGTTGTCAATAAGACTCGATGACTTTCACTATGATAAGTTAATCGAATTATGTGAGACTCTAGGTTATCGTCGCCCAGAGAAAGGAAAATATAACCTTATAGAAACATACTCGGGAGTTATGAAGTATCTATTGAGAATTTCAGATTCTATAACAAAGTACATACCAAAAACAGAAGACTCTCAGGAGTTGCTGCACTTACATCTACTTGTTAGTCATTTGAAGTATGGACTAAATTTAAGCGATGCAGATATAGTGAAAGAATTAAAAAATAAAGGGATTAAAACACCACTATCATCGCTCGAAAATACAGTGAAATCAGTGAAGCGTGATGAACTTAGATCTTTAGATAACAAAACTATTAGACGTGATATATACAAGTTTGTTGAGGATCTTTTAAACCTGGAAAAGGTCGTTCAGGAGATGATGGAATTAGATAAAAATGCCCCTCATTGCTGATTTACAAAAATTTGGTTGAAATAGCCATCAATTATTACTGCTATTTGGTGTATTTATCAAGAAACATAATCAATATGCGCCTTTGCTCATGTGTTAAGCGAGGCCATATATTATCAAGTCGACTCTTCAAGTCTGCATCTTTTACAGGAGCGAAATCCTGTTGTTTCTGGACGTCATTTTCAAACGTCGAGAAGCAATCAATGAAAAACCAGCTAATCGGCGTGTTGAGCTTGACCGCGATGTTCACGAGGTGGGCTACGTTGATCTTGTTCGTTCCACGTTCATAACGAGAAAGCTGTTGGTGGGATATATCAACAAGCTCCGCTAAGTGCTGGGCTGTCATCCCCAGCTCCTTACGACGCATTTGAATGCGTTGGCCTACCTGTTTGTCTGCACTATCTGAGGGTAACTGGGCCATATACAGCTCTTCACTTCCTTAAAATGTCTATAGATGGAAGTTTGTGGCCTTTTTTCTCTTGTATGAACATCATCTATGGATTATAAATGAATTTTGCGCATCTATAGTCGTTGCGGTGAAGGGAGGAGAAGAGAGCAAGGCAGTGGATACCTCGTAATCTAACACTTTTGCGGTAACCAACTCCTTGAACTGAAGATGGGATCTTTTTGGTATGTCTATAACAAATTCATAAACGAATATCTTGTTTGGCGTGGCTGATGAAAAAACAGGAAGTATTGATTATTGAATCACGTAGTGATCAGGATATTTATGATGGCAGAGGTGAGGGAGAAACATTAAAGCGTATACTTCAATTACAAGGTATCAATGCCAAAAGCATTGAGGCTATTAATGAGAAAATGCTCATTAAAGCGTTAAAAGTCGCTCAAAGAGAAAATATAAAATATGTCCACATTAGTGCTCATGGATATGATAGAGGCTTTGCTCTAACAGATGATGCTATTATTACATGGCAAGATTTAGATCGACTTGCCTGGCCGATATTAAGAGGGAAATGCATTTGTTTCTCAAGTTGCTCTGTTGGTAATGGTGCAGAAGAGTTATTTACCCTACACAAATCATTCTGCAATGCGATTATTGCCCCAACAAGAGATATTAGCTGGGGGGAAGGCTTGGTGGCATATTCTGCGTTTTACCATCGAGCACAATTACGCGAAAAATCATCTATCCAGAATGTAAAAGTAATGAACCATGTTGTTGGTGCGGGGACGTTCAGGGTTATTGAGTCTCCCTATATATCCCATACATTTACAATTGGTTGATTAAATCATATGGAGTGTAAGTAAATCTAAGTTGTTCGACATAGATAATGTGAATTAATTTTGGAGGAAAGTATGAATAATGAGCAAGATGAAATCAAGCATAAAGCGAACATTCATTCATGGCTATATGGTGTGGGGATAACTGGAGTTATTTCATTTATAGGATATATCTTAACGCCTATGGAAATACTGATTCGTTTAATTGTCAGTGCGTTAATTTTTTTACTGCTTTTGTTTCCTATTGTAAAAGTGGTTTTTTATTTTATTTCAAGTGGCCTTAGATGTAAGAACTGTAATGCTTCATATAGTATAAAACTAATAGATACTAAAAGAGAATTTTTATCAGCTATACCCAGGAGTAAAACTCAAAACCAAGGCGTGGTTGGTGGAGATACAAGAGGTCCTCATTATGGAAAACAAGTTATTATGAAGTCAAATTGGACAGAAGAACGGTACAATATTATCAATGCTTACTCATGTATTAAGTGTGGGAACACCTATGATACTCTGCGTATGGAAACACGAAAACAAGGATATTCCAGTACAAAATTTTATCGGTAATAATTTGTTAGTGAAATGTTTTTAATATTTAACGACACATAAAGGAGTAATAATGAAAAAGATTATTCTAACTTTGTTATTGGTCAGTTGTTTACCGATGGCACATGCAGGCGAATACGTTAAACGTAATGGCGCTTTATCTTTATCACCGGGAAATGGTGCTACTGAATTTAATATTAACGCATCTAATGGCAATGCATCAGGTGTGTGTAATATGGAGGGTGTTGCAGAATCTGTTGGTGCGGGCACAGGGCAGAAAAATCGCTGGGTCTACAGCGATTCATCGAGTGCATGTGTGGCGGTTATTAGTGAATTGAAAGATGGTTCTGTTAATGTTATGACCCGTAGTTGCGATAACTATTGTGGTGTTTCAGCTGTTGGTACTATGGACGGGAAATACAAGAAGCAATAATTGGTCAGGCAAGTATCAAGAATGATGGAGATACTTGCCTTTATTGAGGGGAGCTATCTTTCCTTGAAGGCATAACTGCCTGGGCGGCCTCTTCAGCTCTATCTTGTCTTGATACATATCGTTTAACCATGTCTGGACCAATTAAACTGAACAATACTGTGGCTAGCTGCCACATGGTAAGAAAAACAAGCAATCCATAGGATATGCCTCTAAAAATATCTTTATGTGACAAAATCCAATCAAATTGCTTCAGCAATGGAGCAACAACCCCAATAATTAACACTGTCGCTAAGATAGCTGTTGAGTGAACAATCGGAGTGAAAAGACGATGAATGCCTTGACCGTTACTATCAGTAGTCCCCCCCCTGAAAGATTTCTTTAATCTTTCAGGGTAAATGATAGCAAACCACGCCCCCACAACTGCAAAAATGATGGAGGCAGTAGTTCGTAAAGCTTCAAAAAGCGGCCACTGGAGAGCAAAAGCAACATTTCTGCCCAATATTCCTGCAAGTACTACTACTACTACGCATGCAATCCCAATGACCACTTTCAATTTCATAATAGCCCCGCACCAGTCAAAATAGCGTTTTTCTTTGCAACCAGCTCACTTAGTAGTGAATCGAGTTGAACAAATTCAATGTTCTCTCTTTCCAGATCAAGCTGAAACTCCATTCGCGCCAAAGATTTACTTAGCCAATAAGGTTTGTTTGCTTCACCTTCAAAATAAAAACCATAGTCGTTTACTTCGCTTGGGTCTGCTTCCCAATCAGCAATCATTGAATTTACATCTTGTAAGGTTACTTGAGGTGAAACAGTATACCTAACCTTAGTGCTTATCCCTGCCCCCTGTGGTGCTCCAAGATGAACAACCTGAAGCATTCTCTGCCACAACCCAAGCTCCTCAGGTTTACTCAAGTCCAGTTCAACAATACGTTCAATTTTCTTAATGCGATTGGCATTTTGTTTAATAACTTCATGTTTCCCTCGATTTCTTACCAAACTCGAACTGAATTTTGGGATGTAATGCTTTTTCTCTTCATCTGGATCTCGTGGATTATTTTTATAACCAGTAATCCGGACTTCAACACTTCCATCTTCATTAGTCACGGGTTCAGCAATAACATGCTGTGAAGATTGTTTGAGGAAACAGTGAAGATACTGTTGGAGAGAAGACTGAGATGTTAGCTTGTTATGAAGCCTGACTGTAGCTAATAAACCTCTCTCAGGAAGAAACCAGAAGTAGGTTGCATAGCCCGGTATACTTCCCCCTTGTACTGCGTTTAAGATAACTTCTGGATCGGCGCCGAATCTTGCGGTTTCACTTATGGAAGGTACTTGTTGTCCATTTGTTGGAATCTCATTCCACATAAGCAATGTCCAATCATCCCCATTCCTTTTTGCATCCACAAGATAACATGGGTATCTCTCTTCATTGGCTTCGAAGGTTTTGGTCTGCTTTAAGGTCTTCGTACTAGCCCAGTGCTGCAGGTCTGCTAACATCTCCGTTACATTTCCGAATTCTGGGACCGGCTTACCATGCGCGTAATAACCCGCTTTATTTATTCTATAAAAAGTGAAAACCGCCTGCTCAAATGCCATGTGTATAGACCTGTAATGATTATGAAAATCCTAATGTAGTATAATTTTACGGTTCTATACTACTGATCGATCAGACACAATACTGTATAAGTATACAGTATTGTGTCTGATCTGCAATTCGTTTTTCAGCTTATTGCATGCCGCGGATGCTATCTTGACGCAGAACGCGCTGGTGCAGACCTCAATGGATTTAGGACATGGCGACACTAGGGCTGATGGCATTGGCGATGTGGTGGCACGGTTATGAGAAGCTTCACCGCGATCGAAGATATAGCTGAAAAAATGTCGCTAACTTATTGGCAAGCTATCTTGATAGTTTGCCCTGTATCTAAGTTGATCTCACTATACCTGTTTTCTATAAATGGATATAATTCATTAAAATATAGGGGATTTTATATGATAAAATTTGTAGTGAATACTCCTAAAGGTGGAGTAGGTAAGACAACAACAGCGACCAATATCGCATTACTCTTAGCCCGGGAAGGATATAGAGTTATGGCTGTTGATCTTGCTGCTGGCTTGCTAATGAGCCAAACATTGTCATCTTGTCCTGAGTTTTCTGAAGATGGCAGTAATAGAATAGTGCAGAAAGAAGCACAAAGGATCCCACAAACCTTCCCCGGGGCAAATAGCTTCGATTATGCCGTGTTGGATACAGATGATAGTTTTACTGTTGGGCAAGACCTCTTACTAGGGACCCGTCCTGGCTGGAAAGTTATTTCCCCGGTAAATCCATATGATAGCGTCGGGCTTGATAGAATTCCTCGAGAGATCAGAGCCGTGATGTTAGCTGCTTTACTCACACCAAGTGAGTTGAGTCTGACAGTTTTTGCAAATATAGCTTATGGAGGAAACTCTCAAGGTGGTTATGATATATTACAATTAGTGCTTGATAATAATAGCATTGCTAGTTTACTTAGCTCTATCGTATTGCCGTACGTAAGTTCAAGGGGGCAAGTTCCACTGGTGTTGCTAGATGATGTTAATTATTCTTCTGCTATGAGGACGCTGTTACAAACATTGGGGGTGATTTTATGATTAAAAGCAAAACTAGAATTGAATTAGATAGCTCAAAAATGGCCACGGAGAATTCACTTAAAAGAAAAGTTGAGTTACATATTTACTCTGAAGAAATCCCCTCTCATGTATGGGATGCAATGATGGTTTTTTTTCAAACCAAATCAAAGGCAACAGTAGTTAAACACGCGATGATATATTTATCTGGCGTGTTAGTTAATTCTGAAAAAAGTTATTTTGATCAGCTTAAATATGATAGTATTTTGGATGTAATTAAAGGGCGTGTTTTTCCAAATAATTTTAAATTAAAGAAAACCATGGGAGAGAACGTTCTTATCAAAATACCCTATTGGCAAGTTGCATTGATTTCTAGCTCATTACCAAAATGTCACTCTGCAAATGAGTTTATCAAAATTAGCCTAGAAGAGGTATACAAAAAGCTATTTAATGTTTTTCATAAGGAGGGGAGCTAGTGGGAGTGTTAGAGGAGGCGCTGATTACACGTATTCTTGAAACATCTCCTTCATATAAAAGAGATGTGATGGAAAATACTTTACGAAATTTACTCGGTGCTAGAGAACTTGAAGAGGTTACTGGTTTACCTGCAAGGAGAGGTGCGGCTGATGGAGGGTTCGACGGAGTTATCGATATCTTACATCTCCAGCAAGGAGAATTAACTGCTAAAAGAGCCGGACTTAATGTAAAAGTGCGAAGCTCAAATTTCTCTAGAGAACAGCTAGGTTGTTTTCTACTCGATATGGACAGAGAAAATATTTCAGTTGGAATTATCATTACAGCAGCATATCTTTCTCCAGACGCTCAATATGAATTCAATCGGAAGAATTCAGAAGGTAATATTTATTTAGTTCATATTCGGCTTTCTGACATCTTAAGTGGTAAAATTATTGCTCCCCATATCTACATTGGTAATGACAATCTTAATGATATTTTAATGAGGAATATTAAGGAGTTATTAACATAAAATCATTAATTTTCCCGACAAAAGTGTTCGCTGCAATCGAAGGTGTCTCTAGTTTTAACACATGTAATGGACCGCAGCGGGCTACTTTTGAGAGGTTGGTCTACCAGTCCATATTTGCAGCGTTGTCATGCAATTCTGTAAGATATTCCACAAATATCAGCATGTCTGCTACTGATTTCATTGCTCTGGCATAAGTAGAGTCTGTAGTGTAGGGAAGTATAGTTGGTAAATTACTTTGTATATAGATGATCTCAGGTAAGTTTTGAGAATCCCAGTAAAAAGACATGAACTCTTCAATTGCCAGTATTGCTTCCTCTTCCTCGAAGGAAGTACCATTTCCCATGGAAAAGCGAGAGTCACCTTTCTGGTGGGGCATAATTAAAGGAACAGCCCCAGCGTGAGAATGGATTTGAAATGCCTCTCCATTTTTTCCGAATGCACCATGAGCTATATAATTCCTAATCTGTCTTTTGATCTGAACTAGTAGATCATAGTGTTTTTTTATTTTTGGATCTGTAATGTCAAGGCATGATTTGAATTTTGATGCCCAGTCTTTATCTGCTAAATTAGCCACTTCTTCACCAGTAACTAATTGTCCCTTTAGGACTGCGGCGTGAATAAAAATATGTTCTGTAAGACTGAAGAAAGCATCTATAGTTGATATTGCTAACCACTCTGCTTGGTTTTTTAGTTCATAATATGGTGTTTCAATACCCCATGAATTTTTGGAGTATTGAATTCTTGTTTTCTCATCTTTTCTTTTTGCAGCTTCATTTATTTTTTCCTTGTATTGACGTTTCAGAAAAAGATAACGTTCATGAAGACGTAAACTGTGATTAAGTACATTTAAATCTGAGCGCTTTGAAGCCTCCTTTGCAATGAATTCAAAATACGGTTGAGCTGTTTTTATTGCGTTGGTTATCTTTTTTACGATCTCTTTACAGTTATTTTCTTGAACATCTTGATTCGCGGCAAAAAGCCCCATTCCAAATTTACGATGTTCTAAAAGATAAACTGTGCCGTTATAGTCAATAGGAACAGACCAAGATGTTTTTTCAGACTGACCTAAGTTTCTATAGCTTAGAAGATCCACGAATAAAAAGTAAATGAGATAATATGGGGGTAGAGACCTTCCAGCATCGGTACGAACAGCAGTAAAAAAGAAGTCTTGTTCTACTTTGGTTTTTTTATCTATTGCAGGGCATATGGGATAAATAATTTTATTGATTTTTTCTTTTAAATTTTCAATTTCTTCTTGGAGCATTATCCTAACCTCGGATTTAGTGGTAATTTGATTCGCAATATGTATTTTCAATGATAATACTAGCTATTGCGAGTTAGCACACTTCATGCCAGTGTTTTTTTTAGTGGCATCACGTTATAACCCTCACCTCTTTCCAAAGAAACAAGCAAGTCAGCCCACAATTCCAACGCCTGCTTCCTCTCATCGAAGTACTGATAACGGTTATAAATCCCCTCTACGCCTTTAATTCTGTGATTCAGGCAGCGTTCTGCAACTACCGGATCAACTCCTAACGCAGCCAGATGAGATCGCGCGGTGCGTCGAAAATCATGAATAGTAAAATTAGGCACGTCGGGGAGGTTACCCTTCACCTTGCTCAATGCTACAGGCAGTGTGCTTTCTTGAATATGAGGGATCATGCGGTGCTGCATCTTTCTTGCTGGAAGAACCCACTGGCTATTGCAGGACATCTGATGCAGTTCTTTCAACCATTCAAGCGCAGGTGCAGGGATAGGGATGTCGATCGCATCACCATTCTTCACTCGTTCAGCGGGTAAGTGCCAGACCGCTTCATCAAGATCGAACTCCTCCCAGCGTGCACCGCAAAGCTCCATCTTACGGCAGCAGAATACCAGTAGAAGCTTCATTGTCAGCTCGTTTTGACGTGAGAAGCCTTTTGTCATGGGCATAGCTTGGAAGAGCTTCATCAACTCTTCACGGCTGAGCCAGCGTTCTCTGCTTTGCTCCTGCCCACCAGCATCTGAGATTTCAAAAGCACTAGTAGGATTGCTTTCAAGCATATGCCGTTTGATACCGTAATCAAAAATACGGCGAGTCCAGCGAAGCACGTCATTAGCAACTGTAGGCGCGCCACGTTGGACGATTTTTTGCAGCATATCGTCGATATGTCAGGCTTTAACCTCTTCGATTCTGAGATGCCCGATATTAGGGTTGATGTCTTTATCTATGCGACGTCGCAGAATGTCAGGGTGCTTCCACCGATTGAGGATTTGACGTTCAAAGTATTCTGCCGCTAGTTCTGAAACGCGGAGCGCATGTTTCTCTTCCTCCATCTTCTTCAGCGCTTCAGCCTTACGTTCCTGCTTCTCTCCCGCTACGTCATGACCCAGAGCGACACGGGCGGAAAGCTCTTTAGCAATTTCCCGCGCTTTAGCGAGAGAAATGGTGGGGTAGTAGCCAATGAGCATCACCCTGGATTTTCCTGCGATTTTGTAACGAAAGCGCCAGAACAACTCTTTATATTTCTCAGGAAAACATAGATATAACCCATTCCCATCAGAGCGTCCTGCGAAGCGCTCGTTGTTTCTTTTCCATGTACGGATTTGTATGTCGGTCAGATTTCCCATATGTCTCTCATCTTCAGAGGGGGGTGTACTTAAATGAGTGTACTTAAGACTGAGTAAGTACACCTTTAAGTACACACAAAACACGCGCTGTAGTGATACGATATGAGACTATATAAAACAAAAAGGCCATTATTTACAATGGCCTTTTTATCCTGATGTGACTTTATGAGACTACGCGAGATCGCGTGAAACTTTACTCGATATTCTGGATCTGTTCGCGCATTTGCTCGATCAATACTTTCAGCTCAATTGCAGAATTGGTGACATCAGCATTGATGGATTTGGAGGCCAGCGTGTTCGACTCGCGGTTGAACTCCTGCATCATAAAGTCCAGACGACGGCCAACCGCCTCTTTTTTCTTCAGGATGTTGTAGGTTTCTTTGACGTGCGCGTCCAGACGATCCAGCTCTTCTGCCACGTCAATGCGCTGTGCCATCAGCACCAGCTCTTGCTCCAGGCGGTTATTTTCCAGTTGTACCTGTGCGTCTTCCAGTTTTGCTACCAGACGTTCGCGCTGCCATTGCAGGATTTCCGGCATATGGGCGCGGACTTTCACTACCTCAGCGCTGACGCCTTCCAGACGCTGCTCAATCAGCGCTTTCAAAGCCTGGCCTTCGGTTTCCCGGGCGACAATGAAGTCATCCAGCGTCCCGTCCAGCGCGGCGAGGATCTCTGCGGCAATCGCGTCCAGATCCTGTTCCTGGGCGGCCATGACGCCCGGCCAACGCAGGATATCTACCGGGTTGATTTCCCCTTCATCGCTCTGCATTTTGACCCAGTTCGCGGAGGCAACGAGCTGCTTTGCCAGCTTCTCATTCAGAATGAGTTCGCCTTGCGCGCTGGCATCGGGTTCAAAGCGTAAAGTACATTCGATTTTTCCGCGCGTCAGGCGTGTACGAATGCGTTCGCGTACAACAGGTTCAAGGCTACGGAACTGTTCCGGCAGACGAAAATACGTTTCCAGATAACGCTGGTTTACCGAGCGCATTTCCCAGGTAGCGCTACCCCATTCACCCTTGATTTCACGCCGGGCGTAGGCGGTCATACTGCGGATCATAGACGTTCCTGTTTTTAAAGGAGAGATGGAAGGATTATAGCCATCCATGCCTTGTCAGGATAGGAATAACCGCCGGAAGTCCGTATAATGCGCAGCCACATTCGTTTCAAGCCGGAGATCTCAATATGCGTCCAGCAGGCCGTAGCGCTAATCAGGTGCGTCCCGTAACCCTGACCCGTAACTATACAAAACACGCTGAAGGCTCGGTGCTGGTCGAATTTGGAGATACCAAAGTGCTGTGCACGGCATCCATCGAAGAAGGCGTACCGCGCTTTTTGAAAGGGCAGGGCCAAGGGTGGATCACCGCAGAATATGGCATGTTGCCACGCGCTACGCATACTCGTAACGCGCGTGAAGCGGCGAAAGGCAAGCAGGGCGGCCGCACGATGGAAATCCAGCGTCTGATCGCCCGCGCGCTGCGCGCTGCTGTCGATCTTAAAACGCTTGGCGAGTTTACTATCACTCTGGATTGCGATGTGATCCAGGCGGACGGCGGTACGCGTACTGCATCTATCTCCGGGGCTTGCGTTGCGCTGGCCGATGCGCTGAACAAGCTGGTCGCGAACGGTAAGCTGAAAACCAACCCGATGAAAGGGATGGTGGCTGCGGTTTCCGTCGGCATCGTGAATGGTGAAGCGCTCTGCGATCTGGAGTACGTTGAAGACTCCGCGGCTGAAACCGATATGAACGTGGTAATGACCGAAGACGGTCGAATTATTGAAGTGCAGGGAACGGCAGAAGGCGAGCCGTTCAGTCACGAAGAACTCCTTACCTTGTTGGCATTAGCCCGAGGGGGAATCGAATCCATTGTAGCGACGCAGAAAGCAGCGTTAGAAAATTGATTTTAAGGCGACCAGCGAGTCGCCTTTTTTTTGTCTGTAATAAAGTGAAATGAGGAGCGAATCCATGAAACCGTATCAGCGCCAGTTTATTGAGTTTGCGCTTAACAAGCAGGTACTAAAGTTTGGCGAATTTACGCTGAAATCCGGGCGCAAAAGCCCCTATTTCTTCAACGCCGGGCTGTTTAATACCGGGCGCGATCTGGCTCTGCTGGGACGTTTTTATGCCGAAGCGTTGGTGGATTCGGGTATCGGTTTCGATCTGCTGTTTGGTCCGGCCTATAAAGGTATTCCGATTGCGACGACCACCGCTGTTGCACTGGCGGAACACCATGACAAAGACCTGCCGTACTGCTTTAACCGTAAGGAAGCCAAAGACCACGGTGAAGGCGGAAGTCTGGTCGGGAGCCCATTACAGGGACGCGTGATGCTGGTGGATGATGTGATCACTGCGGGTACTGCGATTCGTGAATCAATGGAGATTATCCAGGCGAATGGCGCAAGTCTGGCGGGGGTGCTGATTTCTTTGGATCGTCAGGAGCGTGGCCGTGGCGAGATTTCCGCAATTCAGGAAGTGGAACGCGATTACGAGTGTCAGGTGATCTCGATTATCACGCTGAAAGACCTGATTGCGTATCTGGAAGAGAAACCAGAGATGGCGGAACATCTGGCGGCAGTGCGCGCGTATCGGGAAGCGTACGGGGTTTAAGTAAATTGCCCGGCGGCGTAGCGCTTACCGGGCCTGTAAGGCCGGATAAGGCATCGCCGCCATCCGGCTACGCTGTTACTGCAATTGCGCGGCAACCAACGGCCAGCGGGCGTCGAAATCGTCCGTTGGGCGGTATTTGAACTCGCTGCGTACAAAGCGGGACAACATCCCTTCACAAAACGCCAGCAACTGACTTGCCAGCAGGGTTTCATCCGTGGCGTACCCTTCGCCTTCGCGCATTCTTTTTTCCCGCAGAACCTGACGCAGCTGCGCTTCAATGCGCTCAAACAGCTGGTTAATTCGTCCTTGCAGGCGATCTTGTTCAAACATTAACGCATGACCGGTGAGAATACGCGTCAGGCCTGGGTTGCGTTCGCCGAAGCCCAGAATCAACAACACAATTAAACGCAGACGCGCGCTGGTGTCTTTCTCATCTTTTAAGATCAGATTGATACGGGTAATCAGACTGTCTTCGATAAACTCAATCAGACTATCGAACATGCGAGTCTTACTGGGAAAATGGCGATACAGCGCCGCTTCAGAAACGCCGACGGAGGCTGCCAGTTTCGCTGTTGTGATGCGTTGGCTTCCATCGCTGGATTCCAGCATCAGCGCCAGAGACTGAAGTATTTCTTCGCGACGATTCCTTTTCGCAGTTTGTTTTTCTGCCATGTTACAAAATACCCCTGAAAATAAGCACTTGCCAGGCGAGCATCCACACTATGACCGCAAACTCAGCGTTTGCGGCGATGTTATGTCGTTATCAGGATGCGTAAATGTCTTACTTGCGACCAGAATGGCCGAAGCCGCCTTCACCACGGTCGGTGGCTTCAAACTCTTCCACCAGATTAAATTCGGCCTGTACAACCGGTACGAAAACCATCTGAGCAATACGTTCGCCTGGCTCAATGGTAAAGCTGTCCTGGCCACGGTTCCAGATGGAAACCATTAACTGACCCTGATAGTCAGAGTCGATCAGGCCGACCAGATTGCCGAGCACAATACCATGCTTATGGCCCAGGCCGGAACGTGGCAGCATTACCGCCGCCAGAGACGGATCGGCAATATGAATCGCCAGACCGGTCGGCACCAGCGTTGTTGCGCCAGGCGCCAGTTCTACGGCGTCATCGAGACAGGCGCGCAGGTCAAGTCCGGCGGAGCCGGAGGTGGCATAAGTTGGAAGCGGAAATTGCTGCCCAACGCGCGGGTCCAGAATCTTAACGTCGATTTTTTTCATCATAACGGGTCACGATCTCGTCGAGTAATAATTGGCCCAGGAGCGCTTTCCGTTCGAGCGGTAAGGCTTTATCTCCATCCTGCCAGAAAAGGTGTAATGCGTTGCTGTCGCTATTAAATCCTTGAGTTGAAAGCGAAACATCGTTCGCGCAGATCAGATCAAGGTTTTTGCGGATACGTTTTTGCCGGGCGTATTCTTCCACATTATTTGTTTCCGCGGCAAACCCAACGACATAAGGACGCTTGTCTTTGAGTGCGGCGACCCCGGCGACAATATCAGGGTTCTTGACCATTTTTACTGTTAATTCATCGCCCTGCGTCGCCTGTTTCTTAATTTTTTCACTGGCGACGGCGGCTGCACGGTAATCAGCAACCGCAGCACAGCCGATGAAAATATGCTGCTTCTGAACCGCTGCCTGGACTGCCGCTTCCATTTCCAGCGCGGTCATCACATCAATGCGCTGAACAAAAGGTGGCGTGGGCAGCGCAACGGGGCCGGAAACCAGCGTAACGTTGGCGCCGCGTCGTGCGGCGGCGGCGGCAATGGCAAATCCCATCTTACCGGAGCTGTGGTTAGAGATATAACGCACCGGATCGAGCGGCTCGCGCGTCGGGCCCGCCGTAATCATGATGTTGAGATGTTGCAGATCGTTGACAGGGGAGAAATGCGCTGCCGCCATATCCACAATGGTCAACGGGTCGAGCATGCGTCCTGGCCCCACGTCTCCACACGCCTGGCTGCCGCTGTCCGGCCCCCAGATAAGCATTCCGCGTGACGCGAGTACATCCAGATTATGTTGCGTGGCGGCGGCGCGATACATTTGCTGATTCATGGCCGGAAGCACGGCAATCGGGGCGGGTGTCGCCAGACAAATCGTTGAAACCAGATCGTTGGCCATACCGGCAGCGACGCGAGCGATCAGATCTGCCGTGGCTGGCGCGAGGATAACTAAATCCGCCCATTTCCCCAGCTCAATATGGCCCATCGCGGCTTCTGCGGCAGGGTCAAGCAGACTGTCAGAGACGGGATAACCCGACACCGCCTGTAGGCTCAGGGGCGTGATAAAGGCTTTTGCCGCTTCGGTCATCGCCACGCGAACGTCGGCGCCACGTTCGCGTAAACGACGCACCAGTTCAGGGGCTTTATAGGCAGCAATGCCGCCGCTCATGCCGAGAACGATTTTTTTGCCAGCCAGGCTCATCATGATCTTTCCTGTTGGATTGCACCAGAAGGCGAACATTTTATCACAATCCTGAATCCCGTCGTGCAGTTGCCCGTAATTCACTTTGCGAGGCGCTACGCAGGAGTGAAATACGGGCGTCGATTCACCCCAGGAGCTATGCCACCATGAGGCGTGCTTAAGGAGGTGAACGTATGGATGCGCCGGAACGTTTAATGCCCCGGGAAAAAATGTTGAAGTCAGGAATTGGTTCGCTGACGGATGTTGAACTGCTGGCGCTCTTTTTACGTACAGGAGTGCCAGGAAAAGATGTGATGGCTCTGGCGCATGAAACGCTGCAACGCAGTGGGTCGCTCTATGGGTTGCTGTCTGCGGATTTCGCGCAATTTCGCGGTACAGGTATCGGTATCGCTAAGTATGCGCAGCTTAAGGGGATTGCCGAACTGGCAAGGCGCTATTACAAGGCGCGCATGATGAAGGAAAACGCGTTGTTGAGCCCGGAAATGACGCGTGAGTTTCTGCAAAGCCAGTTGGCGGGGGAAGAGCGGGAGATCTTCCTTGTGATCTTTCTGGATGCCCGGCACCGGGTGATTAAACACAGCCGTCTTTTTTCCGGCACGCTGAATCATGTCGAGGTGCATCCGCGCGAGATTATCCGCGAGGCGATAAAATTAAATGCTTCTGCGGTGATCCTTGCGCATAATCACCCCTCGGGGTGTGCAGAACCGAGCAAAGCGGATAAACTCATCACCGAACGTGTCGTAAAATGTTGTCAGTTCATGGATATACGAGTACTGGATCACCTTGTGATTGGGCGCGGAGAGTACGTTTCTTTTGCCGAACGTGGTTGGATTTAGAACACTTCGCGCGATCCATCGGGATCTTTGTCTGTTCGGGACTTGAGCACATCGCTTACACAGCGTATACTACGCCACCTTTGAGAATCTCGGGTTTGGCATTTGGGCCTGGCAATCGAGAGTTCACAATGAACTGCGATAACCAGGCTGAGAAGCCTGACGAGGCGCCAATACCCCATACGAAGCTCGAGCTAATTTGATTTTTGGAGAATAGACATGTCCCGAGTCTGCCAAGTTACTGGCAAGCGTCCGGTGACCGGTAACAACCGTTCCCACGCACTGAACGCGACTAAACGCCGTTTCCTGCCTAACCTGCACTCTCACCGTTTCTGGGTTGAGAGCGAGAAGCGTTTTGTCACCCTGCGTGTATCTGCTAAAGGTATGCGTGTAATTGATAAGAAAGGCATCGAAACAGTTCTGTCCGAACTGCGTGCCCGTGGCGAAAAGTACTAAGTACTTAGAGGAAATAAATCATGGCTAAAGGTATTCGTGAGAAAATCAAGCTGGTTTCTTCTGCTGGTACTGGTCACTTCTATACCACCACGAAGAACAAACGTACTAAGCCGGAAAAACTGGAACTGAAAAAGTTCGATCCAGTTGTCCGTCAGCACGTTATCTACAAAGAAGCGAAAATCAAATAATTCTCGCTTTGATGTAGTGAAAAACCTCGCTTCGGCGGGGTTTTTTGTTTTCTGGCCGTCCCCATATTAATGAGACCTGAAACAGAGCCGGAGACGTTATGCCTGAATTACCTGAAGTTGAAACCAGCCGCCGCGGCATTGAACCGCATCTGGTTGGGGCAACCATTCTGCATGCCAATGTGCGCAATGGACGTCTGCGCTGGCCGGTATCGGAAGAGATCTACCGCCTGAGCGATAAACCCGTACTCAGCGTTCAACGCCGCGCGAAATATTTGCTGCTGGAGTTACCGGATGGCTGGATAATCATTCATCTGGGAATGTCGGGCAGTTTGCGTATCCTTCCTGAAGAACTTCCCGCTGAAAAACATGACCACGTTGATCTGGTGATGAGCAATGGCAAAGTCCTGCGCTACACCGATCCTCGCCGCTTTGGCGCTTGGCTGTGGACGAAAGAGCTGGAAGGGCATAACGTGCTGGCGCATCTCGGCCCGGAGCCGCTGAGCGACGATTTTAACGGAGCCTATTTGCAGCAGAAATGTGCGAAGAAGAAAACGGCAATTAAACCCTGGCTGATGGATAACAAACTGGTGGTGGGCGTGGGAAATATCTACGCCAGCGAGTCGTTGTTTGCGGCAGGCATCCATCCTGACCGTCTGGCGTCGTCATTATCGCAGGCTGAGTGTGAGCTGCTGGCCCGCGTGATTAAGGCCGTTTTACTGCGTTCCATCGAGCAGGGTGGTACAACGTTGAAAGATTTTCTGCAAAGCGACGGTAAGCCGGGCTATTTTGCTCAGGAGTTGCAGGTTTACGGACGTAAAGGGGAACCGTGCCGGGTTTGCGGTACGCCGATCGTTGCGGCTAAACACGCGCAACGGGCGACGTTCTACTGCCGTCAGTGTCAGAAATAAGATGGATTGCAGGCCGGATAACGCGCTGACGCGCCATCCGGCAAAAGCGTTTTACTTCAGCTTATCCATCAAGGCCTGATGAACGTTCTCCGGCAAAAAGTGGGTAACGTCGCCCTGATGGCGCGCCACCTCTTTTACCAGCGAAGAAGAGATAAAAGACCACTCTTTTGAAGGCATCAGGAAGACGCTTTCAAGCTGCGGCATTAAATGGCGATTCATGTGCGCCAGTTGCATTTCATATTCAAAATCAGCCACGGCGCGCAAGCCGCGAATCAAAATATTGGCCTGCTGAATGCGCGCGAAGTTGGCCATTAAGTCGCTGAATCCCATGACTTCCACGTTGCCGAGGTGCGCCGTCGCCTGTTGCGCCAGCGCTACACGCTCTTCAAGGGTAAACATCGGTTTTTTGCTGGGGCTGGCGGCAATGGCGAGGATAACGTGATCGAACATCTGCGTCGCGCGCGTCACGATATCAATATGGCCGTTGGTGATCGGATCGAAGGTTCCTGGATAAATCGCCCGTTTTTGCATGACAGCCCTCAATGCGTTTTCGGTGGCAGGTAAGGTTCCAGCAGTTGTAACAGACGCTGTAGCGCACCCTGGTTTTGGTACAGCACTTCAACGGCGTGTCGACCGTAGAAATTACGATAATCCGCGTCGGTCAGTAAAGACGAAACCTCTTTTACCAGCGTAGTGGCATCGGTTACGGTAATCAGCCCGCTTGCTTGCTCCAGTCGGGCGCAAATATCTTTGAAGTTAAAGGTATGAGGGCCCATCAATACCGGTATCGCGTGTGCGGCAGCTTCCAGCGGGTTATGTCCTCCGCGTTCAACCAGCGAACCGCCGACAAATGCGAGATCCGCAATACCATACAGTAGCATTAATTCGCCCATTGTATCGCCAATAACAACCTGGGTACTGGCGGACGGCACCTCTCCTGAGGAACGCGTGGTATAGCTGAGCCCTGCCTGGCGCACGAGGTTAATCGCATCCGGGAACCGCTCTGGATGGCGAGGAACCAGAATCAGCAGCAGGTTAGGGAATTGATGCAGCAATGCCTGATGGGCGGCGATAACAATACTCTCTTCGCCGTCATGCGTACTGGTGGCGATCCACACCGGGCGGTGCGGCGCCCACTGGCGACGCAGCGTAACTGCTTTTGCTGCAAGCTGCGGCGTCACGGAAATATCAAATTTCAGACTGCCGGTGACGGTGAGCTGGTTATTTTTCGCACCTAACGCGATAAAACGCGCGCCATCTTCTTCATTTTGCGCCGCGATTAGCGTAATGCGGCGCAGCAGTCTGCGAACAAATTTCCCCAGCTTTGTATAGCCAGCAGCCGACCGGGCGGAAAGGCGCGCGTTGGCGATAACCAACGGAATATGACGTTTATGCAGCGCGGCAATCAGGTTCGGCCAGAGCTCGGTTTCCATAATCAACACCAGTTTAGGGTCAACTTTATTCAGGAAACGGTTGAGCGCATCGGGCAAATCATAAGGAAGATAGACGTGCTGAACATCGCTGCCAAATGCGGACTGTACGCGCTCTGAGCCGGTAGGCGTCATGGTGGTGACGGTAATCGGCAAATCAGGATAACGGTGTCGCAGGGCACGAACTAAAGGAATTGCCGCCAGTGTTTCACCCACAGAGACGGAATGCAGCATGATCCCGCCAGGTTTAAGCGGATGACGGTAAAAACCGTAACGTTCGCCCCAGCGTTTACGGTAGGCTGGCGCTTTACGTCCACGCACCCAAAGCCGTATCCAGATCAAGGGCTGAATAAGGTAGAGAAGGGCGGTGTAAAGCAATTCGAGCATAGTAAATAGCTGACTGATGGATGTGCTGGGGATTCTATGTATTTAGCCTGGGCTTTACCATCATTTTTATCCTTGTTGCACTAAAACACCTGAATTGACAATACATTATTTGCGGTAGGTGTTTTTCTCCAGATACATCAAAACAGGCTGTTAACGCCGAATAACGCGTGAAATCCTACTCTGTCCTTCAATAGTAATGGTTTACATCTTATTGTTTTGAAATTAAAAATTAACTTTTTGCTTAAAAAATATTCATTTCGGTTCGGGAGCTAATCAATGGTATACTACTGCGCAAATTCAGGCAGCCATCAGCCTTCAGGGCGCCGGGAATATGGAGGGTAGTCTTTGTTTGCAGACAAAGATTACGGCGCTTTTACCTGCCTGGCCTGGGATGTTTGGCGACGTAACGCGGATATTATTGCATGACCATTGCTTTTTGTTTGTACAAATATTTTCCCTATGGCGGGTTGCAGCGTGATTTCCTGCGAATAGCGCATACGGTTGCGGCGCGTGGCCATCATGTTCAGGTATTGACTCAACAGTGGCAGGGCGAACGTCCCTCCGACCTTGAAATTATCCTTGTTCCGGTGACTGCCAGAACTAATCATGGAAAAAATGAGCAGTATTATCAGTGGGTTCAGAGTTACCTGAGCCAACATCCCGTCGATCGCGTCGTTGGGTTTAATAAAATGCCCGGGCTTGATGTCTATTATGCGGCAGATGTGTGCTACGCGGAAAAAGTCGCCCGTGAAAAGGGTTTCTTTTATAAGCTGACCAGTCGTTATAAGCACTATGCAGCTTTTGAAAAAGCGACCTTCCAGCAAGGTGCTCATACCGAGCTTTTGATGTTAACAAATAAGCAAATCGGTGACTTTAAGCATCATTATCATACTGAGGATCGCCGTTTTCATATTTTGCCGCCAGGGATATACCCGGACAGGAAATACAGCCAGCAACCTGAAAACAGCAGACAGATTGTCAGAGAAAAAAATGGCATTGGGTTAGATCAGTTCCTGCTTTTGCAGGTAGGTTCGGATTTTAAACGCAAAGGCGTACCAAGAACGTTACTGGCGGTAGCTTCTTTACCTGAAGCAATACGTCAACGTACGCGATTGATGGTTGTCGGGCAAGACAAGGCCGACCGGTATCAGGCCCAGGCGCGTCAACTAGGGATTGAGAAGCAGGTGCAGTTTTTTTCAGGGCGCGATGATATCTCAGCGCTGATGTCTGCTGCTGATTTGCTGCTTCATCCTGCCGTTCAGGAAGCGGCCGGAATCGTATTATTAGAGGCGATTGTCGCCGGGCTACCCGTGCTGACCACCGAAGTTTGTGGATATGCGCACTATATCAATGCTGCGCAGTGTGGCGTTGTTATACCGGAGCCTTTTGCACAGGAAGTCCTGAATGCTTCCCTCTGCGATGCGCTGGAGAAAGGTGAGCAGCGAAGTGAATGGGCAAGTCATGCAAGACACTTTGCCGATACAGAAGATCTCTACAGTCTGGCTGATAAAGCGGCTGATATCATTTTAGGTTTTGAGAATGATTGAATTAAAAGAGCCATTCGCTACGCAGTGGCAAGGTAAAGATCCGTTTGTCGAAGTAACGAAACTGGACGGAGAGGTTTTCCGCGCTCTGGAGACCCGGAGGACGCTGCGTTTTGAGATGATGGGTAAAGGGTATTTCCTGAAATACCATCACGGAACCACGCTGAAAGAAGTGCTAAAAAACCTCATTTCCTTGCGTATGCCCGTTCTTGGCGCGGATCGCGAGTGGCTGGCTATTCACCGTCTGCAATCACTGAATGTTGATACCATGACCGGCGTCGCGTTTGGGCAAAAAGGGTTTAATCCGTTGCAGCGGACATCGTTTATCATCACGGAAGATCTCTCGCCGGCAATAAGCCTTGAAGACTTTTGCGCCAGGTGGAGTGAAGAACGTCCTGACCTCACCTTAAAACGAACCATTATCACCCGACTGGCGGAGATGGTGGGGAAAATGCATCGTGGCGGGGTGAATCATCGGGATTGTTATATTTGCCATTTTTTACTACAGCAACCATTACCGACTGATGTGGCTGATATAAAACTTTCCGTGATTGATCTGCATCGCGCGCAAATTCGTCGCCGGGTGCCGCGTCGCTGGCGTGATAAGGATCTGATTGGACTCTATTTCTCCTCACTCGAAATTGGCCTGACCTCGAGAGATATTTATCGTTTTTTACGCGTTTATTTCTCGATGCCACTGCGTGAAATTCTTCGCAAGGAAGCCAGTTTGCTTGAACAAGCGGCGGCGAAAGCACAAAAAATCAAACAAAGAACGATAAGAAAAGCGTTATAAAATCACATACAGGGTTTGAGGTGATCTCATCATGAACATTGATTTTGAAAACGTAATAATTCAAAAAAAGGTTATCGACAACGCTACACACCAGAAAAGCAAAAAGTTGAATATTGCATATGGTGTAGATCGAAATTTTTTATTTGGCTCTGGAATTTCAATGACATCAGTGTTGGTGAACAACCCTGATATTGATATCCATTTCTATGTTGTGACGGACTATGTTGATGATGAGTACCTGGAAAGCGTGGAACGACTCACGCAAATGTATGGAACAACGGTAACGGTTCTGGTTTTCGATAATGAGGCGTTTCGCAAGTTGCCGAGTACTAAAGCATGGACCTATGCGATGTACTATCGCTATTTTGCGTTCGAGTATTTAAGTCGTGAACTGGATTCTGTGCTGTATCTGGATGCCGATATCGTTTGTAAAAATTCGCTGCGGGAACTGACAGATATTCATTTTGCCGGAGAATATGCGGCTGTTGTTAATGATATTGATCGAGTACGTTTAAAATCCGGGCAGAGACTGGGTATTCCTGAGTTAGCTCGTGACTATTTTAATTCAGGGGTGGTATTCGCTAATCTCCATGTCTGGAGAGAAAAAAAACTGTTATCCAAAGCCTTTGAGGTTTTGCATGAGCGTCAGAAAGAACTGCTTTATTTTGACCAGGATATCCTGAATATCTTATTTGTTGGACATGTGATCCTGCTGAGGCGTGATTTTAATTGTATTTATGGCGTAGACCAGGAACTGAAGAATAAAAATGAATATCGTTATCAGGACTTTATCACTGAGAGTACGGTATTAATTCATTATGTCGGCGTGACAAAACCGTGGCATACGTGGGCTAACTATCCGGTTTCTAAGTACTTTATTGAGGCTTATAAAAAATCGGCATGGGCAGAAAAATCGTTACTCAATGCAAATACGGCGAAATTATATAAGCGTAAGTCACGCCATGAAAGGATACAGCGAAAATATATTCGTTCTATATTTAGCCATATAATGTATATTAAAAATAAGCTACACGGCGCTAAAGTGCATTGAGTGGCTTGTTGAAAATAAATTTAAATAGGTGTAGTGAATGATTTTTGATTGCCATCAGTCTATAAAAAAGATACTTGATTTTAATCAAGCACCAGCCGGGGAGAGTCCACAGCTCAATATCGCCTGGGGTGTTGATAAAAACTTCATGTTTGGCGCCGCGATTTCGATGACGTCAGTGTTGATACATAATAAAGACATCAATATCCATTTCCATCTTTTTACTGATTATGTGGATGATGATTATCAACAGAAAATAAGTATGCTGGCGCAGCAATTCTCTACTAACATCTCAATATATGTTATGGATGCCGAGGGGCTAAAGGTATTGCCCAGCGGTAATGCCTGGTCTCATGCGATGTATTTCCGCTTTATCGCATTTGAATATTTAGGCGAAAAAGTTGATTCACTCCTGTACATTGATGCAGACGTAATATGCAAAGGCTCACTTGTTGAATTGAGTCATCTCAACCTTGATGAGCATGTTGCTGCGGTAGTAAGGGACGTCGATGATAGTCCTGCCAGAGATATTGAGAAAAATAGTGATTATTTTAACTCTGGTGTGATCTATGCGAATCTTAAAAAGTGGAAAGAGCAGAACTTTATTGGTGCTGCATTTGATATCCTCCTGGATAAAAATCAGAAACTCTCTTTTCCCGATCAGGATGTTTTAAATATTCTTTTCTTAAATAAGGTGATCTTTTTACCGCGTATCTACAATGCGATATATGGTATAAAACAAGAGTTAAAAAGCAAAGATATATCACGCTATAAAGAATATATAACGGCGGATACCATTCTTATTCACTATATTGGGGTAACTAAACCCTGGAATTCCTGGGCAAATTATCCGTCTGCACAGTATTTTGTGGAGGCATGGAAGGCTTCACCATGGGCGAATGTGCCGTTGTTGCCTGCCAGAACGCCAAAGCAGTATAAGAAGAAGTCACGTCATGAAAGGCTACAGGGTAAATATATTGCTTCAATTATCAGCTACATAGGCTATCTGGCCGAAAAAGTCAAAGGTAAGTAAAAAAGCTCCCCGAGGGGAGCTTTTTTTTAATGAATCTTGGTTTTGAGGTACTTTGCGTACCATTTTATGGCGGTAAAATAATTACCTTTTTTTGCCGCCTGACGGGAGTACACCCGATAATCGGTAGGCCTCATACGAGGGGCATAAGAGCGTAACTCTGCATTCCGCCAGGGCGTGAAATGGTGGTAGAAAATATAAAGCTGTTGCGACAGCCCCGTATGTTCTTTATACCACGGTTTTCTTCCACCCGTAAAATGAATGATTCTTGGCAGCGTGTCACTGTGATAGAAGAAATTTTCTTTCTGTTCGTCAGTAAACCAGTTAAACAGGAAATTCCAGCGGTTATCAATAAACGTAATATTGCCGTTCATTGCAATGTTGAGTGCGTCCTGATCAAAGTAAGGCAATGATTTTCCTTGCTCAAATAACACGGTATTTGCTTTATGTTCAATGTCATGCTTAATCCAGTTCGCGACATTAATATAAAGGAAACCAGCGTTAAAATAGTGATCGATGCTCAGCCCTAATCGCCGGGCGTGTTTATTATCATGAATGTTGAGAGAGTCATGGCTGACGGCGCAAACAACATCATCAATATCAACGCTGTTAATCTCACTGAGTGAGTCAAAGCATAGCGTATCGGCATCAAGATAGATAAAACGCTCTACTTTGTCTTTAAGTAAACGGGGCACAGCCAGACGCATATAAGTTGAGCGATTGAGATGTTTTATCGCAAAATCATTGTTATATTTTTCAATATCAGCCTTATCGATCGTGATAACCTGAATTTTATGACTGGTCGACTGTAGCTTCGCAATATCTTCATCGCTGACATCATAGACAAAGACAAAAAATGCGAGAGATTGCTCAGGGTTATTCATTATGACAGACATAATGGATACGGCAACATACTCCAGATAATTAGCATCTGTGCAGTAGGCAATATTAATTACGTTAGTTTTGTTATCCATTTACGCTGTCTCATTTCCTTCAACCGGGTTGCTATCATGGAGCACGGTGTCGATAGCGTCAATAACTGCGTGTTCTGGTATCCAGGTCAGGTATTTCCGGGATCTGTCCAGTTCTGCCCGGGTCGGCATTGGATGATAATCGCCTGCCCAGATCAGCGCAGCTTTATCTGACCAGGGTTTCCACTGTTGATAATTTGTGGCGCCAAACAAACATACCTGCGGCGTACCTAATGCGGCAGCCATATGCATGGGGGCGGAGTCCACGCCGATATACAGTACTGCATGATCGATTAACGCCGCCAGTTGCAGGAAGGTCGTTTTACCTGCCACCGTCAGGTCTGGTGGTGATTGACACAGTCCGGCGATACGCGCTACCTGCTGCTGTTCTTGTACTGCGGGTCCACAGGTCAGGTAAACATGCAGACCGCGTTGCTGCAAATAATCTATGACATGCGCAAATTTCTCATCATCCCAGCACTTAAAGGACTGTCTTGCAGTGGGTTGAATCACAACGTATTTTTGCGTGGGAAGCGCGGGAAGCTGAGTCAGTAAATATTGATAGTCACTCTCGCGATAGCAGAGCAACATCTCTTTTTTGAGCTCGCTTTCACTAAAGTCGAGGCCTTTTAGAATGGATAAGTTTTGCTCAACAATATGAGTTCCGGTTGTTGGTGTGACTTTTGTAAAAAGGCAATTCCACTGCTTCTTGTCCCTTTTAAAGGCAATAGAGGGGCGGCGTAGGGAAGCGATAAGTGCGCCAATAGGCCATTGCTCGGTTAAGTTGACAATAAGGTCATAGTGGTTTTTTTTCAGCTGGCGGCGTACCGATATATAATTTTTAATGGTTTCCAGCAGACCTTTCTTTTTTTCAATAAGGTAAAAGTTGTTGATTCTCTCATCAGCAGCTAAAATTGCCCTGGTGTCTTTATAAAGAAGAATATCAATTTTTGCGTGCGGATAACTTGCCTGGAGACTGGCAATAACAGGGGTAATGAGCAGAACATCGCCATAAAACTTAAGCTTGCAAATAAGAATTCTTTCTACTTTATCAAACATATTAACTTTCCTTGCTAACAAATAACATTTTGCAAGCGTTTATGGCTTTAAATCGTATTTTTGAAATAAAACGATCAATGTGTGGGTACTTCATTTTATAAATGACTTTTCTTTTAACGATGCTTGTATCACAGCATGTTAGTGCATCTTGAATGTCACTGATCATATCTTCTTCGTAGCGATAATAACCTTTCTTCTTGCGCAGCAACTTGCGTCCCTCAAGGAAGCAGTTAATGATCATTAATGTGGCTACAGTTCGTTTTTCATCATTTTCTTTTATATAGTCACACATTTTACGCATGGCGAAGAAAATATATTGCGCATCATTTTCAAGAATATTCTCGGTAATGCTCCGATCGTTTATTCGATAATAATATAGCTTGTTATCTATTTTTAAGATCTTATGGCATTTAAAGTATTGAAATGGACAAAAAATAATGTCCTCATAACGATGATGTTCTTCGAAGCGGTCTTGCCCAATAATGTCACGGCGAAAGAATTTTGTTACAAGGTGCCATTGACCCGCACGGAAAGTGGGTAATAACTGCGTTAAATTTTCATCAGTTAACGTAATTTCACTCTGTTTTACCGCATCCGGCTTATCTTTTTTGCATTGATAGAGATTATTAATGTCACGGGTTAAGTTGAATTCAACGATATCATATTTCTCTTCTCTTAATTTAGGGAGAAGAACCGAAAAATAATCCGGGCTAATAATGTCATCGCTGTCAACAAAGCCAATATACTTCCCTGTCGCATGTGACAACCCGACGTTGCGGGCAATCGCAACACCATGATTTTCCTGGTAGATGTATTTCACGTTATTGCAATGATGTTCGCGATAAAACGCATTTATGCGTTCTTCAGTCAAATCCGTTGAGCCATCATTAATAATGATTACTTCTACCTCATTAGTGATGCCCTGATGTAAAGACGCCAGCGTATCCGTAATGAATTCGGCATTGTTGTATGCCGGTATAATAATGCTCAGCAAATAATCTGAAGCGTTAATCATGGCATAACTCTCTCATCGTGCCTGGTGTCAGCATCATCGCCGCGCATAATGCCAGCATACTGCTCAGAGTTTCACCTTTGGCGTATAATAATAAGTCGCTTAAACCATAGATAACTATAGCACTGGAAATGATGAATAACAGAGGGCTACGTTGTGTATAAGCTTTTAAAAACATCGCCAGATACAAAAAGAGCAGAGCGATGACGCCAGAAATCCCTTTAAGAGAAAAAGTATCAATGAATTCGTTATGCAAATGGATGTCGACGAACCCAAGTGCTCCTCTTAACGAGGTATCCTGTCGGGCAAAATCCCGCATTCCAGCATCGCGTTGTTCAAGTGATTGGCCCCAGTAGTGGTTTTTTCCAGCATCAATACCCGCCCGTTGCATCGCGAGTCGGGCGCCAATCGAGGTATTACTGTTCTTCTTACTGTAAGAATGCATATCGGTTACGAAGCTGTTATAGCGCTTTTCAATCACCGATTTTAAAGGGATTGCCGCCAGCCCCGCGAGAACAATAAAGGCCAGTAACGTACGCAGCAAAACGGTACGGTTATGCCGATAGTGTAAGAAAAATAGCCCTATGCTCAGAACCGGATAGACCAGAATGGCGGCGCGGGTTTGCGTTATAGTGATAACCGCCAGTGATACCAAAAAGTGTAATAAATAGAGCAGGATTGTATGCTTCAGCCGCAAGTTGATGATGGCCTGGGACGCAAGCAATGCGACAAACGTCAACGCATAAGCCGCTCCTGTCGGATGTTCAAAACCCAGTTCGACACGGTAGTTAAGCGGATCTGGTGAGGTGAGGAGTTGATAACCCGCAAAAAGATACAAACCAACAGCCGTCGCAATCACCCAGTAGCGGGTTATACGATCTTTCATCGCACATGCGATTGGCGATTGCAGGGCTGTGACAATCAGTGCGGCAAAGATCATCACTTTACCGCCGTTCTGGTATGAGCGATAAGCGCCAGTAAAGGATGAGCCCGGTTCTTTAAAGATCTCAACCCAAATAATTTGTACTAAACCGAAGAGCAACAGCATCACGGGTAACAGCAGGTTTTTCTTATCACTCAGAAGTGACTTGCTGTGTTTACCGATAATCGGTAGCGACAGAACCGCACATGCAATAAAAACTTTTAAAGCTTCGTCTGGATTGATCAGCAGCATCGCCAGGGTCGTCAGGCACCCGGCATAAAATAAAAAATAGATAACGTTAAACGGATTATTTTGCGTGCTGCGGATAAAGCGAGAAAACGTGTGTCCACGAAGCATGATTAATCTCTTTAAAAGTTATAGCAAATTAAAATCAAGCAATGATACTTTGACGGCATCCGCACCCAGAGTTGACATCTTCCCTGAATGACTCTTTTGCGCGCACTGATTCTTCCCATATCCCCCAATCAGTCCCGGATCGGTCGGGCCATACAGCGTGATATTAGGTCGATCAAGGGCGGCGGTTAAATGGCTAAGCCCGGTATCAACGGACACTACAAATTTTGCCCCCGCCAACTCGCGTGCGACCTCTTCCAGACTCATTCGTGGTAAAACATCCACATAATCAAATCCTTCCGCTAATCTTTTTGCCCGTGCTTCTTCATGGGGCGCACCCCAGGGCAGCTTAATGCGTACACCCGCATCACGCAGTTGGCCGATCAGATCTCGCCAGTTTGCTTCCGGCCAGTGCTTATCGTCTCGGGTGGTCGCGTGTAAAAATACCGCATATTGCCCTGCGTCTGCATTCAGATTGCTCAGGAAATGTTGCGCAATCGCATAATCGCCCTGGGACTGTGGCTTGCTGTACCCCAGGCTTTTAGCGAACAGCTCGCGGGTGCGTTCAACGGCATGCTGCGCTTTAGCGATGTGATGCTTTCGGTTGTAAAACAGGCTGGCCAGGGGCTCCCGGGCCGTACTCCAGTCCATGCCGTGCTTTATGCCGCGTCCCAGTCTTGTGACCAGCGCCGCGCTTTTTACCAGCCCCTGGGCATCAATAATCGCATCGTATTGCTGTGCCTGTACGGCATCGCGAAAGGCTTTACGTTCAGCTTTGATGGGCGCGGAAAACCAGGCCTTACGCCAACGGCGAATAGCGACGGGAATCACGCGATCGACAGCATCGTGCCAGGATGGAATTTGCGCGAATCCTTCTTCTACCACCCAATCAAACTGAATACCCGGGATGACTTGCTGTGCGTCAGTCAGTGCGGGCAATGTGTGTAACACATCCCCCATTGATGATGTTTTGACTATCAGAACCCGCATCCGTCAGGCTTCCTCTTGTAATAACAGACTATTGAGTTCTTCCAGGACACGCGTCGGCGTGATGTCAATCAGGCTCTGATGATACCCCTCCGCAGCATCCCCTTTGCGCACCTTGTGATAACCCGTAATCAGACGGATAACCCGCGCTTTATGCGAAAGTGGGGGAGTAAAGTCCGGGCTGCTGGGGCCGTACAGCGCGACCAGCGGACGGTTCAGCGCAGCGGCGACATGCATTAAACCAGAGTCATTCGTGACAACTGCTTTGCAGGCGGATAAAAGGATAACAGCTTGTTCCAACTGCGTTTCTCCCGCCAGATTGCGGCACCAGGCCTGCTGCTCAGTATTCAGTGTAGCCAGAATTTCATTTCCGGCGTCATGATCTTTTGCTGAGCCAAACAAGACGATCTGGTGGCCTTCATCGATGAGCTGCTTTGCCAGTTCCGCATAGTGATAATGCGGCCAGCGTTTCGCCGGGCCAAATTCCGCGCCGGGGCAAAAACCAATCATCGGACGTTCAGCGGAAAGAGAAAATTCGTTGCAGATGAGGGACTTTTCGCCCTCGCTCACCTGTAGCTGCGGCCATAACAGAGGCTGCGGCAGATCCTGGGCAGTACGCATAACGCCTTTGTCGTAGGCCAGCGCCACATAGCGTTCCACCATTAATGGCCAGGCCTCTTTATCTAACACGCGCGCGTCGTTGAGCAGGCCGTAGCGCATCTCGCCGCGCCAGCCGGTGCGATGCGGGATGCCGGCAAAAAAAGGAACGAGCGCGGATTTAAACGAATTCGGCAAAACATAGGCGCGGTCATAGCGCTTTTCACGCAGACGATGACCGAGCTTGCGCCGCTCGCCAATTTCCAGCGCCCCGTGGCCAAGCGGCATGGGGATCGCGTCGTTGACCTCCGGCATACGCGACAATAACGGGCGGCACCACGCGGGCGCCATCACGTCGATTATCGCCTGGGGATAGCGCGCCTTGAGCGTGCGATAGAGACTTTGCGACATCATCATGTCGCCTACCCAGGACGGACCAATCACCAGTATTTTCATGTTTCTTCTTACGCGTCGCGATTCAGCCAGGCCATATACTCCGTTACGCCTTCGGCAACGGTCTTGAACGGTTTGTCATAGCCTGCGGCGCGCAGATTGGTCAGATCCGCCTGCGTGAACGCCTGGTAACGGCCTTTCAGTTTTTCCGGGAACGGAATGTACTCAAGATCGCTTTTCTTGTGATAAGCCAGCGCGGCATCCGCCACGGCCTGGAAGGATTCCGCGCGCCCGGTGCCCAGGTTAAAGATGCCGGACACGCCGTTTTCCCAGAACCACAGGTTTACATCAGCCACGTCGCCGACGTAGACAAAATCACGTTTGAAGTTTTCGCTGCCTTCAAACAGTTTCGGCGTTTCACCGTTGTTGAGCTGAGTATTCAGATGGAAAGCGACGCTCGCCATGCTGCCTTTATGGCCTTCACGCGGTCCGTAAACGTTGAAATAGCGGAAACCCACAATCTGCGAGCTGGCTTCAGGCAGGATCTGGCGCACATACTCGTCGAACAGGAATTTAGAGTAGCCGTAAACGTTTAGCGGTTTCTCATATTCACGAGACTCAATGAAGTCAGAGGTGCGACCGCCGTAAGTTGCCGCAGAGGAGGCATACAGGAACGGAATGTCACGTTCCAGGCAGTAGTGCAGCAGCTCTTTGGAGTATTGATAGTTGTTGTCCATCATATACTTGCCGTCCCACTCGGTGGTGGAAGAGCAGGCGCCTTCGTGGAAAACCGCTTCGATATCGCCGAACTCTTCTCCGGCCATAATCTGGATCAGGAAGTCTTCCTTATCCATATAGTCAGCAATATTCAGGTCCACCAGGTTGACGAACTTGGTGCCGTCTTTCAGGTTGTCCACCACCAGGATATCGGTGATGCCTTTATCATTCAGGGACTTAACGATGTTGCTGCCGATAAAGCCCGCGCCGCCGGTAACGATGATCATAACTGTAACCTTCGAATTATGGAGTCAGAGACAATCTCAGACACGAATACTTCTTATCATATCACTACACGGCCCAGGCTTCAGCCATTCACCGATAAGCTGTGCGGGTACGCGTGATTTATGCTGCATTTTCAAGAAGTGATGATGCGTCATCTCGTATCAATGTATAGCTTTGGGTAATATGTGCTGAAATTTGCCCAGTCTGGAGAATCGCAATGCGTGGGGATTTTTATAAGCAGTTAACCAACGATCTGGAAACCGCCCGTGCGGAAGGATTGTTTAAAGAAGAGCGCATTATCACGTCTGCGCAGCAGGCGGACATCACCGTGGCAGACGGAAGCCACGTCATCAACTTTTGCGCCAACAACTATCTGGGGCTGGCTAACCATCCCGAACTGATTGCGGCAGCAAAAGCGGGAATGGATTCTCACGGGTTTGGCATGGCTTCAGTGCGCTTTATCTGCGGCACTCAGGACAGCCATAAACAGCTGGAGCAAAAACTGGCGGACTTCCTCGGTATGGAAGACGCTATTCTGTACTCTTCCTGCTTCGACGCCAACGGCGGCTTGTTCGAAACCCTGCTGGGCGCAGAAGATGCGATTATCTCGGATGCGTTAAACCACGCCTCGATTATTGATGGCGTTCGCCTGTGTAAAGCGAAGCGTTTTCGCTATGCCAACAACGATATGCAGGAGCTGGAAGCGCGTCTGAAAGAGGCCCGTGAAGCTGGCGCTCGTCATGTGCTGATCGCCACCGACGGCGTGTTCTCGATGGACGGCGTTATCGCCAACCTGAAAGGCGTCTGTGACCTGGCAGACATTTACGGCGCGCTGGTGATGGTTGATGACTCCCATGCTGTCGGTTTTGTCGGGGAGAACGGTCGCGGTTCTCACGAATACTGTGACGTAATGGGACGCGTGGACATCATTACCGGTACGTTAGGCAAAGCGCTGGGTGGGGCATCTGGCGGTTATACGGCGGCGCGTAAAGAGGTGGTGGAGTGGCTGCGTCAGCGTTCCCGTCCGTATCTGTTCTCTAACTCCCTGGCGCCTGCCATTGTGGCGGCCTCCCTTAAAGTGCTGGAGATGGTTGAGGCGGGGAGCGAACTGCGCGATCGCCTGTGGGCGAATGCGCGTCAGTTCCGTGAGCAAATGTCCGCTGCGGGCTTCACGCTGGCTGGCGCCGATCACGCTATTATTCCAGTGATGCTGGGTGATGCGGTGGTTGCGCAGCAATTTGCCCGCGAACTGCAAAAAGAGGGGATTTACGTGACCGGATTCTTCTATCCGGTTGTTCCGAAAGGTCAGGCGCGTATTCGTACCCAGATGTCTGCGGCGCATACCCCTGAGCAAATCACGCGTGCGGTTGAGGCGTTCACACGTATTGGTAAACAACTGGGCGTTATTGCCTGAGGATGTGAGATGAAAGCGTTATCCAAACTGAAAGCGGAAGAGGGCATCTGGATGACTGACGTTCCGGTACCGGAAGTCGGGCATAACGATCTGCTGATTAAAATCCGTAAAACAGCCATCTGCGGCACTGACGTTCACATCTATAACTGGGATGAATGGTCGCAAAAAACCATCCCAGTTCCGATGGTGGTAGGGCATGAATATGTCGGCGAGGTGGTCGGTATCGGTCAGGAAGTTAAAGGCTTCAGGATTGGCGATCGCGTTTCCGGCGAAGGCCATATTACCTGCGGCCATTGTCGTAACTGTCGCGGTGGCCGTACGCATTTGTGCCGCAATACTCTGGGTGTCGGTGTTAACCGTCCCGGTTGTTTTGCGGAATATCTGGTACTTCCGGCGTTTAACGCCTTTAAGATCCCGGATAACATCTCCGATGATTTAGCCTCTATCTTCGACCCCTTCGGCAATGCCGTACACACGGCGCTGTCGTTCGATCTGGTCGGTGAAGATGTGCTGGTTTCCGGTGCCGGCCCGATCGGCATCATGGCGGCGGCGGTAGCGAAACATGTGGGCGCGCGTCATGTCGTGATCACGGATGTGAATGAGTACCGTCTGGAACTGGCGCGTAAAATGGGCATCATCCACACGGTGAACGTTGCGAAAGAGAACCTGACCGACGTGATGGCTAATCTGGGCATGACTGAAGGGTTTGATGTCGGCCTGGAGATGTCCGGTGCGCCGCCTGCGTTTCGCGCCATGCTGGATACCATGAACCACGGCGGTCGTATCGCGATGCTGGGGATTCCGCCTTCGGATATGTCTATCGACTGGACGAAGGTGATCTTCAAGGGGCTGTTTATTAAAGGTATTTACGGTCGTGAGATGTTTGAAACCTGGTATAAGATGGCGGCGCTGATTCAGTCTGGTCTGGATCTGTCTCCGATCATCACCCACCGTTTCTCCATCGATGAGTTCCAGAAAGGCTTTGATGCGATGCGTTCAGGCCAGTCAGGAAAAGTGATTCTGAGCTGGGACTGATAGCATCCTGCTGGCGGCCAGGTTTTCCCGAACCTGGCCGTAAAATGGCGTTTTTATTTTCCGCGCATCTTGCGGGATAAGCGTCTGAATTTCTCTTTAAGCTGAATAAGCTTATAAACCAGACCCTGACCTTCAATATTCATATGGTATTTATTTTGTAATACTAAAATATCATTTGCCTGGCAAATTTTCAGACTTCCTTTGCAGGATAAATCGATGATGCGCAATTCCCCGGAAGGTGTGCGGATAAAGTTTCCGGCATGAATATCATTGGAGGCCAGACCTGCCCGGTGCAGTTGCTGAATACACGCCTTAATATCTTCTTTATTGCTTTCATTAATATCATTTAATGGCTCCCCTTCAATATATTCATGAAGGGTATACACATCATAGCACTGGCGAAAACGTGTTTTCTCGGCCACACAGTAGAGATCGGCGGTACAGGCACGCACTTGTGGCGCCAGGCTGTCCAGTTTTTGGATCAGCTGAGAATAAAAAGGCCCGGAGAGAAAATTCTGAATCTTTTTCTCAAATCGTGGGTCTATTTCGCGATCGTTTTTGATGATGAACTTCCGTGACTGGTATTCAACAAGTTCTACGCTGCGGAATTCGTTGCCGCTGTTCAGCGGTTTGCCACTGATTTCGTTATTCATATACTTATCCATCAGGGACTTAAGGTCTTTATTTTCCTCTTTGTAATAGACCGTATAGCCCTTTTCATGTGTCTTACTGATGGTCATCACTTCCCTCAAGATAAGTATTCTAAATACGTATAATACAAAGGCGTAGTATACATGGTGAGGCTTCTCATCTGTAGGGTGTTTTGTGCGCCTTAACCATTATCTCCACTGGACTTAATAATTTCTTAATGAAAGCACGGTAGAAAAGGCCAATGTATTAAAGACTGACGGGCCATTCTATGAAAAGCAGCACAAGTACACTGAGTGTTATTATTCCGTTATACAATGCGGGTAATAGCTTCCAGGCATGCATGGAATCTTTGATTGCACAAACATGGAATGCGCTGGAGATCATCATTGTTAACGACGGGTCTACCGACAACTCCGTTGATATCGCAAGGTATTTTGCCGATACCCATTCACATGTTCACCTGTTGCATCAGGATAATGCAGGCGCGTCCGTGGCCCGCAACCGGGGGTTGGCCGCGGCGACCGGCGACTACGTTGCTTTTGTCGATGCCGATGATTTGGTGTATCCGAACATGTATGAAACGCTGATGACCATGGCGCTACAGGATGACCTGGATGTGGCGCAGTGTAATGCAGACTGGTGCATTCTTGAGACGGGGCATACCTGGCCATCCATCCCCACGGATCGCATTCGGTCGACAGGGGTATTAACCGGCCCGGACTGGCTGCGTATGGGGCTGGCTTCACGCCGCTGGACGCATGTTGTCTGGATGGGCGTTTATCGGCGCGCCCTTATTGAAAAACACGCGATTAGCTTTGTTCCTGGATTACATCATCAGGATATTCTGTGGACCACGGAAGTGATGTTCAATGCCACGCGCGTACGCTATACCGAACAGGCGTTGTATAAATATTTTCTTCACGATCAGTCTGTTAGCCGCCTGAAACGACAAGGTGAGCGTAATCTGCATTACCAGCGACACTACATTAAAATCACGCGTTTATTAGAAAAGCTGAATAGTGATTATGCGGATCGCATTCCCGTCTATCCTGAATTTAAGCAACAAATTACCTGGGAAGCGCTGCGGGTGTGTCATGCGGTGCGTAAGGAGCAGGACACGCTTATTCGCCAGCGGATGATCGCCGAAATATTTGCCTCTGGCATGTATAAGCGCATGATGCTTAACATACGAAGCGCGAAGGCGGCTTATCAGGCGCTGTTGTGGTCGGGTCGGTTATACCGGTGGCGTGATAAAACGGCCTCGCACCACCGCGTTGCCCGTAAAGCGATTAATCCGCGTTAGCGTTCTGGGGGGCAGCGATCTTGCCCCAGCCTTGCCACTGATGCCGGAAGTAGTTCACCATCGTGCTCTGCGTAATGCTTTCGCTTAACACGCTAAAGAACCGGCTGGCGTAGACAGGTTCTAACGGTTTCTTCGATTTACACACCTTCACGCCGCGGAACGGATTTCGCGGTGCATCCGGCGTACCGTTTTTCGGTGGCGTCAGATTTGGCGTAGAGGTATCTGTCTGCGGCTCGTCGAGCAGGCTGCTCGGACGCACCAGCGTAATATCCGCAGGCAGGTTATAGACCATCTGCTGAAGGACTCGCACCGTTGATGGATGCGGGTGCCCAATCGCGATAGCTGACCCGTTGCGACGGGCTAACTCAATGGCGCGATTAAACTGGCGACGAATATCCGCTTCGTTCTGCGTATCATCAAGGAACACTTTGCGCTTAATCACCTTCACGCTCGTCCCGGAGGCGGCACGCATCGCCTGACTGTTGCCAATGGTCATGCTGTCGAGGAAGTAAAGATTATAACGCTCCAGCGCCTGCATCACTTTTTGCATGCCAAACAGGCTGGAGGTCATCGCGCTGCCCATGTGGTTGTTGAGACCCACGGCATACGGCACCTTATTCACCGCATCGCGAATAATGCGTTCAATTTCGTCGCTGCTCATCTCCGGGCGCAGCGTATCTTTCTCCAGCGGCTGCTTGCTCAGCGGCGCCATCGGCAGATGGATCAGCACCTCATGCCCGCTGTTGTGCGCTTTGGTTGCCATTTCACGGGCATGTGGGGCATTGGGCAGGACGGCAACGGAGAGGGCGGACGGCATCGCCAGCACCTGATTTTCATTGTGCGGACGATAACCAAAATCGTCGATTACGATGGCGAGTTTGCCAGCAAAAACAGGGGTGGCGAATGCCAGTAGGCTGGCGAGTGAGAGTATTGTGCGACGAAAGTGAGGCAAAACTTATCTTCCCAACCACGGCTGTGGATTGACGGCCTGACCCTGGCGACGAATTTCGAAATAGAGTGACGGTCGGCCCTGACCGCCGCTGCTGCCTACAAGCGCAATAGGCTGGCCTGCGCGAACCTGTGTGCCAACGCTGACCAGTGCGCTCTGGTTATACCCGTAAAGGCTCATATCGCCTTTACCGTGTTCCACGACGACGACCAGACCGTAGCCCTGCAACCAGTCCGCCAGAATCACCCTACCGTCCGCGATTGCTTTGACTTCAGTGCCTTCAGACGCACCGATAACCATCCCTTTCCAACGTAGCTCACCTTGCAGCTGTTCGCCATAACGATGCAGCGTTGGGCCGCGAACGGGCCAGAATGCCTGACCGCGCGGTGAACCCAGACCGCCGGTACGGGACATCAACGATTTTTCGCTTTCGGTTGGTTTGTAGGTTGTGCCTTTGCGGGTGGCTTCCTGCTGACGATTGCGCACCGCCTGCGCTTCGCGGGCTTCTCGCTCCGCCCGGGCTTTGGCGGCCGCCTCTGCGCGCGCGATGCTGTTGCGCAGGCGGGATTCGTTCGCTCGCAATTCACTTAACTGCTGTTGCCCCTGCTGGATTGACGACTCAAGACCGGCGATCGTTTTCTGACGCTCATTACGCGCCTGCTCCAGCTTCGCCTGTTGGGCGCGTTGTTCATACAGCAGCGTCTGTTGCTGGCTCTGTTTCTCTTCCAGCGCCGCTTTCTGAGACGCCACCTCTTCACGCGTCTGTTTCAGTTCGGCAATGGTGTCCTGGCGCGCCTGGTTCAGATAACCGAAATAGGCCTGCAAACGCTGCCCGCGCTGGCTCTCTTCACCGCTAAGAATGAGCTGAATCCCCGTATGCTCGCCCTGGCGAAACGCCGCATCCAGCTGTGCGGCAAGGCTGCGTTCCTGAATGGCTTTTTGTTGTTCCAGCTTCGCGATAGACGCGTTCATCGCGTCGATCTGCTTATTCAACTGGGCAAGGGTATTCTGGGTTTCACGCAGTTTACGCGCGGCGGCGGAGATGGCCTCTTCCTGCGTTTTGAGCTGTGCGAGCAAACTGGAACGTTGCTGCTGTTGCTGGCGTACGGCGCGCTCTTTGGCGGCGATATCCGCCTGGATGGATTTGAGCTGATCGCGGTCATCCGCATGGGCGGAAAAGGCGCACAACAATACGCCAGCGCTCAACACGCTGGCGTAAATCACGGGCCTGACTGAAAACCTGCGTGGTTTCACGGCCCGTGTAATGGAATTAAACGCCTTTCCCCTCATGGGGAAGGATTATTCCACGATGAACAGCGGCTTACCAGTCATCTCTTTCGGGATTTCCATACCCATCAGCGTCAACATCGTCGGTGCGATATCAGAAAGTTTGCCGCCTTCGACCGCTTTTACGCTTTTCGCGCCGACATAAATCAGCGGAACCGGCAGGTTGGTATGCGCGGTGTGCGCCTGGCCGGTGGATGGATCGCGCATCTGCTCGGCGTTGCCGTGGTCTGCGGTGATCAGCAGTTGGCCGCCAACGGACTCAACCGCTTTAGCAACCTGCTCAACACAGTGATCCAGCGCTTCAACTGCTTTAACCGCCGCTTCCATCACGCCAGTGTGACCGACCATATCACCGTTCGGGTAGTTACAGATGATGGTGTCATACTTGCCGCTCCCGATAGCCGCAACCAGTTTTTCGGTCAGTTCTGCGGAACTCATTTCCGGCTGTAGATCGTAGGTCGCCACTTTAGGCGAGTTGATCAGGATGCGTTCTTCGCCTGCAAACGGTTCTTCTACGCCGCCGTTGAAGAAGAAGGTGACGTGGGCGTATTTTTCCGTTTCGGAAATGCGCAGTTGGGTTTTGTCGTTCTTCGCCATCCACTCGCCGAAGGTGTTTGCCAGCGATGCCGGTGGGTAAGCCACGGCGGTTTTGATATCAGCGGCGTACTCGGTCAGCATGACGAAGTTCAGATTAACCACTTTCTTACGGGCGAAGCCGTTGAAATCCGCATTAACGAACGCGCGGGTAATTTCGCGGGCGCGGTCAGCACGGAAGTTCATGAAAATCAGCGTGTCGCCGTCTTCCATCGCGGCATCGGCCTGACCTTCCGCGCGAATGACGGTCGCTTTCACAAATTCGTCGTTTTCGTCGCGCGCGTAAGCGGCCTGCAGGCCAGCAACGGCGGTATCGGCCTGGAATTCACCCTGCGCCAGCGTCATCAGGTCATAGGCCTGCTCAACGCGATCCCAGCGGTTGTCGCGGTCCATTGCATAGTAACGACCAATAATGGACGCTACGCGGCCTTTGCCCAGCGCGGCAAACTTGTCTTCGAATTTTTTCAGCGAGGATTCCGCGCTGCGTGGCGGGGTATCGCGGCCATCAAGGAAGGCGTGCAGATAAATTTTCTCTGCGCCGCGTTCTGCGGCCAGCTCGACCATCGCCATGATGTGGTCTTCGTGGCTGTGCACGCCGCCCGCAGACAGCAGACCCATAATGTGCACGGCTTTACCGGTATTTTTCGCCTGATCGACCGCCGCCGTCAGTACCGGGTTAGCGAAGAAGGTACGTTCTTTAATTTCAACATCCAGGCGCGTCAGATCCTGATACACGATACGGCCCGCGCCCAGGTTAACGTGACCCACTTCGGAGTTGCCCATCTGACGGTCCGGCAGACCCACTTCCAGACCGGAAGCGTCGATCAGGGTATGCGGACGTTTTGCCCACAGAGCATCCATTACCGGGGTTTTGGCATTCAAAATGGCGTTATCCTGGCTGTCTTCACGGTAGCCATAGCCATCCAGAATCACCAGTACCATAGGTTTTTTAGAAACCGACATTGCGACAACCTCACACTCAATAGACAAAATAATTGCGTAATTTTACTACAGCTGAATCGATAAAATAGCCTCAGAAGATCAAAGAATGGGGCAGAGAGCGAGCCGGGGACGGCGCGGATCGACGTTTTTTTTCCGTAGCGCCCCGCAAAAATGCAATCCATTGCACGCTCTGGCTGTATTTGCGCCAACGCGCAGGTATACTCCTTTCCTGGTTTTTTAATCACTGAGTCGGGAGTTGTTACCCCCCATGCAAGAAATTATGCAATTTGTTGGCCGCCATCCCATACTGAGTATCGCCTGGATTGCGTTACTGGTGGCGGTGTTGTTCACCACTTTCAAAGGCCTGATGTCTAAAGTTAAGGTTATTACTCGCGGCGAAGCGACGCGTCTTATCAACAAAGAAGACGCCGTTGTGGTGGATTTACGTCAGCGTGACGACTTCCGCAAAGGCCATATCGCGGGCGCGACTAACCTGCTGCCGAGCGAAATCAAGGCCAACAACGTTGGCGAGCTTGAAAAGCACAAAGATAAGCCTCTGATCGTGGTTGATGGTTCCGGTATGCAGTGTCAGGAATCCGCAAACGCACTGATCAAAGCGGGCTTTGAGAAAGTTTTTGTGCTGAAAGAAGGCGTTGCGGGCTGGAGCGGTGAGAACCTGCCATTAGTGCGCGGGAAATAACGCGTTACTCAACACGGGAGATAAGTCATGGCCAACATCGAGATCTACACCAAAGCAACCTGCCCGTTTTGCCATCGTGCAAAAGCGCTGTTGAGCAGTAAGGGTGTGAGTTTCCAGGAACTTCCGATTGACGGCGATGCCGTAAAACGTGAAGAGATGATCAGGCGTAGTGGCCGCACGACGGTTCCGCAGATTTTTATTGATGCACAGCACATTGGCGGCTGTGACGACTTGTATGCGTTGGATGCGCGTGGTGGACTGGATCCCCTGCTGCGTTAAAACATGCCGCAAGTATTTTAAGGACAACACTAAAGGGTTTTCTACACATGTCAGAACAAAATAACACCGAAATGGCTTTCCAGATCCAACGTATCTACACCAAGGATGTGTCTTTCGAAGCGCCAAATGCACCGCATGTTTTCCAGAAAGATTGGCAGCCAGAGGTTAAACTTGATCTTGATACGGCGTCTACTCAACTGGCAGATGACGTATACGAAGTGGTACTGCGTGTTACCGTAACGGCTTCCCTGGGCGAAGAGACCGCTTTCCTGTGCGAAGTTCAGCAGGGCGGCATTTTCTCCATCAGTGGTATTGAAGGAACTCAGATGGCGCATTGCCTGGGGGCATACTGCCCGAACATTCTGTTCCCGTATGCCCGCGAATGCATCACCAGCCTGGTTTCACGCGGCACGTTCCCGCAACTGAATCTTGCGCCGGTTAACTTCGATGCGCTGTTCATGAACTATTTACAGCAGCAGGCTGGCGAAGGTACTGAAGAACATCAGGATGCCTGATGAACCAAAGTAATGCTTCAATGACTGTGATCGGTGCTGGCTCGTACGGCACCGCTCTTGCCATCACCCTGGCGAGAAACGGCCACCAGGTTGTCCTGTGGGGCCACGATCCTAAACATGTCGCGACCCTTGAGCGAGACCGCTGCAACGTCGCGTTCCTCCCTGATGTGCCTTTTCCCGATACGCTACGCCTTGAAAGCGACTTAGCCACCGCGCTGGCGGCCAGCCGTAACATTCTGGTGGTGGTGCCAAGCCATGTCTTTGGCGAGGTGCTGCGACAGATTAAACCGCTGATGCGTCCTGATGCGCGCCTGGTCTGGGCGACCAAAGGTCTGGAAGCGGAAACGGGGCGCCTGTTGCAGGATGTCGCCCGTGAAGCGCTGGGCGATGACATCCCGCTGGCGGTGATATCCGGCCCGACGTTCGCTAAAGAACTGGCGGCGGGTTTGCCGACGGCAATTTCTCTGGCGTCGACGGACGAAACCTTTGCGGATGATTTGCAGGAACTTTTGCACTGCGGTAAGAGTTTTCGCGTCTACAGCAACCCCGATTTCATCGGCGTGCAGCTGGGCGGTGCGGTGAAAAACGTGATTGCGATTGGCGCAGGCATGTCTGACGGCATCGGTTTTGGCGCAAACGCACGTACCGCGCTGATCACGCGTGGGCTGACGGAAATGTCGCGTCTTGGCGCGGCGCTGGGGGCCGATCCGACCACCTTTATGGGAATGGCGGGTCTGGGCGACCTGGTTCTGACCTGTACCGACAACCAGTCGCGTAACCGCCGTTTTGGCATGATGCTCGGTCAGGGCATGGATGTTCAGAGCGCGCAGGACAAAATTGGTCAGGTGGTTGAAGGCTACCGTAATACAAAAGAAGTTCGTGAGTTGGCGCACCGTTTTGGTGTCGAAATGCCAATAACCGAGGAAATTTATCAAGTATTGTATTGCGGAAAAAACGCGCGCGAGGCAGCATTGACGTTATTAGGTCGTGCACGCAAGGACGAGCGTAGTCGCCACTAGCCGTAAGGATCTGTTTTATTAAATGACCCGGCCCGCGAAGAACGGGCCGGTCGTTAGCCTGATACCTGGAGTCAGCAATGTCATGTGAAGAACTGGATATCGTCTGGAACAATATTAAAGCCGAAGCCCGGGCTCTGGCGGACTGTGAGCCGATGCTGGCCAGTTTCTACCACGCGACGCTACTCAAGCATGAAAACCTGGGCAGTGCGCTGAGCTATATGCTGGCGAACAAACTCGCATCTCCGATTATGCCTGCCATCGCCATCCGTGAAGTGGTGGAAGAGGCCTACGCCGCCGACCCGGAAATGATCGCCTCTGCTGCCTGTGATATTCAGGCGGTACGCACCCGCGACCCGGCGGTAGACAAATACTCGACGCCGCTTCTGTATCTGAAAGGCTTCCATGCTCTCCAGGCCTACCGTATCGGCCACTGGTTATGGAATGAAGGCCGCCGCGCGCTGGCGATATTCCTGCAAAATCAGGTTTCTGTCACCTTCCAGGTCGATATTCACCCGGCGGCGAAAATTGGACGCGGCATTATGCTCGATCACGCGACGGGGATTGTGGTCGGTGAAACGGCGGTAATCGAAAACGATGTCTCGATCCTGCAATCGGTCACACTTGGCGGGACCGGGAAAACCAGCGGCGATCGTCATCCCAAAATTCGTGAAGGCGTGATGATTGGCGCCGGGGCGAAGATCCTTGGCAATATCGAAGTGGGGCGCGGCGCGAAGATTGGCGCGGGCTCCGTGGTCTTACAGCCCGTACCGCCACACACCACCGCAGCGGGCGTTCCGGCGCGGATTGTCGGCAAGCCCGACAGCGATAAGCCGTCAATGGATATGGATCAGCATTTTAACGGGATTCACCATACGTTCGAATACGGCGACGGCATCTGACTTTATGCCCGGTGGCGCTACCGCTTACCGGGCCTACCAGCTCCGTAGGTCGGATAAGGCGTCAGCCGCCATCCGACAAAAATCAACGACGCAATACCGCGCCAGGATACCCCAACTGGCGCCATGCCTCATACACCACGACCGACACCGCGTTCGACAGGTTCATGCTGCGGCTGTCCGGCATCATTGGAATACGAATTTTTTGTTCTGCGGGCAGCGCGTCGAGAATGGTCGCCGGTAAACCGCGCGTTTCCGGGCCAAACATCAGGTAGTCCCCATCCTGATAACTCACCGCGCTATGGGCAGGGGTGCCTTTGGTGGTCAGAGCAAACAGACGCTGTGGGTTTTCGGCAGCGACAAAGGCGGCGTAATCGTGATGGCGCTGTACGGCGGCAAACTCGTGATAGTCCAGCCCCGCGCGGCGCAGACGTTTATCATCCCATGTGAAGCCCATCGGTTCGATAATATGCAGACGAAAACCGGTATTGGCGCAAAGACGAATAATATTGCCGGTGTTTGGTGGGATTTCTGGTTCGAATAATACGATATTCAACATGCTTAACTGCCCCCTTAAGTGCGGGGGGCAGAATAGCAGAAAATACGTTCACCCTCATCCTGTAGGCCTGATAAGCGTAGCGCCATCAGGCTCCCCGATGCACATTACATTGCCGGATGGCGGCTGACGCCTTATCCAGACTACGCCGCATCACCCTGCGATAGTGGCGCCAGCGCAGCCGGAACAGACTTACCGAGTTCCTGCACCAGTGAATCACGGCTGATCTCGCTGATTGATTTTGCGCCGGTCAGCGTCATGGCGACTTTCATCTCTTTTTCGATCAGATCCAGCAGGTTCGCCACGCCAGCCTGACCCGCCGTCGCCAGCGCGTACAGATACGCACGGCCAAGCAGTACGCTATCGGCCCCAAGCGCAATCATGCGTACCACGTCCAGACCATTACGAATTCCGCTGTCCGCCAGAATGGCGATATCGCCTTTCACCGCATCGGCAATGGCGGGCAGGGCGCGGGCGGAGGAGAGTACGCCGTCGAGCTGGCGGCCGCCGTGGTTAGAGACCACGATGCCATCAGCGCCAAAGCGTACCGCGTCGCGGGCGTCTTCGGGATCGAGGATCCCTTTGATCACCATTGGGCCGTCCCAGAATTCACGGATCCACTCCAGGTCTTTCCAGGAAATCGACGGATCGAAGTTGTTCGCCAGCCAGCCGATGTAATCTTCCAGCCCGGTCGGTTTGCCAAGGTAGGCGGAGATATTGCCAAGATCGTGCGGACGACCGTTCAGGCCGACATCCCAGGCCCATTGTGGATGGGTCGCAGCCTGCCAGTAGCGGCGCAGGGCGGCATTCGGGCCGCTCATCCCGGAGTGGGCGTCACGGTAACGCGCGCCAGGCGTTGGCATATCGACGGTAAAGACCAGCGTGGAGCAGCCCGCCGCTTTGGCGCGCTCCAGCGCGTTACGCATAAAACCGCGATCGCGCAGGACGTACAGCTGGAACCACATCGGGCGTTTAATCGTCGGCGCGACTTCCTCGATGGGGCAGACAGAAACGGTGGAGAGGGTAAACGGAATCCCTTTCGCATCGGCGGCGGCGGCGGCCTGAACTTCACCGCGACGCGCATACATTCCGCACAGGCCAACCGGAGCCAGTGCAACCGGCATCGACAGCTTTTCGTTAAACAGGGTGGTTTCCAGGCTCAGGTCGGACATATTCTTCAGCACGCGCTGGCGGAGCGCCACCTCTGACAAGTCTTCCACGTTACGACGCAGGGTATATTCCGCATAGGCGCCGCCGTCGATGTAGTGGAACAAGAAAGGGGGCAGAATGCGTTGGGCTGCGGCGCGATAATCGCTGGCTGCTGAAATGATCATGCTTTGTTCTCCCTGGAAATCTCATTATGGTCACCGGGCAGGCGGGTAATACGCGCCTGGCGGGCCTGGTCTTCATCAAATCGTTTAATGGTGGTGTGGACGAAACTGAGGTGCGCCATCATGGCTTTACGTGCGCCGTCGGCATCACCGGCCAGAATGGCGTCCATCACCGCCTGATGTTGTTCCGTCAGTTTTGAAAACACCGGCGGAACGAGATACATACGCTGGCGGCTCTGCTTCACGGATGATTGCAGGACATCAAAGAAGCCGCGCATGGTCTGCAACAGCACGACGTTGTGCGAGGCCTCCGCAATCGCGAGATGGAAGCGAACATCCGCCTGGGAGGCGAGGTCCGGGTCTTCACTGAGCGTGGCGTCGAAGCAGAGCTTAATTTTCTCTTTATCAGCGGGCGTGGCGCGCATCGCGGCGTGCCAGGCGGTGCTGGCTTCAATGGCGTGGCGGGCTTCCAGAATGTCGAAGCTGTAGTCCGGGTCGTCCGCCATCAGCGTTTTCAGCGGCTGAACGATATTCTGTTCGGACCAGGTTTCATGCTGCCAGCGAACGAACGTTCCGCCGCCCCGGCGGCTTATCAGCACGCCTTCACTGACCAGTTTCGCCAGCGCCTCGCGCAGAGAATTGCGCGACACGCCCAGTTGTACGGCCAGCTGGCGCTCGGCGGGCAACTTCATGCCCGCCTCCAGCTGTTGTTCTTCAATCAGCGCCCGCACACGAGAGGCAACCTCGTCTGACAGGCGTTTTGGCATCACAATCACGGAATCATCCAGGTTAAGACATAGGCCTGAAGTGTGGTAATCACACCCACCATGCAGGTGAAAATCAGGCTGTGTTTAACGGTAAAGCGGAACAGGTCGGACTCTTTCCCTACCAGACCCACTGCCGCACAGGCAATGGCGATAGACTGCGGAGAGATCATCTTACCGGTTACGCCGCCGGTGGTATTCGCCGCCACCATCAGCACGTCAGAGACGCCGATTTGCTGGGCGGCCGTCGCCTGCAGGGCGGCAAACAGCGCGTTTGATGAGGTATCAGACCCCGTCAGGAATACGCCCAGCCAGCCAAGGAACGGCGAGAAGAAGGTAAAGGCGCTGCCCGTATGCGCCAGCGCTAACGCCAGCGTAGAGGAGAGCCCGGAGTAGTTAGAGATAAACGCGAATGCCAGCACCATCCCGATGGAGTAGATCGGCAGCGCTAACTCTTTCAGCGTGCTGCCGAATGTCTGGATTGCGGCAGATGGTTTCATTTTCAGCCAGACGACGGACAGCAGCGCAGCGAACAGAATGGCCGTACCGGTAGCGGAGAACCAGTCGAACTTATAGACCGCAGCGTAGGCGGTTGCTTCATGCACCACTGGCGGCATACGGGCAACCAGCTTATCGAGATGCGGAACCGGAATATTAATCACCCAGTCGTACAGCGCGCCGCCTGGGGCAAACATCGCTTTAAACGGCGGAACGCTCCAGAGGGTAACGGTCGCTGTCAGGAACAGGAACGGCGACCATGCGCGAACGACTTGACCAACCGTGTAATGGGTGCGGTCCAGCGTCTGATCGACCTGTGAAGCGCCCATATCGCCAAAGCGGAAAATACGTACCGGCTGCCAGCGTTTCAGGAACAGCGTCAGGCAGACCAGCGAGACCAGCGACGAGATGATGTCCGGCAGTTCCGGGCCGATAAAGTTAGAGCTGAGGTACTGGGCGATAGCAAATGAACCACCCGCCACCATCACCGCAGGCCAGGTCTCTTTCACGCCGCGCCAGCCGTCCATAATCGCCATGATCCAGAACAGTACGATAATGGTCAGGAACGGCAGTTGACGGCCGACCATCTGGCCGATCTCAAAGCTGTCCAGCCCGGTGACCTGACCGGCCACCAGAATCGGAATCCCCATCGCGCCAAACGCGACTGGCGCGGTGTTGACGATCAGGCACAAACCCGCCGCATACAGCGGATTAAAGCCCAGGCCGACTAGCAGAGCCGCAGTAATCGCCACTGGCGCGCCAAAGCCCGCTGCCCCTTCAAGGAATGCCCCGAAGGAAAAGCCGACGATCAGCATTTGCAGACGCTGGTCAGGGGTAATCGACAATATTGATGACCGGATGATGTCGAATTGCCCGGTTCTGACAGAGATTTTATAGACAAAGACGGCGGCGATAATGATCCAGGCAATTGGCCACAGACCATAGAAGAAGCCATACACCACCGCAGCCAGAGCGTTATCCACCGGCATTTTGTAAAACAGCAGCGCGACAGCCAGCGCGATTGCGACCGTCCAGGAGGCGGCGATGTAGCCTTTCAGCTTGAGCTTAATCAGCGCGAAGAAAAAGAACAGGATCGGAAGCGATGCGATCAGGCTGGAAATCCAGATGTTACCGGCCGGATCGTAGTTTTGTTGCCAGAGATTCATTGCAGGTCTCCTGAGGGTCACACGCATAATGCAATGAGTCTTTTGCTCATCTCTTTATCACATTATGTGTAAAAGTGGCCCTGCCAATATTGGGATGTAGGGGTAATGACAATAAATGGTTAATCAAATGTTGCTTATTGGCAACGCTAGTGTAGGTGAATTTTAATGAACTGTGAACCAGTGATCGGATTAAGGGATAATTGGTTGGGCCAATTGAGGGAGGGGAGGGAAAGGGCGGGCCGGGCAAGCGTGCGCGTACCCGGCAGAAGGTTAAAACTCGGTTTTTGCGAAACCGGTCATCTCTTTCAGGCCCATTTCACGGCCTAACGCCGTCATTGGGTGGACGACAACCAGACCGCGCACGCTTTTCTTCAGCTTGCCCATATCGGCCTGTTCTTTTTTGGTAATCGCGCGGCGAAACGGCAGGTTCATCAGCTTTTGCGCTTCTTTACTCAGCTTCTGGCTGTGAACGTCACGCAGGCGCACGATCTCGGCTTCCAGCGTGGCTTTCTCTTTTTCCAGCTCGGCATATTTGTCAGCGGCATCGACAAGGGATAGTGAGGCCTGCTGGTGGCGGATGGCGTCCAGGCGATCGCTCAGACGTTTAATTTCGTTTTTTTCGACTTCTTTCATGGGATAGCTTCTGATGGAACCAGGATGAATTTTCTATAGTATGCGCGCAGAGCGGGATTATTCACAACTAATGGGATAAAAATAATCAAATAAGGCAAGTATTATAATGCTAATTGATTGTGTAACGTCTTGATTTAATACTTATTTAATAAACAAAACGTGATGTTAACGGTTTCTGCATGGCGGTTTGCGATTAAGCACGTTTTCCCCAATAGAAAACCCTGTCTGAGCCTAAACTAAAATTAGCGGCCGCGCATTCCCCGACGCGGAGAATACATGGAGATATCATCATGGTTAAAATAGGTGACAACGTTCCGCTTCTTATTGATAAGGCTGTAGATTTCATGGCTTCGAGTCAGGCATTTCGGGAGTATCTGAATAAAACGCCGCCGCGCGATATGGTTCCTGATGAGGTGCCGAAGGCAAATGCGCAGATGTACCTGCAACGTCTGGAATATTATCGCCAGCTCTATCAGCCGCAGCCGGAAGAAAAACAGTAAGTGGTTGACGGTCTATTTTTGAAAGGCTTTTTTTAAGCTGATTTTAGAAATCAGCTCGGTCAGGGAAAGCACCATCGTTGAGCGTACCGCTTGCTGGTAGCGCTGAATTTGCATGGCGTATAAACCCGGGTCAGAGGTCTCAAAATGCGGCGGCGGCGGTAACGCCGTCACGCAGTGCAGTTCGCCAAACGGCCCGAGAATTTCGTCGTCGGTGAACGCATATTCATTACCGTCGTGATTCAGTTCTTCACGCAGCGCCATCAGCAGTTCCGCATCTTCGTATTCAGGGCGACTGAGTACCCCCAGACCGTAGATCAGTTTCAGACGTACCGAGAGATCGCCCAGCGGTCCATCGCCGTCGAGCAACGGTTCCACTGCGTATTTCACCGCATAATCGTCTTTGCGAAACACCTGAAGTACCAGAATATTCACCGCCTCGGTGAGTAACTCTACGGCGGTGATGAGGAAACTTCGTACGGTTTTGCCAGCATTCAGACGCTCAAGCACGCGGTTTTCAAAGGCCTGGGTTTGTTCCATTATTGCCTGCATATCTGACAATCTGTCATTCGGGCGCAGGATGACCTGCGCCGTATTTTGCCTCATTTGGTCGCGTTGTATGCGTTAACCGCCTCCGCTACCACTTCGCTGTTTACATCCAGCCCGGAAATTTGCGCCAGCGCTTCCTGCGGCCCTTTCTTTGCGATCAGCGCAGCCAGTTTCTGGGCCTGCGGATCGTCTTCGCTGGTAAAGTGCATCGCGGCAGCGATGCCGTTGACCAGGTTAACGTGCGGCAGGCCGTATTCCAGCGTGCCCAGCAGCGGTTTGATCAGACGGTCGCCCGCACTCAGTTTACGCAGCGGCTGGCGGCCAACGCGCTCAACGTCATCTTTCAGATACGGGTTTTCAAAACGACCGAGGATTTTCTGAATGTATGCCGCATGTTTGTCGGCATCAAAACCGTAGCGTTTGATCAGCACCGCGCCGCTCTCTTCCATCGCCCCTTTTACCACAGCGCGGATTTTCTCATCGAGAATCGCGTCACGGATGGTCTGATGACCGGTTAATTTTCCGAGGTACGCGGTTATAGCATGCCCGGTGTTCAGCGTGAAGAGTTTACGTTCGACAAATGCCATCAGGTTATCGGTTAATTCCATACCTGGAATATCTGGCAGCGCGCCTTTGAACTGCGTTTTATCGACAATCCACTCGCTGAAGGTTTCCACGGTGACTTCCAGCGGGTCGTTCGTGGCGGAGGCAGAAGGTGGCACGATACGGTCGACGGCGGAATCGACAAAACCGACATGCTGTTCAACCCAGGCTTTGTCTTCATCCGCCAGGGCGTTCATCACATGACCTTTCAATTGCGTGGTGCCGCGCACCATGTTTTCGCAGGCAATGATGTTAAGCGGCGCTTCAATCCCCTGCGTTTTACGTTTAACCAGGCCTTTGGCGATGGCCGGAGCAATGCGTTCCAGTACCACCGGCCCAACGGCGGTGGTGACCAAATCGACCTGCGCAATCAGCTCAACCACGTCATCGCTGATGCTGCTCACGGCATTAACGCCGGAAACCGTATCAACCTGCTCATTTTCACCCACCACATGAACCTGATAGCTATGACGGGCATTCAGGGCGTCGAGCACGACCTGGTTTACATCCGCGAACGTCAGTTGTATCCCCGCGTCAGCCAGCAGTTTGCCGATAAATCCACGACCGATATTACCTGCGCCAAAATGTAATGCTTTCATAGTGTTAACCTTCATTAATGTTTTTACCCGAGAGGGCTGGGGTGAGGGACCGCATGGCTTCCCCCCTCACCCAAACCCTCTCCCTTGCGGGAGAGGAAACCGTACACCGCAGGCCCGGTAGCAGCGCCACCGGACATGATGCCGGATGGCGGCGTAAACGCTTTATCCGGCCTACGGGAACTGCACATCGTAGGCCCGGTAAGCGCGAGCGCCACCGGGCAACGGACTTACTTACGACCGGCCAGCAGTTCCAGCACTTCATCCACGCTGGTGGTATGCGCCAGACGCTCGATCACGGACTCATCATCCAGCGCGTTAGTCAGGCTGGTGATGACCTGGATGTGCTCGTTGTTACGCGCCGCGATACCAATGACCAGACGGGCGATATCGTCTTCTTCTTCACCGAAGCGAACGCCTTCCGGGTACTGGCAGAAGACCACACCGGTTTTCAGCACGCGGTCTTTGGCTTCCACGGTGCCGTGCGGTACGGCGATAGACTCACCCAGATAAGTCGGGGTCAGTTTTTCACGTTCCAGCATGGCGTCGATGTATTCTGGCTCAACATAACCGCCTTTCACCAGTTGCTCGCCCGCAAAGCGAATGGCTTCTTCTTTAGTGGCGGCTTTACGACCCAGGAAGATGTTTTCTGCGCCCAGCTTGAACAGGTTGTTATCCCCTTCATCAAAGCTGTCTTTCAGATGGTCGCGTACTTTCTCTTCGTTGGTGTTGTGGCGCTGCGCGGCAACCAGACGTTCGGTCAGGCTGGTGTACAGTCCGCTATCCAGGAAGTTGGTCAGCGAAATGTGCTGCGCTTGCGGAACCTGGCGCATGGCGCGCTCGGTCAGGTCACGGTGAGTGATGACCAGGTCGACATCCGGCGGCAGGTTGTTGATCGCGCTGTTGGTGACGGAAATCTGGCTCAGACCCGCATCCTGAACTTTTTTGCGCAGTACGCCCGCACCCATTGCGCTGGAACCCATACCGGCATCACAGGCAACGATGATTTTACGTACATGGCTCAGGTCGTTGGTCACATCGCCAGCGGACAGCGCGGATGCGCCTTTAGATTCCGCTTTCATATCCTGCACGCGACGGGTTGCCGCGTCGATATCATCATCTTCTTTCACTTTGCTGGTTTTCAGCAGAATGGAGGCAATGATGAAGGAGACCGCCATAGCAGCGATAATCGCCGTGATGTTAGCGAAGTAGGCGCCTTTTGGCGTCATCGCCAGTACCGCCAGGATAGAACCCGGAGACGCCGGAGAAACCAGACCGCCGTTCAGGATGGTCAGCGTAAACACGCCAGTCATACCACCGAGGATAACGGCCAGGATCAGACGCGGGTTCATCAGCACGTACGGGAAGTAAATTTCGTGGATACCGCCCAGGAAGTGGATGATTGCCGCACCGCCAGCAGACTGTTTTGCGCTGCCGCGACCGAAGAACATGTACGCCATCAGGATGCCCATACCCGGGCCTGGGTTAGCTTCGATCAGGAAGAAGATGGATTTACCCAGCTCATGGGACTGCTGAATACCCAGCGGCGAGAAGATACCGTGGTTGATCGCGTTGTTGAGGAACAGGATTTTCGCCGGTTCAACGAAGATAGACGCCAGCGGCAGCATATCATGGACAACCATGAAGTTAACGCCGGCTGCCAGCAGTTTGGACAGGACTTCAACCGCCGGGCCAATGCCGAGGAACGCCAGAATCGCGAGGATCATCCCGATGATGCCAGCGGAGAAGTTATTCACCAGCATTTCGAAACCGGATTTGATCTTACCGTCTACCCAGCTATCGAATTTCTTGATGCAGTAGCCGCCCAGCGGGCCTGCGATCATTGAGCCGAGGAACATCGGCATGTCCGCACCGACGATAACGCCCATCGTGGTGATAGCACCGACCACGCCGCCGCGCTCGCCGCCTACCAGCTTACCACCGGTATAACCGATCAGCAGCGGCAGGAGGTAGGTGATCATCGGACCAACGAGCTTTGCCAGCGTTTCGTTAGGCAACCACCCTGTTGGAATAAATAATGCGGTGATAATACCCCACGCGATAAACGCGCCGATATTTGGCATCACCATATTGCTGAGGAAACGACCAAAGCTTTGCACTTTGATCTTAATATCGGATGACATAAAAACACCCCTTCTTATGTTTGCTGTCGCGCAGGCTCGAAGCCCGAGGTTTGTTAATGTAGCGGCAGAGGTAGCCGGACCCTGTAGATAGTGCGAAATCTGGCACTGAATCGTTCAACTGTCCAGTTGCTGGCTTGTTGTGTGATTTAGATCACATGAATATAGGGTAGATGGTGGTTATTGATGTGATATTGATCACAAAACAGCTGTGTAAAAAAACAACAAACCCGGAATCACCGATGGAAATAGCGTTTAAATGTGAACTGTTTCACATTTTTGATTTGAGGGTTTGTTAGGTTTTTGTGATCTGAATCACAAGATATTTTCATCCGAAACCTGTGTGGTGTGATCTTAAGCAGATTCCGTCTCATGCTTCATTCTGATGTGTAATTGAGCAACCTCTCGCCGTGCAAAATTATCTTTTGGTTTGATGGCGAAAATGGCGGACTCGAATTATGTTCAAAATATCGGTGGAATCGTAATACGCCGCCTGTCATTTAACACTCTTATTAGCGTGAAGCCGGAGCAGGTATGTTTCTAAATTATTTCGCGTTAGGGGTATTGATCTTTGTTTTTCTGGTGATTTTTTATGGAATCATCATGATTCATGACATCCCTTATCTGATCGCTAAAAAACGAAACCACCCCCATGCTGATGCTATTCATACTGCTGGTTGGGTCAGTCTGTTTACGCTTCATGTTATTTGGCCGTTTCTGTGGATTTGGGCCACGCTTTATCAGCCTGAACGGGGCTGGGGCATGCAAGCGCATGTTTCACCACAGGAAAAGGAGCCTGAGCCGGGGTCAGAACCGGAGCCTGACCCGGAACTTATCGCCTTGTCGAAACGTGTGGAAGCGCTGGAGCGAAAGCTGGCTGAGGTACAGTCCCCTGATATTCCCCCGTCGGAGAGCTAATCATGGATCTGTTGATTGTTTTGACCTACGTAGCATTAGCCTGGGCGGTATTTAAAATATTCAGGATTCCGGTGAACCAATGGACACTTTCCACGGCGGCATTAGGCGGGGTATTTTTAGTTAGCGGACTTATATTATTAATGAACTATAACCACCCCTATACTTTTACGGCGCAGAAAGCGGTTATTTCTATTCCCATTACGCCGCAGGTAACAGGTATTGTGAGTGAGGTTACGGATAAAAATAATCAGCTGATTAAAAAAGGCGATGTTTTATTCAAAATCGATCCCGTGCGGTATCAGGCGCGGGTCGACAGGTTACAGGCTGACCTGGTCACGGCCACGCATAATATACATACCCTGAAGGCGCAATTAGCGGAGGCTCAGGCCAATACCACGCGGGTGTCCGCAGAACGCGACCGCCTCTATAAGGATTATCAGCGCTATCTGAAAGGCAGTCAGGCGAGGGTGAATCCGTTTTCTGAAAGCGATATCGATAACGCGCGGCAAAACTATTTAGCGCAGGATGCGATGGTAAAAGGTTCTGTTGCTGAGCAAACGCAGATCCAGAGCCAACTGGACAGCATGGTCGATGGCGAGCAGTCGCAAATCGTCAGCCTGCGGGCGCAACTGGCCGAGGCGAAATACAATCTTGAACAGACGGTTATTCGCGCGCCGAGCAATGGCTATGTGACCCAGGTGCTCATCCGGCCCGGTAGCTATGCCGCCGCGCTGCCGTTGCGCCCGGTAATGGTTTTTATTCCCGAACAAAAACGGCAAATTGTCGCCCAGTTCCGGCAGAACTCATTATTACGTCTTGAGGCGGGAGATGAGGCCGAAGTGGTGTTCAATGCGCTGCCCGGCCAGGTATTCCAGGGCAATTTGTTGAGTATTTTACCGGTTGTGCCCGGCGGTTCTTACCAGGCGCAGGGAACATTACAGTCCTTAAGCGTAACGCCGGGGATGGACGGCGTGCTTGCGTTGATTGAGCTGGAGCCGAATAGTGATGTGGATGCCCTGCCTGACGGCATTTACGCCCAGGTTGCGGTTTACTCCGATCACTTCGCCCATGTCTCCGTGATGCGTAAGGTGCTACTGCGCATGACCAGCTGGATGCACTATCTTTATTTGGATCATTAAGCGGGTCGTCACCTGCTTTTTAGTAAAAATGCCTGATGGCGCTATGCTTATCAGACCGACAGGAACAATGTCTGCAATGTGTAGACCGGATAAGGCGCTTGCGCCGCCATCCGGCAAAACTAAGGCAAGATTTATTGATACCACTTTATTTTTTGTTGGCAAAAAGGACACGGCATGAAACTCATCGGCAGCTATACCAGCCCTTTTGTGCGAAAGATTTCGGTTTTATTGCTGGAAAAGGGCATCACTTTCGAATTTGTGAATGAACTTCCCTACAACGCGGAAAACGGCGTGGCGCAGTTCAACCCGCTTGGCAAAGTCCCCGCGCTGGTGACGGATAAGGGAGAGTGCTGGTTCGATTCCCCGATAATCGCCGAATATATTGAGTTACTGGATATTGCTCCGGTGATGATTCCGCGTGAACCGCTGGCCTCACTGAAAGTACGGCAGATTGAAGCGCTGGCGGACGGCATTATGGATGCCGGTCTGGTTTCCGTGCGTGAACAGGCGCGCCCGGCGGCGCAGCAGTCTGAAACGGAACTGTTGCGCCAGCGCGAGAAAATCAACCGTAGCCTGGACGCGCTGGAAGGCTATCTGGTGGACGGGACGATTAAGACCGATACCGTGAATCTGGCAACCATCGCCATTGCCTGCGCTGTGGGCTATCTCAATTTCCGCCGCGTGGCGCCGGGCTGGTGTGTGGACAGACCGCACTTAGTCAAACTGGTGGAAACGCTCTTTCAACGCGAAAGCTTTGCCCGCACGGAACCGCCAAAGGCTTGATGCGTATTATGTCCGCCTGAGCAAACTCACGGTACAATCCCCCTCATGTCGATATCCCTCTCCGCACCGGAGGGGGCCACCAACAGCCAGGCCTTTTTCATGACAACCGAAACGCGTTCACTCTACAGCCAGCTTCCTGCTATCGATCGCTTACTGCGTGACAGCACTTTTCTCTCTTTACGTGACACCCACGGGCACACCAGGGTGGTGGATCTGCTTCGCCAGATGTTGGATGAAGCAAGGGAAGCGATTCGCGATACGCAGGCGCTGCCCACGTGGTGCGAGAACTGGGCGCAAGAGGTGAATGTCCGGCTGGCGAAAGAGGCGCAAAGCGCGCTGCGTCCGGTGATTAACCTGACGGGAACGGTGCTGCACACCAATCTGGGGCGAGCGCAGCAGGCGGAAGAGGCGATTGACGCAGTGGCGCAGGCAATGCGCGCTCCGGTCACACTGGAATATGATCTGGATGGCGCCGGGCGCGGGCACCGCGATCGGGCGCTGGCGGATCTGTTGTGTCGCATTACCGGGGCGGAAGACGCCTGTATTGTGAACAACAACGCGGCGGCCGTGTTGCTGATGCTGGCGGCGACGGCGAACGGTAAAGAGGTGGTGGTATCGCGTGGCGAACTGGTGGAGATTGGCGGCGCGTTTCGTATTCCTGATGTGATGCGTCAGGCGGGTTGTACGCTGCATGAGGTGGGCACCACCAACCGGACTCACGCGAAAGATTATCGTCAGGCGGTGAATGAAAACACCGGCCTGTTGATGAAAGTGCATACCAGTAATTACAGTATTGAAGGCTTCACCAAAGCGGTGGATGAGGCAGAGCTGGCCGCTATTGGGCTGGAGCTGGATATCCCGGTGGTGGCGGATCTGGGCAGCGGTTCGCTGGTGGATCTCAGTCAGTACGGCTTGCCGAAAGAACCGATGCCGCAGCAGCTGATTGCCGCAGGCGTCAGCCTGGTCAGCTTCTCTGGCGACAAGCTGCTGGGCGGGCCGCAGGCCGGGATCATTGTCGGCAAGAAAGAGATGATTGCGCAACTGCAAAGCCACCCGCTGAAGCGGGCCCTGCGTGCCGACAAAATGACGCTGGCGGCGCTGGAGGCAACACTGCAACTTTATCTGCACCCGGAAGCGCTGGCGGAGAAACTGCCGACGCTGCGGCTGTTAACCCGCAGTGAAGCGGCGATTCAGGCGCAGGCGCAGCGGCTACAGACGGCGCTTGCCGCACGCTTTAGCGCGGAGTTCGCGGTAAACGTGATGCCTTGCCTGTCGCAGATCGGCAGCGGTTCGCTGCCGGTTGATCGGCTGCCCAGCGCGGCGCTGACCTTTACGCCGCATGACGGGCGCGGAAGCCGTCTTGAGGCGCTGGCGGCCCGCTGGCGCGCGCTGCCGGTCCCGATCATTGGCCGAATTTACGATGGTCGCCTGTGGCTGGATATCCGCTGCCTTGAAGACGAGACCCGGTTTATGGAGATGATGTTGAAATGATTATTGCAACCGCCGGACACGTTGACCACGGAAAAACAACGCTATTACAGGCGATTACCGGCGTGAATGCCGATCGTCTGCCGGAAGAAAAAAAACGCGGTATGACTATCGATCTGGGGTATGCCTACTGGCCGCAGCCGGATGGCCGCGTGCTGGGATTTATCGACGTTCCCGGTCATGAAAAGTTTCTCTCCAACATGCTGGCGGGCGTGGGCGGTATCGATCATGCGCTGTTGGTTGTCGCCTGCGATGACGGCGTGATGGCGCAGACCCGCGAGCATCTGCAAATTTTACAACTGACGGGTAATCCGCAGCTTACGGTTGCGCTGACCAAAGCCGACCGCGTGGACGAAGCGCGAATAGAAGAGGTGCGGGAAGAGATTCTGGCGACGCTGGGCCATTACGGGTTTGCCGACGCGACGCTGTTTGTCACTGCCGCGAATGAAGGGCGCGGTATTGAGGCATTGCGCGAGCATTTACGGCAGTTGACGGGCCGCGCGCATCCCGGCCATCAGAGCTTCCGCCTGGCGATCGATCGCGCGTTTACGGTGAAAGGCGCAGGGCTGGTGGTGACCGGTACGGCGCTCAGCGGCGAAGTGAACGTTGGCGATACGCTGTGGCTGACCGGTGTGAATAAGCCAATGCGCGTGCGCAGCCTGCATGCGCAGAATCAGGCGACTGAACACGCTCATGCCGGACAGCGTATTGCGCTGAATATCGCGGGCGATGCGGAAAAAGAGCAGCTTAATCGTGGCGACTGGCTTCTCTCTGACGTACCGCCGGATGCCTTTTCACGCGTCATCGTTTCGTTAGAACATGCTGCGCCGCTCGTGCAATGGCAACCGTTGCATATTCACCACGCCGCCAGCCATGTCACCGGACGCATTTCCCTGCTGGAGGGCACGCTGGCGGAACTGGTGTTCGATACGCCGCTATGGCTTGCCGATAACGACCGGCTGGTATTACGCGATATTTCTGCCCGTACCACGCTTGCTGGCGCACGCGTGGTGACGCTCAACTCGCCGCGTCGCGGTAAACGTAAACCGGAATATCTGCAATGGCTGTCGGCGCTGGAAAACGCCAGGGATGACAGCGCCGCGCTGGCGACGCATCTCGAACGCGGCGCGGTGAATATTCCTGATTTCGTGTGGGCGCGGCAGCTCAACGGCGACGGTATGCGCCAGCTTATTGAACAGCATGGTTTTATTCAGGCGGGTTACAGCCTGTTGAACGCCCCTGTCGCCGCGCGCTGGCAGCGTAAGATTCTGGATACGCTCGCGATGTACCACGAACACCATCGCGATGAGCCCGGCCCGGGGCGCGAGCGTTTGCGGCGCATGGCGCTCCCGATGGAAGACGAAGCGCTGGTGCTGCTGCTCATCGACCGTATGCGTGAAAGCGGCGTGATTCACAGCCACCACGGCTGGTTGCATTTACCGGATCACAAAGCCGGTTTCAGCGACGAGCAGCAGGCCGTCTGGCAAAACATTGAGCCGCTGTTTGGCGACGACCCCTGGTGGGTGCGCGATCTGGCGAAAGAAAAGGGCGTGGACGAGCAGGTTATGCGGCAGGTGCTGCGACAGGCGGCACAGCAGGGCATGATTACCGCGATCGTGAAAGATCGTTATTACCGTAACGATCGGATTGTCGCTTTTGCGAACCTGATCCGCGAACTGGATCAGGAGAGAGGCTCGACCTGCGCCGCTGATTTTCGCGATCGGCTGAATGTTGGACGAAAACTCGCCATTCAGATTCTGGAGTATTTTGACCGGACAGGATTCACGCGCCGTCGCGGAAACGATCATTTATTACGCGATGCGTTATTATTTCCGGCAAAAGAATGATACGAATTATTAAAATAGAAAATGAATTAATACAATTATTTTCTTGAATTATATAAAGCACAGCAGGCGATGAACCTAATGTGCTTTTTTATATTTTATAATGGGAAAATAACAACAGCGATCATATTTTCACGACAGGTTCATCCGTATGCTGCCAGCCTTATTTCAGTAATTAAGGATGGTACAATGGCTGCTTCAACATTTTTTATTCCTTCCGTGAATGTAATCGGCGCTGGTGCATTAAAAGAAGCAATGAATACCATGGCGGAATATGGTTTTCGCCGTACATTAATTGTCACGGATAGCATGTTAACAACATTAGGCATGGCTGGAGATATTCAGAAAGCGTTGCAGGAACGCGATATTTTCAGCGTTATTTATGATGGCACGCAGCCGAACCCGACCACCGAAAACGTGGCTGCCGGGCTGAAACTCCTGAAAGAACACGGGTGCGATAGCGTAATTTCGCTGGGCGGCGGCTCTCCGCACGACTGCGCGAAAGGCATCGCGCTGGTGGCGGCGAACGGCGGCGACATCCGCGACTATGAAGGTGTGGATCGCTCCGCGAAACCTCAGCTACCGATGATTGCCATCAACACGACGGCGGGAACGGCATCAGAAATGACCCGCTTCTGCATCATTACGGATGAGGCGCGCCATATTAAGATGGCGATTGTGGATAAACACGTTACGCCGCTGCTCTCTGTGAATGACTCTTCGTTGATGATGGGGATGCCAAAATCGCTGACCGCCGCGACCGGCATGGATGCGTTAACCCACGCCATTGAAGCCTATGTTTCTATTGCCGCAACGCCGATTACTGATGCGTGCGCGCTGAAAGCCATCTCTATGATTGCGGAAAACCTGGCGATTGCCGTGGAAGAGGGCAGCAACGCGCAGGCGCGCGAAGCGATGGCCTATGCGCAATTCCTGGCTGGTATGGCGTTTAACAATGCTTCTCTGGGCTATGTCCACGCGATGGCGCACCAGCTCGGCGGCTTCTACAATCTGCCGCACGGCGTATGTAATGCGGTGCTGTTGCCGCACGTTCAGGTATTTAACAGCCAGGTCGCGGCAGGCCGTCTGCGTGACTGTGCGGCTGCGATGGGCGTTAATGTAACCGGGATGAGTGAAGCCGACGGCGCGAAAGCGTGCATTGACGCTATCCGTCAGCTGGCGCAGCAGGTCAACATTCCGGCGGGTCTGCGCGACCTGAATGTGAAAGAAGAAGATATTTCGGTGCTGGCGACCAATGCGCTGAAAGACGCCTGTGGCCTGACCAACCCTATTCAGGCGACCCACGACGAGATCATGGCGATTTACCACGCGGCGATGTAATTGAGTGATTGCCGGATATACGCATCGTGTCATTCCGGCGTCATGCCCGATGGCGCTGCGCTTATCGGGCCTACACTGTGCGGTAAGGTGAAACGGCTTAAACATCCGCTTGTCTATATCGTGACCGCAGTCGTAAAGCAGTAAAAGGCTGGCGAAGATTTCGCCAGTCCCGTCTAACCTTTGTAGTACCCCTACAGTAAGGAGACGGTCATGACCAATAATCCCCCTTCAACGCGTATTCAGCCCGGCGAGTATGGTTTTCCTCTGAAATTAAAAGCCCGCTACGACAACTTTATCGGCGGAGACTGGGTCGCACCGGTAGACGGCGAGTATTACCAGAATCTGACGCCGGTGACCGGGCAACTGCTGTGTGAAGTCGCCTCTTCCGGCAAAAAAGATATCGATCTGGCGCTGGATGCCGCGCATAACGTGAAAGAACAGTGGGCGCATACGTCCGTGCAGGATCGCGCCGCGATTCTGTTTAAGATTGCCGATCGCATGGAGCAAAACTTGGAACTGCTGGCAACGGCGGAAACCTGGGATAACGGCAAACCCATCCGTGAAACCAGCGCCGCCGACGTGCCGCTGGCGATCGACCATTTCCGCTATTTTGCGTCCTGTATCCGCGCACAAGAGGGCGGTATCAGCGAAGTTGACAGCGAAACAGTGGCCTATCACTTCCATGAACCTCTGGGCGTGGTGGGGCAGATCATCCCGTGGAACTTCCCGCTGCTGATGGCGAGCTGGAAAATGGCCCCGGCGCTGGCGGCGGGGAACTGCGTGGTGCTCAAACCTGCGCGTCTGACGCCGCTTTCGGTTCTGTTGCTGATGGAAATCGTTGGCGACCTGCTCCCGCCGGGCGTGGTCAACGTCGTGAACGGCGCGGGCGGAGAGATCGGCGAATATCTGGCGACGTCGAAGCGGATCGCGAAGGTGGCGTTTACCGGTTCGACGGAAGTCGGGCAACAGATCATGCAGTACGCGACACAAAACATTATCCCGGTAACGCTGGAGCTGGGCGGTAAGTCCCCCAATATTTTCTTCGCCGATGTGATGGATGAAGAGGATGCGTTTTTTGACAAGGCGCTGGAGGGCTTTGCGCTGTTTGCCTTTAATCAGGGCGAAGTTTGTACCTGCCCGAGCCGCGCGCTGGTACAGGAGTCCATTTATGAGCGCTTTATGGAGCGGGCCATTCGTCGCGTCGAAAGCATTCGCAGCGGTAACCCGCTCGACAGCGTTACGCAGATGGGCGCGCAGGTCTCCCAGGGTCAACTGGAAACCATCCTCAACTACATTGATATCGGTAAGAAAGAAGGCGCGGATGTGTTAACCGGCGGACGGCGCAAGCAGCTGGAAGGAGAGCTGAAAGAGGGCTATTACCTCGAACCGACCATCCTGTTTGGTAAGAACAATATGCGCGTCTTCCAGGAGGAGATTTTTGGCCCGGTGCTGGCGGTGACGACCTTCAGGACGATGGAGGAAGCGCTGGAACTGGCTAATGACACCCAGTACGGGCTTGGCGCCGGAGTCTGGAGTCGTAACGGCAACCTGGCGTACAAAATGGGGCGCGGTATTCAGGCGGGACGCGTATGGACCAACTGCTATCATGCTTACCCGGCGCATGCTGCGTTCGGCGGCTATAAGCAGTCGGGGATTGGCCGCGAAACCCACAAAATGATGCTGGAGCATTATCAGCAAACCAAATGTCTGCTGGTGAGCTATTCCGATAAACCGCTGGGGCTGTTTTAAGCGCCGTATAACCACGTTGCCGGATGGCGGCTTCGCCTTATCCGGCCTACGGGAAACTGCACATGTAGGCCCGATAAGCATAGCGCCATCGGGCATGAGGTTCGTCTTATCCGGCCTACGGGAAACCGCACATGTAGGCCCGATAAGCGTAGCGCCATCGGGCAGATTTGCCGGAGAGAGTGAAGCCGCTGTTCGGTCGTTGGGAACCCGGCGCAGCATTATTAACTGTAATTTGAGATAAATATATAATATTTAATTGTCACATGCACCGGCCCTGTCTATTTAGCTTATACTGCTAATCGTTTGTCTTTAGTAATTACATTAATTTATACAAATATTTTTTTCAGCTATTAAACCTATACCCCATCAGAAAGGTGTGGGAAAAGAGTTGTGTCGGTTAACTATTGAAAATAAATTGCTTTTTTTTACACTTGAGGCTTACACAATAATCAAGGAGGAGGTGAACATGAGCAGGTATCTCTGGTTTAGCTCAACGTGAGTATCTAAAGTATGGAATATCAGTTACATGGATTTATGATTGGCAGGGAAATATTCCTTGATATTAACGAAGCTCGAATTTTCCGGCTGCCGGTTAATAAAATGGATAGCGTCATCTCTTTCTGTGGAGTGTTTTTTAATCGGACAATGCTCCATCTGTTTGTTTACCTTTTGGTCAATGCACGTTCACAATATGTCTCAAAGGATGAATTACTCATCAACGTTTGGGAAAAAAATGAATTATGTGCTTCCACGCAGCGTTTATCTAAAGTCGTCAAAAATCTAAATAATAAATTAAGTCTGCTGGGGCTACCGAAGAATTCAATTGTCTGCGTGAAAGGAAGTGGATACATACTGGCACTGGATGATATTCAACCGCTTTATAGTGTGGTGGACAATGTAGATTATCAATACCGATATCGCTGAGGTCAGTAACCGTTTATTCCGTAGCGTGATGTCGCCTTCGGATTCTTACCCTGGACGTTTTACGCCCAGGGATTTTTTTATTGTCTTACTGCCCGTAATAGGCGTTCGCGCCGTGTTTACGCAGATAATGTTTGTCGAGCAATTCTGGCTGCATATCCGGTAGCTGTGGCGTGAGCTGGCGCGAAAACAGCCCCATATAGGCGCACTCCTCAAGCACCACGGCGTTATGCACGGCGTCAGCGGCGTCTTTCCCCCAGGCGAATGGCCCGTGTGAGTGGACTAATACCGCCGGGATTTGCATTGGGTTCAGACCGCGTTCTTCAAAGGTTTTGATGATTACCTCGCCCGTCTGGTATTCGTATTCCCCTTTAATTTCCTCCACGGTCATCAGCCGGGTACAGGGGATTGCGCCATAGAAATAGTCGGCATGCGTGGTGCCCCAGGCGGGCAGGTCAAGACCCGCCTGTGACCAGATCGTTGCATGGCGGGAATGGGTATGCACAATTCCGCCGATCTGCGGATAACGACGATAGAGCGCCAGATGCGTCGGCGTATCGGATGAGGGCTTTTTGCTGCCTTCAACGACCTTGCCGCTGGCGATCTCCACCACCACCATATCGTCGGCGGTCATGACGTCATATTCAACGCCGGAAGGTTTAATGACCATCAGTTTTCGCGTTTCATCGACGGCGCTGACGTTACCCCAGGTGAATGTCACCAGATGGTGTGCCGGAAGCGCCAGATTGGCTGCCAGCACCTCGGCTTTTAACTGCTCTAACATGTGAATCCTCCTTCCTGCATACGCGCTTCTATCCAGCGCCGCGCCTGGATAATTTCCAGCACCGGCTCTTTGGCCTTTTCCGTCCACATCTCAATCAAAAACGCGCCACGGTAGTTCAGCTCATGCAGCGTTTTGAAGATGCCTACAAAATCCACGCACCCTTCACCGAACGGCACGTCGCGGAACTGACCGGGGCTGTTCTCTGTCACCGGCTGCGTGTCTTTCAGGTGGATGGCGGCGATGCGGTCAATACCGAGCTTCAGCTCAGCGGCGACGTCGTTGCCCCAGGCGCTGAGATTGCCGACATCCGGGTAAACGCTAAACCACGGCGAGGCGAGCAGCGCGTCCCATTTTTTCCATTTGCTGATGGAGTTCATAAAGGCGGTGTCCATGATCTCCACCGCCAGCATCACCTGCGCCGCTGCGGCTTGCTCCACCGCCCACGCCAGCCCTTCGGCAAAGCGTTGTTGCGTACCTTCGTCATGTTCTTCGTAATAGACGTCATAACCCGCCAGTTGAATGGTGCGGATACCCAGATCGCGCGCCAGGTGAATCGCTTTGGTCATGATGTCGCGTGCCCGCTGGCGTACGGCCTCATCGCGACTGCCGAAGGGAAAGCGACGATGCGCGGACAGGCACATTGACGGGATGGCCACGCCGGTTTCCAGCATGGCGGTCACCAGCGACGCCCGCTGCGTGGGGCTCCAGTCCAGGCGCGACAGGCGTTCGTCGGTCTCATCCACCGACATTTCGACAAAGTCAAAGCCGCAGCTTTTCGCCAGCACCAGGCGCTCCGGCCAACTGAGGTCTTTTGCCAGCGCTTTTTCATAGATACCTAACGGATGATTACGCATGCTGCTCTCCCCAGATGGCGTTAATTTGCGCGTGGAACCCGGCTGCAACCTGCGCCGGATGCGCCGCCCCTGCCAGCGCGCGTCCGGCGATAAATGCTTTGACGCGAATATCTTTAAACAACGGCAGATCGGCAGGCGTAATGCCGCCGGTAATCGACAGCTCCAGGCCAATATCAGAAAGCGCCTTCATCCGTGCCAGATCCGCGTCTCCCCACTGCTGTCCGCTGGCCTGCGCGTCGCGCCCACGGTGGTAAATCGCCTGGCGCACACCGGTGCGATACCACGCGCGGGCATCGTCCAGCGTCCAGTTGCCGAACAGCTCCATTTGAATTTCACCGCCGCAGGATTGCGCGACGGCATGGCCTTTCTCCACCGTGGCGAGCGGCGCCGCACAGATAATCGTCATCCAGTTGGCGCCGGCGGCAAAAGCCTGCTGCGCGAGCGTTTCGCCCGCATCGGCCACTTTCCAGTCGGCAACGATGATTTTATCCGGGCACTGGGCGCGCAGCGCTTTCACCGCGCCCAGCCCCTCGGTTAAGCAGAGGATGGTGCCAGCCTCAACGATATCGACGTGGTCCTGTAACAGGGCGACATCGTGAAGCGCCGCCTGAAGGTTGGTGTGGTCGAGCGCCAGTTGCAGTAATGGTCGGCTCATAATGCGTGCTCCTTAATGCGGGCGTGGTAGCCCTGTAATGCCTGAATCAAATCCTGGTATTGGTGGTATTTGCGCTGATAAAGACGGTGCGCGGCCATGTCGGGCATCAGCGTGCGTACCGGGTGCCGTAAGGCGTGCTGAGCCTCGCTGAAACTGCGGTATACGCCGGTGCCGACGCGGGCGGCGAGCGCGGCGCCAAAGCAGCCGGTCTCTTCAACCTGCGGCAGTTCGATGCGCAGCCCGCTGACATCCGCCAGCATCTGCATCCAGACGTCGGAGTGCGCCGGGCCGCCGGTTACGCGCAGGGTGTGAGCCTCAGTAAAGCGTTCGCGCATACGGTTGAGATGGGTCATGTGGCTGAACACCACCCCTTCGTAAATGGCCTGTAGCAGATGCGCGCGGGTATGCAGCGCCTGCATGCCGTAAAAGCCGCAGGTCATCTCCAGCCCGGCATTGCTGCCGTACAGAAACGGCAGGAAAAAGAGTTCGCCGCTCGCTTTCGGCAGACTGGCGACGGCCTGGTTGATCTCGTCAAAAGAGAGTTCGCCCCACTGGGCGGTAAACCATTCAAGATTGCCGGAGGAGGTAGGGCTGGCTTCGTGAACGATGTACTGCCCGTCGTTGACGTAGCGGCCATAGACATAAGGGTGCGCTTCGTGGTCGCGCAACCCCTCGGTGATCCCGCTGGTCACCGCCCAGGTGCCCATCACCGCGTTGAGGGTGAATTCATCTTCAATACCGGCGCAGAGCGCGGTGGAAACCACGTCAAACAGACCGCCGACGACGGGCGTGCCCGCCTTCAGACCGGTGATGGCGGCTGCCTGAGCAGTGATCTCCCCGCATATTTCGGCTGACCCCATAATGGGGGGCAGCGTATCGTCGATTTCACTGATGCCCAACCATTGGGTCAGGCGCGGGTCATACTGCCCGCTGCTCATGTTGTAGAGGTTGGACTCAGAAATGTTGCTCTCTTCGCACCCTTTTATGCCGGTTAAGCGCCAGCGCAGATAGTCATGCCCCATCATCACGCAGCCAATTTGTGCGTAACGTTGAGGGTCGTTCTCTTTAATCCAGCGCAGCAGAGAGGCGGGATGCCCGGTCCACAGCGTCTGGCGGGTAACGGGGTAAAGCTGTTCAGGAATGCCATCCTGCTGCCAGCGCTGGACAATCTTTAGCGCCCGGCGGTCGGAAGAGAGAATGGCGCTGCCCAGCGGCTGATCCTGCCTGTCGAGCAGAAACAGTCCTTTACCCTGAGCGGAGATACCGACGCCTTTAATTTGCTCGCCGGAGATGCCTGTACGCTGCAAAAGCCCGGTAATGGTGGCTGCACACTGTTGCCAGAGCTGGTGCATGTCGCGTTCGGCGTAACCCGGCAGTGGCGTTGCCGTCTGTAACGACTGCCGGTTGATCCCATGCTCATGACCTTTGGCGTCATACAAACCGGCTTTCAGATAAGTACCGCCACAATCGATGCCCAGCCAGAAGGCCTCTTTCTCTCTCATCTTTCATGTCTCATTTTTGCCGGATGGCGCCACGCTTATCCGGCCTACGGGTTTTGTAGGCCCGGTAAGCGCTGCGCCCCGGGCATGGTGTTACGCGGCGTGTTTACGCGGGCTCATTGTCTTTGCTGGTGTCGAACCCGCATCGCATTTCGCGGGCAGCAACAACGCCAGCAGCGCGGCCAGCGCCAGGGAGATTGCCAGGCAATAGACGCCCGCATCTTTGCTGTACAACGTGATCAGTACGCCAACCGCGTAGGGGCCGCAGAAGCCGCCGAGGTTGCCAAGCGCGTTGATAACGCCGCGTGCGCCGCCCGCCATCTCGGCGCTGAACAGACGTGCCGGGATCGTCCAGAAAACGCCCGCCGCCGATTGCAGGAAGAAGCCGCAGCCGACCAGCGCGGCATAGGCCAGCCAGATTTGGTTTTTCAGCGCCACCGACAGGAACATGCACAGGGCGAAGCCAATCAGCGGCAGGCAGACAAACAGTTTGCGTTTACCCGTGCGGTCGGAAAGGAAAGAGAACAGGAACATCCCGGCGATCGCGCCGACGTATGGCAAAATGGCGAGCATACCGACTTGCCCCATGCTGCTGTGGGTCAGCTCTTTGAGGATGGTTGGCAGCCAGAGGGTGTAACCGTAAATCCCGGTCTGATAGAAGAAGTTCAGGGCGATAAGTTGCCACATGGTTTTGTCGGAAAGGACCGCGCTGAGAGAGGCGTTTTTGACTTCGCTTCCGGCAATGGCTTTCTGTTCTGCGGCGAGGGTTTCCACCAGATAGTTTTTTTCCGCCCCGGAGATCCAGCGGGCTTCCTGCGGCCGGTCATAAATGGTGTACGCCCACAGCACCAGCACGACGAGAGAGAGCAGACCTTCAATAATGAACAGCCAGCGCCAGTCGAGTACGGTGATTATCCAGCCGGAGAGCGGGGCGGTGATAATCCCGGCAATCGGCACAAACATAATCACAATGGCGTTCGCACGACCGCGTTCAGCGTCCGGGAACCAGTTGCTGATCATCGTCAGTACGACGGGCAGCATACCGCCTTCCGCCACACCCAGTAAGAAACGCAGGGCAAGCAATTGATACTGGTTGGTGATTAAGCCTGTGAGGACGGAAATAACCGCCCAGGCAACCAGCGACCAGCCGATAAATTTCTTGCCGCTGCCGTGAACGGCGATTTTGCCGCCGGGAACCTGTAAGAACAGATAGCCGATGAAGAAAATCCCGCCAGCCAGACCGGCCATAGTGGCGGAAATACCTAATTCAGCATCCATTCCGCCAGGCATCGCGAAAGCAATATTCACGCGGTCCATATAAGAAATAATACAGGTAATCAGAATGGGCGGAATAATTCGCAGCCAACGCTGACGAGGTATATCTTTTTCTGTAGGGCGAGAGGTCATATTCATCTTCGTATTCTCGTAAAGTAAGTATTCTGGCGATGAAAAGTAAATTATTTAATGCCTGATGACGTTTTGCTTATCAGACCTACGCCGCCATCCGGCAACGTCTTATTATTTGGCGTTATTTAATGCCGTAATGCCGTCGCGTAATATCGCTACGCGGTGACTGACGTCTGCATTAGCGTTAATTTCCAGTAACTTAATACCCATGAATTGCAGAACGTCTGTTCCTGCGCAGGTCAGTAATTCACGGGCATGTTCTTGCGTCATCATGCTGTCAGGGCAGAAAGGCGCGAAAGGCGCATGTAAATCCTGCCATTCGCCGTATTCACCGCTTTGCGTTGTACCGGAGAACATCAGCGCGCCGAGTTTACCGGCCTGTTTTACCTGCTGCGTATGGGTCAGTGGCAGGGTGGTGTTGCGTCCTTCAATGGCGGAACGCGCCCAGTTAATGCAAACGCTGATGTCGTAGTCGGCAATCACCTCCAGCACGTTGTCCAGAGGCAGGAATCCTTTGCGCGGCGCGGCGCTGGTCATCGCGTCGCAGTGTTCCAGCACCAGGTCGCACGGCCAGTCCCAGCCAGCGATCTCTTTCACTGAACGGGCAAATGCGTCCGTTGCCTGCGCGACGTTTGGGTTATCGGCCAGCGGTGCGGCGTGCAGCTCAAGTGCGATCACTTTCCCGGCGCTTGCCGCGTTGATTGTCGTGATCTTCTGGTAAAGGTGGCGATAGTACGCCACACAGGCCTGACGCTGATCTTCATTGCTGGAGGCCAGCCCAAAGCCGCGGTTTTCACCGCGACGGCGCATGGTTTCCATAATCGCCGTCACGACGATTTGCCAGTTGCCTGGCGTATGGCGCAATAACCACGCGTCGCCGAGTGGGTGAAGATGTTCAAGGCAGGGTTGCTCCAGCCCACGAATATCAGGAGTATCGGAGAGTTGCCGCCAGAATTCCTTCTCTTCCTCTTCACTCTTTTGGTGAAATGAGGGTGCACAGGGATACGCACCGATAATATAACCGGTATTGTTCGTTTTCATGTTGTGCTCCAAAGATAACGTTTTATAAAGCGGATATTGCCACTTTAACGACGATTTTCCGTATGGGTGTCGCGACCGTTTTATTGCAGCCAGGGCGATGAACATCCTGCGGGAAAAAAATAGCGTAGCTTCCCGGAACCATTTCAAAGAAAGATTCATGTTCACTGTCGTGATAGAAAATAATATCGCGCTGTTCTAATAACGATTCGCTGATTTGGTTATTACCGGTGTCGATGGCAACCCCTATTTTTTCTTCACCCCAGGCGAGAAACTGAATATCCAGATAACGGCGATGAACTTCTGGACGGTTTTCAGCCGCAGTGTGGGTGGTTAAATCAATTATCTGGGCAAAAATATTTTTGCCGTCGATTTCCACCACCCCAGGGTCCAGCGTGCGAAAGTCGGTGGTACGTAAGAAATCGAGCGCCTTTTCAATCGCGTCTGGCAGACGACACGGATTGGGCTGTGCGATATGTCCAAATATCATGCTATGCCTCCTTACAGCGCCTGGATTTTGGCCCATACGCTGTCATCGACGGTGATGCCGTTGCGGCGATTCTCATCCCGCAGCCGGGTAAATTCGTGGCCTGGCAGACGGATTGCCACGTTCTCATCGGCGCGCTCAGCGGTGGTGACGAAATCCATAATGCGCTGGAGTTTGGCATCGCGCGTGGCGCCATCAATCAGCTTATCGACCTCAATAGCGATGAAGATCTGCGAAACGCCGTATTCGTCGCTGTTTTCCTGGGTAACTTCGGCAACGGAAGCACCGTCGGAAAGCAGGGTGGCGATCATATCCAGCACAATCGACAGACCTGACCCTTTCCAGTAGCCCATCGGCAAAATGCGGCGATTTTTTTCGATCACGCCAGGTTCTTTGGTCAAATTGCCTTCATCGTCGAACCCGCCGTCTACCGGCAGCTCACGTCCCGCCAGCCGGTTTACCTCTAACATGCCGTAGGAGAACATCGACATCGACATATCGATCATGGTGATTGGTGATGAAGGGATGGCGACGATCAGCGGGTTTGTGCCAATGCGGCACTCTTTTGACCCCCACGGCGGCATCACGGCGATAGAGTTGGTCCAGCAGATGCCGATGTAGCCTTTTTCCGCCGCCTGCCAGCCGTAGCTGCCGCCGCGCATCCAGTGGTTGGCATTGCGTAACGCCACCAGGCCGATGCCGTGGTCGGAAGCCAGTTCAATGGCGCGATCCATCATTTTTTTCGCCGTCAGATTGCCGATGGATCGCTGAGCATCCCACTGCTCGATGGCGCCAAGGCTGGTGATGCGCTGCGGTCTGGCATCAGGAATGATGTCGCCATTATCCAGTTGCTGAATGAAACGGGGAAAGCGATTCACGCCATGCGAATAGACGCCGGATTCTGTGGTACGGGCAAACATCTCTGCACAGGCGTCAGCCGTTTCCGCCGCAACGCCGCGCGCCAGCAGCACCCGATTGAACGCCTCTTTTAACTGCTCAAAAGTCACTTTCATTCCTGCTTCTCCCGTTTATTTTTGACCGCTTTTTTATCTTTAAATTTCACTATGCGAAATCTGATTTCAAATATAGCGATCAAATTTTGACAGATCAACGGGGTGGTCTATTTTTTAAAATCATCAAAATCAAATAGTTGTGTTTTTTCGGTTCAGATCGTGAACTGAAACACACTTTGCGCTACCATCAGAGCGCGACGAAAAGGGGAGCGGAAGCGATGGGCATAAAAGAGAGCGAAATGACGCAAGAAAAAGAGAGGCCAGCCGGTAGTCAGAGCCTGTTCCGTGGTTTGATGCTGATTGAGATCCTCAGTAACTACCCGAACGGATGCCCGCTGGCGCACTTGTCTGAACTGGCCGGGCTGAACAAAAGTACCGTGCATCGACTGCTACAGGGATTGCAGTCCTGCGGGTATGTCACTCCCGCGCCTGCCGCCGGAAGCTATCGTCTGACCACTAAATTTATCGCTGTCGGGCAGAAAGCCCTGTCATCGCTGAATATCATTCATGTGGCTGCGCCGCATCTTGAGACGCTGAATATCGCCACTGGCGAGACCGTCAACTTCTCCAGCCGTGAAGACGATCATGCCATCCTGATCTATAAGCTGGAGCCGACCACTGGCATGCTGCGCACCCGTGCCTATATCGGTCAGCATATGCCGCTGTATTGCTCTGCGATGGGGAAGATTTACATGGCGTTCGGCCATCCTGACTATGTGGAAACCTATTGGGAAAGCCACAAGGATCAGATCCAGCCGTTGACCCGTAACACCATTACCGGGTTGCCGGCAATGTATGACGAGCTGGCGCAAATTCGTGAAAGCGGTATGGCGATGGATCGCGAAGAGAATGAGCTGGGCGTTTCCTGCATTGCCGTGCCGGTGTTTGATATTCACCATCGGGTGCCATACGCCATCTCTATTTCGCTTTCGACGTCCCGGCTTAAGCAAATCGGCGAGAAGAATCTGCTCAAGCCCCTGCGTGACACCGCGCAGGCGATCTCGAATGAGTTGGGTTTTACCGTGCGCGATTAAGGCAGGCGCCCGGAAGATGATGGGCATCTGACAAAATTTAATCGTTTCCCTCGTCGGATCAAAGCAGCGATCGCGCCCTCTCTGGCACTCTGGGGTTTTACGCAGGTGGAGAGGGCAATGAACCGATTTATCATGGCGGATGCGGCGAAATGTATCGGCTGTCGTACCTGTGAGGTTGCCTGCGTAGTGGCGCATCAGGAGAACCAGGACTGTGCGGCGGTGTCGTCCGGGGAATTTGTCTCCCGCATCCGGGTCATTAAAGACGATGCGTTTACCACGGCGGCGGCATGTCGCCAGTGTGAAGATGCCCCCTGCGCGAACGTGTGCCCAACGCAGGCTATTCGTCGCGATCATGGGCACATCTTCGTGGAACAAGCGCGCTGTATCGGGTGTAAAAGCTGTATGCTGGCGTGCCCGTTCGGCGCGATGAACGTTGTGTCGCGAACCTCACGCGTACAGGCGATTAAATGCGATCTCTGCTGGCACCGTGAAACGGGCCCGGCATGCGTGGAGGCCTGCCCGACTGACGCGTTGCAGTGCCTTGATGTGGAAAACGTGCAGCGACAACGACTGCACGCGCAACCCGTCTGAGTGTCACCCCGGTCAGGCGATGACCGGGGGGGCTGTCAGCCTTCGCGCCAGGCGCGCTCAACCTCTTCAGCAAGAATTTTCACCCCTGCCTCAATTTTTTGCGGATCGGGAACGTAGTTCATCCGCATGCACTGATGCGTATGTGGCCAGGGTTTGTCCAGCCCCGGGAAGAAGTAGTCGCCGGGAACCATCAATACGCCGCGCGCTTTCAGACGCTGGTACAGCAATTCAGTCGAAATCGGCAAATCTTTGAACCACAGCCAGAGGAAAATAGCGCCTTCCGGTTTATGGATCAGGCAGCGATTTTCCGGTAAATACCGGCGAATGGTCGCGATTGTCTCCAGTACGCGCTGGTAGTAGAACGGTTTTATTACCGTTTCCGACAGGCGCAGCAGGTCGTTACGCTTGATCATTTCGCACATCATTGCCGGGCCAATACCGCCAGGCGACAGGCTGATAATGCCGTTCATATTGGTGATGGCGGTGATGATTTTTTCATTGGCGATAATGATGCCGCAGCGGGTGCCGGGCAGCCCCAGTTTGGAGAGGCTCATGCACAGGATGATATTCGGATTCCACAGCGGGCGTGCTTCGCTGAAAATAATGCCCGGGAAGGGAACGCCGTAGGCGTTATCGATCACCAGCGGGATGCCGTGCTGATTGGCAAGGGTATCCAGCTTCATCAGCTCTTCGTCGGTGATCACATTGCCTGTTGGGTTAGTCGGGCGCGACACGCAGATCATGCCAGTCTCTTCCCCGATGCGCAGATGTTCAAAATCAACGTGGTATTTGAACTGACCTTCCGGCAATAGCTCGATATTTGGGCGAGCGGAAACGAAAAGATCCTCTTCCAGCCCGGAATCGGCATAACCAATGTATTCCGGCGCCAGCGGGAACAGCACTTTTTTAGTCGTCCCGTCGGCGCGGCGTCCGGCGAAGAGATTAAACAAGTAGAAAAACGCGCTCTGACTGCCGTTTGTTAGTGCAATATTCTGTGGTTCGATATCCCAACCCAGATTCTCACGCAGCAGCGACGCGAGCGCTGTCAGTAGCTCCGTTTTTCCCTGCGGACCGTCATAATTACAAAGCGCATCAGTGGCTTTGCCGTTTTCCAGCATTTCGCCCAGTAGCGAATGGAAGTAATTCTGCATTTCCGGGATTTGCGCTGGATTACCCCCGCCGAGCATGATTGCGCCGGGCGTGCGTAAGCCGTCATTGAGGTCTTCCATCAGGCGGGTAATGCCTGAATGGCGGGTAAATTTGTCGCCAAAAAGTGAGAATGTCATAGCAGGTGGTCTGTCGAACTCATTATCAAAGTGGCTAACCATAGCGCTACCTATGGCAGGGTGCAAATCAGGCGTTAACGCCGTGGTTGATGCTTTATGCTGAAGATTTTTATCTGGCTGGTGTTTTGTTTTGATGAGACGTCCGGCGGATGGGCACGCCGGACGTCAGGCAGGATTAAGGGCGACCCGCCCAGATGACCATGACCTTATCGTCGTCGTGCTCGCGCACAAAACCGTACCCCTGCTTCAGCGAGAGCGTGGTTTGCTTACCGGCGCCGATGGCGGGGTGTCTGGCGCGGAACTGGCTGATTCGCTGCCAGTGGGCAACGGTGGCGGCGGATTTACCGTTGATATCCTGCCAGTTCATGTCAGAACGGGTGCCTTGCAGCGGATCGGAACCCGTCGGGCCAAAGGGACGTGCGGATTCGTCGCCATAAAAGATCTGCACGGCGCCGGGCGCCAGCAGCAGAAGCTCTGCGGCCTTATCGCCACCTTCCCGAAAGAGGCGCGTGTCGTGCGAGGAGAGATAACTCAGCACGTTGAAATCCTGTAATTTCTCTGCCATTTGCTGCCAGGTGGCGTCCATATCCGCCAGACAATCGACCGCTTTTGCCGCCTGCTCCTGGTAGTCAAAGTTGATCATCGCATCAAAGCCGTGGCGGTAATAATCACTCTGCATGACGCCGTGGCCCCAGGCTTCACCGGTCATCCAGAAAGGCGTGTCGTCCAGCGTCTTTTCCGGGTTGGCCTGTTTCCACTCGGTCAACGCCGCGCTGGCCTGGGTTTTCAACTGCTGCCAGGCAGGAAGTTCGACGTGTTTGGCGGTATCTACGCGGAACCCGTCGATGCCGTAATCACGCACCCACTGACTGAGCCAGTGGGTCAGATAATCCCGCGGCGTGTAGCCCTCAATGGCTTTTGCATGGGTATCCGGTTTGTTTTTATAGAACACCGGCAGGCCGGAAGGGGTTGTGGATTCCGTTTTAATATCGGGCAGGAAGGCCAGCGACATGGTCAAATCGTCAAAGCCTGGATTGTCATAATCGCCAATATCCGTGCGAATCCATTCTTTCCCCCACCATGCTTCCCATGCCGCTTTGTCGCTGAAGTTGATGTAGTCATTAAAGCTGTGCCAGCTTTGCCCGGCGGCGGGCTTCCAGTCGGTCCAGCGTTCGCCCAGCGTCTTTTTCAGCTCATCGCCTTGCAGATACAGCGCGCCAAACCGGAATGTCTGCATGTCCGCCAGCGTGGCGTAGCCCGTGTGGTTCATCACCACATCAAACAGAATACGGATGCCGCGCTGGTGTGCGCCATCGACTAACGCGCGAAGGTCGTCCTCGCTGCCCATATTGGCGTCCAGCGTGGTCCAGTCCTGGGTGTAATAGCCGTGGTAGGCATAATGCGGGAAATCCCCTTTCGTACCGCCGCCGACCCAGCCATGGATTTGCTCGAACGGCGCGCTGATCCACAGGGCATTCACCCCCAGGTGTTGCAGATAGTCCAGCTTGTCTGCCAGCCCGCGTAAGTCGCCGCCATGAAAAGTGCCAATCTCCTCCATGCCGTCTTTGTGGCGGCCATAGCTTTGGTCATTCGTCGGATCGCCGTTCTGGAAACGGTCTGTCAGCACAAAGTAGACCGTCGCGTTATGCCAGTTGAATGCGGCGGGCGTGTCGGTTTCCGCGCGTTCAAGCAACAAAAGCCCGTTGCTGGTCGCGCCGGGTTGCAGCGTAATCTGACCGTTCTTAACGGTAGCGGTTTGCTGGCTGTAGTAATCGCGCACGATCGCGCCTTCCGGGAAGGTGTGACTCACCTCCAGGGTCAGCGGCGAGCCGTTCCACGTCGGGCACTGGCGCACCGTGCTGGCGACGGGATCGGCGGTGCTTTTTATCGACAGCGTCAGCGTTGGCGTACCGGAGCGGGTATCAATCTCCAGCGAATAGTCGCCGTCTTTAAACAGTCGCCACTGCGGCGGCGTGCCTTCACACGGTTTGAGCGACAGCATCTGATTGAGTTTTATAGCATCAGCAGGTTGCCAGCACTGTTGGTCAATATGCAGCGTCAAAGGGTGCGTACCTTTCGTCAACGCGGCATGGCTGACAAACTTACCCGTACCTTCCGCCGTAAAGGGCGGGAATCCCTGAGATGTCCATGATGAGGCGAATACGATGCCGGGCATGAGCGCCAGCGCAAAAGCGGTAAGTTTCATTACGCTTTCCTTATTGCTGCGATTTTAGCCAGTATGCCGTTGAAAGATAGCGGATAACTCATCCCTCTGGCGTATTCCGCCAGGCTGAGGCGCGAGGGTGAGCGATCGTGCGCAGAAAATAGCCATGTTTTGCGATAACCACCACATTTTCTTCGTATTAATAGCGTTCTTCGCCATTATTGCGTGACAGGGTTTCGGAATTGGACTATTCCTTGGGGTGCTCTTGACGGTTATTTTTGATATGATTTGAGATTCATCTCTCATTTTTTTGAAAAATATAAGGCGTTGGAATGTATAAATCCGACCAGGAGACCTAATGATATTGACGCCCATACGACGATATGGGGCAATGATTCTTATGTTACTCACCGTAGTATTTTCGGGTGAGGTGCTGGCGAAGGCGCACACGACAACAACGAGTCAAAAGTCCCACGTAACCAAGACAGGTCATAAACAGGTAAGCAGTAAACAAGAGTATTCTCGCAATAGTGCAAAGAGTAGTTCACTTCCTGATTTGCGAAAATACCCTTCTGGAACACCAAGGAAAAAAGCGTTTCTCCGGACGGTTATGCCTTTTATCACCAGTCAAAATGCTGCGATTACTGCGGATCGTAACTGGCTGATTTCAAAACAGTACCAGAACCGCTGGTCGCCTTCTGAACGTACGCGTATGAAAGATATCGCAGCGCGCTACAAGGTAAAGTGGTCTGGCAACACGCGTAACATTCCGTGGAATACCTTGCTGGAACGCGTAGACATCATCCCGACCAGTATGGTGGCGACGATGGCGGCGGCGGAAAGCGGCTGGGGAACCTCTAAACTGGCGCGCAACAACAATAACCTGTTCGGCATGAAATGCGGAAAAGGGCGTTGTACCAATGCGCCGGGTAAAGTGAAAGGTTACTCGCAGTTCGGCTCGGTTAAAGAGTCGGTTAACGCGTACGTGATTAACCTGAACACGCATCCTGCTTACTCGTCTTTCCGTAAGTCTCGCGCCCAGTTGCGTAAGGCGGATCAGGAAGTTACCGCAAGCGCGATGATTCATAAGCTGAAGGGTTATTCGACGAAAGGGCAGAGCTACAACAACTATCTGTTCGCGATGTATCAGGATAACCAGCGTTTAATCGCCGCGCATATGTAATGACCCGATTTTGTAGGCCGGATAAGGCGCTTGCGCCGCCATCCGGCACAAACGCCCGGTGGCGCTTCGCTTACCGGGCCTACAAACGACCACCTGCCACCGCTACAACAACACCTCACTGTACCGATCGCGGTACTCTTTTGGCGTCGTGTCATACTCCTTTTTGAAAACAGAATAGAAATATTGCAGGGATGGGTAGCCGCACATCTGTGATATTTCGTTAATCGGCAGCGTGGTTGAAATTAACAGGCTGCGCGCTTTTTCCAGTTTTTCAGCATGAATAACGGCGTGAATGGTCTCCCCGACGTCTTCTTTAAACCGTTTCTCCAGGTTCGAGCGGGAGATACCGACCGCGTCCAGCACCTGATCGACTTTAATACCTTTGCAGGCATGGTTACGGATGAAATGCATCGCCTGTATGACGGCCGGGTCGGTCAATGAGCGGTAGTCCGTCGAGCGACGCTCAACGACGCGCACAGGCGGAACCAGAATACGTTGCAGCGGCAGCACTTCCTTATCCAGCAGGCGGTGTAGCAGTTTTGCCGCCTGATAGCCCATCTGCCTGGCTCCCTGAGCGACCGATGACAGCGCGACCCGCGACAGATAACGGGTCAGTTCTTCGTTATCAATACCGATGACGCACAGCTTTTCGGGAACCGGGATATGCAGATGCTCGCAAACTTGCAGCACATGTCTTGCCCGGGCGTCGGTAACGGCGATAATCCCGGTTTGCGGCGGCAGGGTTTGCAGCCAGTCCGCCAGCCGGTTTTGCGCGTGCTGCCAGTTTTCCGGTGCGGTTTCCAGCCCCTGATAGACCACGCCACGGTATTTTTCTTGTGCAACCAGTTGGCAGAACGCGTATTCACGCTCGGCCGCCCAGCGCTTGCCGCTGGAGGCGGGCAGGCCATAAAAGGCGAAGCGATTGATCCCTTTTTCTTTCAGGTGCAGAAAGGCGCTTTCCACCAGAGCGTAGTTATCGGTGGCGATATAATGGACGGATGGATAGTGTGCAGCAAGGTGGTAAGAACCGCCGACGCCGATAATGGGCACATCCACATCGGCAAGCGCCTGAGCAATGTCATCGTCATCGTAGTCGGCAATGACGCCATCGCCCAACCACTCTTTGATGTTATCAATTCGCGCGCGGAAGTCTTCTTCAATGAAGATATCCCATTCCGATTGCGATGCCTGTAAATATTCACCCACGCCTTCCACTACCTGACGGTCGTAGGCTTTATTTGCATTAAATAACAGTGTGATACGGTGGCGTTTCTCAAACATAGTTCTTTCCCTGCTGAATCAGTCATAAAGGACAATGCCGGTACGTGTTGACCGGCATTGAGCATGACCCCTTTTCTGGAATTCAGGAACGACGTTTAGTTGCTGAGTCCATCCATACTGCCAGTAACAAGATCGCACCTTTCACGATGTACTGCCAGAATGTGGGCACGTCCATCATACTCATTCCGTTATCAAGAGAGGCCATAATAAACGCCCCCATGACGGCGCCCGCGACGCTACCCACGCCACCCGCCAGGCTGGTTCCGCCGATCACGCAGGCGGCAATCGCGTCCAGCTCGGCAATGTTCCCGGCGGAAGGCGATCCGGCGCCGAGGCGCGAACTGAGTATCAGCCCTGCAATCGCCACCATCAGGCCGTTGATGGCGAAGACCGCCAGTTTGGTTCGCTCAACGTTAATGCCGGAGAGACGAGCGGCTTCCAGATTGCCGCCAATCGCATAAATTCTCCGGCCAAACGCCGTTCGCGTCGCCATAAACATACCGCCAAGCAGCAGGAATACCAGCAGCAGTACGGGTGTTGGAACGCCGCGATAATCGTTCAGCAGCCAGATTGCGCCCAGGACAATGACGGCGGTTAGCGCCTGGCGACCGACTACCGCAGTAGAAGCCGGGGTGCTAAGCGCCAGAGCCTGCCGACGCATACGCCCGCGCCATTGCCAGCCGATAAACGCCATTAAGCTGATGGCGCCTATTGTGAAGCCCAGACCGTTGGATAAGTAGCTCTGACCAATCTGCGACATCGCCGAGCTGGTGGGCGAGACGGTCGTACCATTCGTGATGCCAATGAGAATGCCACGGAAAGCCAGCATCCCGGCCAGGGTGACGATAAACGAAGGGACTTTCCGGTAGGCGACCCACCACCCGTTCCAGGCGCCGAGCAGTAAACCCAGCGCCAGCGTGACAACAATCGTAAGCGGCAATGGCCAGCCCAGCCAGACGTCGCAGATTGCCGCGACGCCGCCTAATAGCCCCATCATTGAGCCAACGGAGAGGTCGATTTCCGCAGAGATAATTACGAAAACCATCCCCACAGCCAGAATACCGGTGATCGCCGTCTGACGAAGCAGGTTGGAGACGTTGCGCGCGCTCAGGTATGCGCCTTCCGTGGTCCAGGTAAAGAACAGCATGATCACAATAATCGCCGCGATCATGACGAACACCTGTAGGTTCAGTGATTTTAACCCAGGAAAACCGCCCGTCAGAGGGGCTGAGAGTTTCACTTCAGACGGATTGTTTTTCGACATGATATTCGCTCCTCAATGCGGCTTCCATCACCTGTTCTTGAGTCAGGTTATGATTCACCAGGTTGGCTTTCAGTTTTCCTTCGTGCATCACCAGGATGCGATCGCTTAATCCAAGAACCTCGGGGAGTTCCGACGAGATGACGATGACAGCAATACCTTGCTGAACAAGCTGGTTAATGAGTTTGTAGATTTCATATTTCGCGCCGATATCGATTCCTCGGGTGGGTTCATCGAGGATGAGAATACGCGGGTTCAGCAGGAGACAGCGCGCCAGTATGGCCTTTTGTTGGTTCCCGCCGCTAAGGCGCCCAATCGCTAAATCAGGCGAGGATGTTTTCACTTTCAGGCGTTGCAGTGATTCCAGAATGCATTTTTGCTCTGCGGCATCGTCAAGATGGCTTATCTTCCCGGTGAACCGATCGAGCGCCGCCAGCGTGATATTTTTCCCGACGGCCATAACCGGCACAATGCCGTCGCGTTTCCTGTCTTCAGGCACCATTGCAATGCCATGAGCGATCGCTTGCTGGCAATGACGAATATCCACGGCCTGATTATCGATCATGACCTTTCCTTCCCAGCGCCCGGGCCAGACGCCGAACAGGCATTGCACTAACTCCGTGCGGCCCGCGCCGACCAGCCCTGCAATGCCGAGAATCTCGCCCCGTTTCAGCGAAAAGGAGACATCATTGACGCGTTTGATGTGACGGTTGACGGGATGCCAGGCGGTAAGGCGCTCAACGCGCAAAATCTCCTCCCCGGTGGCATGCGGTTCATTAGGATAGAGCGCCGTCAGCTCGCGACCGACCATCATGGTGATGATATCGTCTTCTTCCATTCCGGCGGCTGCGCGGGTGCCAATATGTTGGCCGTCGCGGATCACGCAGATTGTGTCCGAGATAGCTTTAACTTCATTGAGCTTGTGTGAGATATAAATACACGCAATATCATGCTGTTGCAGATCGCGAATAATTTCCAGCAGCACGGTGGTTTCTTGTTCCGTGAGGGAGGCCGTCGGCTCATCGAGAATCAGCAGCCGAACTTGTTTATTAAGCGCTTTGGCAATTTCTACCAGCTGTTGTTGCCCCAGGCCCAGGTCGCCCACGCGGGTATCCGGTGAGATAGACAAGCTGACCTGATCTAACAGCTTCTGGCAGCGTAGCGTCATCATGTCGTAATCAAGAATGCCGTTACGGGTGATTTCGCTGCCCAGGAAGATATTTTCCAGCACGGTTAAGTGTTTAACCAGCGCTAACTCCTGGTGAATAATAGCAATGCCCTTACGTTCGGTATCACGAATATGGCTGGCTTGCAGTGTTTCTCCCGCAAACAGAATTTCACCTTCATAAGAGCCATGAGGGTAAATACCGCACAGCACTTTCATTAACGTTGATTTACCCGAACCATTTTCACCGCACAATGAAACGATTTCCCCGGCATTAAGCCTGAGGCTGACGTTATCAACTGCCTTCACTGCGCCGAAGGTCTTGGTAATGTTTTTCATTTCAAGTAGATAGGGCATAACTACTCCACATAAGCCAATGCGAGAACCCGGCATGGAGGGTTTGACGCCCTCCGCTGTTGTAGAGGGCGCAACGTTTACAGATCACTCTTTTTGTGGAACCCGTCTTTAATCACGGTTTCGTCAATATTGGTTTTATTAACATCAATTGGAGTAAGCAGACGGGAAGGGACATCTTTCAGACCGTTATTCAGCGTGGCGTCGGCCTTAGGTTGTTGCCCGTTACCCAGCTCGACGGCGATCTCGGCGGCGGTATTCGCCAGTAGCGTGATGGGTTTATAAACCGTCATGGTCTGCGTGCCTGCGACAATACGTTTAATGCCCGCAAGGTCGGCATCCTGACCGGAAATAGCGACTTTTCCCGATAATCCCTGAGCGCTGAGCGCCTGAATCGCACCGCCTGCGGTTGCGTCATTGGAAGCGACAACCGCGTCAATTTTGTTATTGTTTGCGGTCAGCGCATTTTCCATAATTTTCAGCGCATTTTCAGGCAACCATCCGTCCACCCATTGATCGCCGACGACGTTAATTTTTCCTGAGTCGATATAAGGTTTTAATACTTTCATTTGCCCGGCGCGGAACAATTTTGCATTATTATCTACCGGCGAGCCGCCCATCAGGAAATAATTCCCTTCAGGCACTTTATCGACCAACGCCTGAGCCTGTAATTCGCCGACTTTTTCGTTATCAAAAGAAATATAAAAATCGATGTCGGCATCATTTATCATACGGTCGTACGCTAATACTTTTATTCCTTCTTGTTTCGCTTCTTTTACGACATTGCTTAATACTTGCCCGTTATAAGGAATAATGACCAGAACATCAACGCCACGGTTGATCATGTTTTCAATCTGCGACATTTGGGTTTCTTCATTACCATTGGCAGATTGTACAAATACTTTTGCGCCGAGGGATTCGGCCTTGCTCACGAAAATATCGCGATCTTTTTGCCAGCGTTCCAGACGTAAGTCATCGATAGCCATACCAATTTTAACTTCTTTGGCATGTCCCGTTATGCTGGTGAGCAGGAGTGAAGTGCAGACGGTGAGTAAGATGTTTTTTATCTTCATAATCGTGATGCCTTTTGTTAGAGGGAACAGCGGTAAAAGTAACAATCACAGCGTGAGACGTAGCAGATTTTTAGCAGTTAATACGCGGAAGGCAATTATAGATTTTTATCTTGCAGTTACGATTTTTGGTTTATTTCGGGAATTATGACCGAGATCGTACTTTTAATGACGCATTACGCCCGTTACATTTCGTTGTTGATGAATAACCATTTTTTGCAGACGGTTACTTTTATTTTGCGAGGCGGCGCACACTTACGAATTATCTAAATAGCAGAGTGAAATAACATAATTGAGCAATGTGAATCGAGTAACCAATATTACGCCATTACCCATCCCTCGCCGTATTACCTGATTATGGAGTTCATTATGCAGGCTTATTTTGACCAACTCGATCGTGTTCGTTATGAAGGCCCTAAAAGCACTAATCCGTTAGCTTTCCGCCATTATAATCCAGATGAAATCGTACTGGGTAAACGCATGGAAGATCATCTGCGTTTTGCGGCCTGCTACTGGCATACCTTCTGCTGGAACGGCGCGGATATGTTTGGCGTAGGCGCGTTCAACCGTCCGTGGCAACAGCCCGGCGATGCGCTGGAGCTGGCGAAGCGCAAGGCGGATGTGGCGTTTGAATTTTTCCATAAGCTGAACGTGCCTTACTACTGCTTCCACGATGTGGATGTTTCGCCGGAAGGCGCCTCGCTGAAAGAGTATAAAAACAACTTTGCGCAGATGGTCGATGTGCTGGAGTCGAAGCAAGAACAGAGCGGCGTGAAGCTGTTATGGGGCACCGCGAACTGCTTTACCAACCCGCGTTACGGCGCCGGGGCGGCGACGAACCCGGACCCGGAAGTCTTCAGTTGGGCGGCGACGCAGGTGGTGAACGCGATGAACGCCACGCACAAACTGGGCGGCGAAAACTACGTTCTGTGGGGGGGCCGTGAAGGGTATGAAACCCTGCTGAATACCGATCTGCGCCAGGAACGCGAGCAGATTGGCCGCTTTATGCAGATGGTGGTGGAGCATAAACATAAAACAGGTTTCCAGGGCACGCTGCTGATCGAGCCAAAACCGCAGGAGCCGACAAAACACCAGTATGACTACGATGTGGCAACGGTTTACGGCTTCCTCAAGCAGTTCGGCCTGGAAAAAGAGATCAAGGTGAACATTGAAGCCAACCACGCTACGCTGGCGGGCCACTCTTTCCATCATGAGATTGCGTCCGCCATTGCGCTGGGCATTTTTGGTTCTGTGGATGCCAACCGTGGCGATGCGCAGCTGGGCTGGGATACCGACCAGTTCCCGGTAAGCGTCGAAGAGAACGCGCTGGTGATGTATGAAATCCTGAAAGCGGGCGGTTTCACGACCGGCGGGCTGAACTTTGACGCGAAGGTTCGTCGCCAGAGCACCGACAAATACGATCTGTTCTATGGTCATATTGGCGCGATGGACACGATGGCGCTGTCATTAAAAGTGGCAGCGCGCATGATTGAAGATGGCGAACTGGATAAACGCGTGGCGAAACGTTATTCCGGCTGGAATAGCGAACTGGGCCAGCAAATTTTGAAAGGCCAGTTATCCCTGAGCGACGTCGCGCACTATGCTGAACAGCGTAATCTGGCGCCGGTGCATCAAAGCGGCCATCAGGAACTGCTGGAAAATCTGGTGAATCATTATCTGTTCGACAAGTAATCGCCATTGCGCCGCGTTTAGCCAACGCGGCGCATCGATAAAGGAGTGGTCACGATGTATATCGGGATAGATCTGGGCACGTCCGGTGTGAAAGCCATCCTGCTGAATGAGCAGGGAGACGTGCTGGCCTCGCAGACGGAGAAACTGTCCGTCTCTCGCCCGCATCCATTATGGTCGGAGCAGGATCCCGAACAGTGGTGGCTGGCGACGGATCGCGCCGTAAAAGCGCTGGGGCGAGAGCATTCATTGCGTGATGTAAAGGCGCTGGGGATTGCCGGGCAGATGCACGGCGCCACATTGCTTGATAAACACCAGAAGGTGCTACGCCCGGCGATTTTATGGAATGACGGACGCTGTGGTGAAGAGTGCGCGCTGCTTGAGCAGCAGGTTCCGCAGTCTCGCGCCATTACCGGCAATCTGATGATGCCCGGCTTTACCGCGCCAAAACTGCTGTGGGTTCAGCGCCATGAGCCGGATATCTTCCGCCAGGTTGCAAAGGTGCTGCTGCCTAAAGATTACCTGCGTCTGCGTATGACGGGGGATTTTGCCAGCGATATGTCGGACGCGGCGGGAACGATGTGGCTGGATGTCGCAGCGCGCGACTGGAGCGACACCATGCTCAACGCTTGTCAGCTAACCCGTGAACACATGCCCGCTTTGTACGAAGGCAGCGACATCACCGGTACGGTGTTGCCTGAGGTGGCGCACTCCTGGGGGATGCCTGCGGTGCCTGTTGTTGCAGGGGGCGGAGATAACGCGGCGGGCGCGGTGGGCGTGGGGATGATCAATGCGGGTCAGGCCATGCTGTCGCTGGGAACATCAGGCGTCTATTTTGCGGTGAGCGACGGTTTTCTCAGTAAACCAGAAAGTGCGGTACACAGTTTTTGCCACGCGCTGCCCGAACGCTGGCATTTGATGTCCGTCATGCTGAGCGCGGCATCCTGCCTGGACTGGGCGGCAAAATTGACCGGTCAGGCGTCTGTTCCTGCGCTGATTGACGCGGCATGCCAGGCGGATGATAACGCGGATGCCGTCTGGTTCCTGCCTTATCTTTCCGGCGAACGCACGCCGCATAATAATCCGCAGGCGAAGGGCGTATTCTTTGGCCTTACGCATCAGCATGGCCCCGCAGAGCTGGCGCGGGCGGTGCTGGAAGGCGTCGGTTATGCGCTGGCGGATGGCATGGATGTTGTGCATGCCTGTGGCGTGAAACCCGGCAGCGTGACGCTGATCGGCGGCGGGGCGCGCAGTGAATACTGGCGACAAATGCTGGCGGATATCAGCGGGCTACAGCTTGATTACCGTACCGGCGGAGATGTAGGCCCGGCATTGGGTGCCGCGCGTCTGGCGCAAATTGCGATGAATAAAGAGCAACCATTATCTGATTTATTACCGCAGCTTCCGCTGGAGCAAGCGCATTTCCCTGATGCTGAACGCCATGCGCGTTACCTTGAACGTCGCGAAACGTTCCGCCGCATTTATCAGCAGTTATTATCACTCATGTCTTAATCCGCTATTCCTTCCGGCAGTGGCCGGAAGGAATTCTTATTTCATATTGATTGCCTCGATATATATCGAAATCAATATGTGTGTTTTCTGATTTTCACGTTATTGTCCGGTTATCGTCTTTTCCATTCTTATTTCTTGTCTTAATGTGAATCGGCAAAGCATAAGGAGAGTGATATGGACGATAAGGTTGCGCGCAGGAAGCGTCTGGTCGGTTTAATCATGCTGGCGGGCGGTGCGCTGGTCTATCTGACAGGGCTGTGGCCTGCTTGCCACTCGTTGAGCGATAAGGGCTATTTTTTTGCGATAATGGTGATGAGTGGTTTTCCCCTGTTAATACGCCAGGAGCCGACGGGAAATGAGCGTCTGCTCACCCGGTGCAAATATCTGTTACTTCTCGCCGCAGGTATGCTTTTTGTCGGTCTATGGAATATTGATTTACCGGCCGCCGTCAAAGTGATGTGCCTTCTGGGGCTGGGCGTGAGTCTGTTGGGTACGGATATGTACGCCACGTATTCTGATGACGAATAAGGGCCGGTCAACTGACCAGCCTGCGCGTATCAATCTTCTGTAGCAATATCGACAGCAGCAAACTTCCGGCCAGGGTGAGGGTAAAAATCCATACGATATCCAGCGGCGGCCAGCGTTTAAACTCCACGCCATTCGTCCGTAGCGCATGGATTATCAGCGCGTGAAACCCGTAAATACCGAGTGAGTGGCGGGAAATCAGCGCCAGCCCGGGAACCGTGCGCGTATTCAGGGTATTTTTGACCAGCGTGAGCAGCGACGCGGCGCAAATAAACACCATTGGGCCGCAATAGACGTACCAGGTATCGGCAAAATTTCCGCGCCAGTTGAGTTCATGTAGCGTTCCGCGAGAAATAATCAATACCGCCGTAATGAAAAGCGCGGCGCTTATCCAGGTCAGCGAACGTTTTTGTGTCTCCATCATGCCAATCGCCCGACCCAGCATGCCATAGAGGATGTAGTAAAACGTGTCGCCGGTGATATACAGGTTAACGGGGAGCCACTCAAATCCGCCGATTTTTTGCGACACGGTATTGGGGTTGGCGACAACGCCAATGACGATCATCAGCACCAACAGCATTTTGCCGCTGATGTTTTTAACCTGTATTAACGGCGATACCAGGTAGATCACCGCGATCGCGAAGAAAAACCACAGGTGGTAGAACACCGGTTTTTGCAGCAGGTTTTTCAGCGATAGCTCTGCGTTAATCGACGTAAAAAGGGTGATATATACCAGCGCGACGGCGCTATAGAACAGCAGGCAGAGCGCAATGCGCAGGAAATGTCGCGGCTGGGCGCTACGTTCGCCAAAAAAGAGATAGCCCGAGATCATAAAAAACAGCGGTACGCTGACGCGTGAGGCGGAGTTCAGGACATTGGCAAAATCCCAGCTAAACGGATTGATGCTTTGCGCATTGGTGACGTACCAGGTGGTGGCGTGGATCATCACGACCATTAAACAGGCGATCCCTCGCAAATTATCAATCCAGTATATTTTGGGTTGCATCAGTTCCTCTGCTTCCGTTTTAAATAGGGTCTGACTTGTTTATTGGCGCGGTATCTCACTGGAATATTCTGAGTTTTTACGCTAAAGCTTGTGATGGCTCAGCGAGATTCGCAAAATGCGCCTGTCTTTTGGGCTAAACCCTAACCTTAATAATAATAAGAGCGACCGGCAAATAAGGCGGTAATAAAAATGATGATGAAGTCTGTTTTTCCGGCGCTGTTAACCCTCCTGCTGGTGGGATGCGCGACGACGGCGCAGCCGGTTCAGAAGGCGCAGAAGGTCAACGTGAACCCGGAACGCTCACTGGATATGGAAGCATTGTGCAAAGCGCAGGCGGCGCGGCGTTATAACACCGGCACGCAGAAAATTGATGTGACCGGTTTTGAGCAATACCAGGGTAGCTATGAGATGCGCGGCAATACTTTCCGCAAAGAGAGTTTTGTTTGCTCTTTTGACGCAGAAGGGCAGTTTTTACATCTTTCCATGCGCTAAGTTCCCCCTTTTTCCCGTTTCGTACTGTATATCTTGCGGTCAGCGGGTATACTGATCCCTTCCTTTAAATCCACACGTATCCAGCACGAAATAATATGCAAAAGTTTGATACCAGGACCTTCCAGGGCTTGATCCTGACCTTACAGGATTACTGGGCTCGCCAGGGCTGCACCATTGTTCAACCATTGGACATGGAAGTCGGCGCGGGGACTTCTCACCCAATGACCTGTCTGCGCGCGCTGGGGCCAGAGCCGATGGCGGCTGCCTATGTGCAGCCTTCTCGTCGTCCGACCGATGGTCGCTATGGCGAAAACCCGAACCGTTTACAGCACTACTATCAGTTCCAGGTGGTAATTAAGCCATCGCCGGATAACATCCAGGAGCTGTATCTCGGTTCTCTGAAAGAGCTGGGGATGGACCCGACTATCCACGATATCCGTTTCGTGGAAGATAACTGGGAAAACCCGACGCTGGGCGCCTGGGGTCTGGGTTGGGAAGTGTGGCTGAACGGCATGGAAGTGACTCAGTTCACCTACTTCCAGCAGGTTGGCGGTCTGGAGTGTAAGCCGGTTACCGGTGAGATCACCTACGGCCTGGAACGTCTGGCTATGTACATTCAGGGCGTAGACAGCGTTTACGACCTGGTCTGGAGCGACGGCCCGCTGGGTAAAACCACCTATGGCGACGTGTTCCATCAGAACGAAGTGGAGCAATCCACCTACAACTTCGAATACGCCGATGTGGATTTCCTGTTCACCTGTTTCGAACAGTATGAGAAAGAAGCACAGCAACTGCTGGCGCTGGAAAACCCGCTGCCGCTGCCTGCTTACGAGCGTATTCTGAAAGCCGCCCATAGCTTTAACCTGCTGGATGCGCGTAAAGCCATCTCCGTTACCGAGCGTCAGCGCTACATCCTGCGCATTCGCACCCTGACCAAAGCAGTGGCAGAAGCTTACTACGCTTCCCGTGAAGCCCTTGGCTTCCCGATGTGCAACAAAGACAAATAAGAGGCGGCCATGTCTGAGAAAACTTTTCTGGTGGAAATCGGCACTGAAGAGCTGCCACCAAAAGCCCTGCGCAGCCTGGCGGAGTCCTTTGCTGCGAACGTTACTGCGGAGCTGGATAACGCTGGCCTCGCACACGGCAACGTAGAGTGGTTCGCCGCACCGCGCCGTCTGGCGCTGAAAGTGGCGAATCTTGCTGCTTCTCAACCCGATCGCGAAGTTGAAAAACGCGGCCCGGCGATTGCCCAGGCGTTTGACGCGGAAGGCAAACCGAGCAAAGCGGCGGAAGGCTGGGCGCGTGGTTGCGGCATTACCGTGGACCAGGCTGAACGTCTGACCACTGACAAAGGCGAATGGCTGCTGTATCGCGCGCATGTGAAAGGCGAAAGCGCAGAAGCGCTGCTGCCGAACATGATTGCCACCTCTCTGGCGAAACTGCCGATTCCGAAACTGATGCGCTGGGGCGCGTCTGACGTTCACTTCGTGCGTCCGGTACACACCGTAACGCTGCTGCTGGGCGACAAGCTCATTCCGGCAACGATTCTGGGTATCCAGTCCGATCGCGTCATTCGCGGCCATCGTTTTATGGGCGAGCCGGAAATCACCATCGACACTGCTGACCAGTATCCGCAAATCCTGCTGGAGCGCGGTAAAGTTGTTGCTGATTACGAAGCGCGTAAAGCGAAAATCAAAGCCGATGCAGAAGAAGCGGCGCGTCAGATTGGCGGTAACGCTGACCTGAGCGAGAGCCTGCTGGAAGAGGTCACTTCGCTGGTGGAATGGCCGGTGGTGCTGACGGCGAAATTCGAAGAGAAATTCCTCGCGGTGCCGTCTGAAGCGCTGGTTTACACCATGAAGGGCGACCAGAAATACTTCCCGGTTTACGCCGCAGACGGCAAACTGCTGCCGAACTTTATCTTCGTGGCGAACATCGAATCTAAAGATCCGCAGCAAATCATCTCCGGTAACGAGAAGGTGGTGCGTCCGCGTCTGGCAGATGCCGAGTTCTTCTTCAATACCGACCGTAAAAAACGTCTGGAAGATAACCTGCCGCGTCTGCAAACCGTGCTGTTCCAGCAACAGTTGGGTACGCTGCGCGACAAGACCGACCGTATTCAGGCGCTGGCGGGCTGGATTGCTGAACAAATTGGCGCGGATGTCAACCACGCTACCCGTGCGGGCCTGCTGTCGAAATGTGACCTGATGACCAACATGGTCTTTGAGTTCACCGACACGCAGGGCGTCATGGGGATGCACTACGCGCGCCATGACGGCGAAGCGGAAGATGTAGCTGTCGCGCTGAACGAGCAGTATCAGCCGCGCTTTGCTGGTGACGATCTGCCGTCTAACCCGGTTGCCTGCGCGCTGGCGATTGCCGACAAGATGGACACGCTGGCGGGTATCTTCGGTATCGGTCAGCATCCGAAAGGCGATAAAGACCCGTTCGCGCTGCGTCGTGCCGCGCTGGGCGTGCTGCGTATCATCGTTGAGAAGAACCTGAATCTGGATCTGCAAACGCTGACCGAAGAAGCGGCGCGTCTGTACGGCGACAAGCTGACCAACGCGAATGTGGTTGATGACGTTATCGACTTTATGCTCGGTCGTTTCCGCGCCTGGTATCAGGATGAAGGTTACACCGTGGACACCATTCAGGCGGTTCTGGCGCGTCGTCCGACCCGTCCGGCGGATTTCGATGCCCGTATGAAGGCCGTGTCGCACTTCCGCACGCTGGAAGAAGCCTCCGCGCTGGCGGCGGCGAACAAACGTGTGTCCAACATTCTGGCGAAGTCCGACGAAGTGCTGAACGATCGTGTCAATGCGGCAACGTTGAAGGAACCAGAGGAAATTGCTTTGGCTCTGCAAGTTGTGGTTCTGCGTGACAAACTTGAACCCGTGTTTGCTGAAGGTCGTTACCAGGAAGCGTTAGTCGAACTGGCTGAACTGCGTGAACCGGTCGATACGTTCTTTGAAAAAGTGATGGTGATGGTTGATGACAAAGATCTGCGCATCAACCGCCTCTCTATGCTGGCGAAACTGCGTGAGCTGTTCCTGCAAGTAGCGGATATTTCCCTGTTGCAGTAAGTTCGTCGCAATAAAAAAAACCTGCCATCTGGCAGGTTTTTTTATGGGGAAAAAGGTAAAAAAAATCCCCGCCGATTGGCAGGGATCTTCAATTCTGAGCTTATAAAGCTAAGATTACAGGCTGGTTACGTTACCAGCTGCCGGGCCTTTAGCGCCGCTTTCGATGGTGAAGGAAACTTTCTGACCTTCATCCAGGGATTTGTAACCGTCGTTCTGGATAGCAGAGAAGTGTACGAACACGTCTTTGGAGCCATCGTCAGGAGTGATGAAGCCGAAGCCTTTATCAGCGTTGAACCATTTTACGATACCAGTCATTTTACCGGACATAGTGTATTACCTTTTAAAAAATAAGTGTGCCTTTCGGCGATATGGCGTGCTTTACAGATTTTTTAAGCGTTAAGGAAATGCGCACTACGAGGGGTATCAACGGATAACTCTTGAAGGGGACTGCCTTACTAAACTGCTTTAATGGTCTGTACGTCAAACCGTTGGACGCATTAACTCATGTAACGCTTGTGGATGCAACTTTTATTTTACTTCTTTCGGGTAAGTCTGTCGGGAAACGGCCCCTTAACAGGACCGTTAAACGAAAAAATCAGGCAATAATCTATTTCATCAACTGCTTACTTAAACCTGGGTTGGCCTGGATCAGGCGCATCAGATTTAACTCGGTACTCGACGGTTTTACCCGTCTGGATTCCCATTCCTGCACCGTGGCAACGGTTACGCCCATCGCCCGGGCAAAATCATCTGTTTTTAGCCCGGTTCCTCTTCGTAACTGTTCAAACTCTGTAAAAGGGTTGGGCTTGTTTGTCAGGATAATCGTCTGCGATACATCTTTAAAAACAATTTGTTCCAGACTGCTCAGCAGTTCAAACATAGGATCTTTGTATTCCATTGAGAACTCCTATAAATCACACAGCGGGATCGTGAATTTCATCGAAGCTCATTAAGAATAGTCGGGAAACGTGAAGCCGGTTGGAAGCGGCAAAGAAGTGGATTCGTTTCAGCGCATTCCGGTCAGGATCGCGCGTTGGCTAAGGATCTGAAAAAGGCCGACATATCGGATCGACGGCGCGCAATTGTAAAGATAACAAAAATTTTATCACGTAAAAAAGCTGGCCGTTTCTTCGTATAATATTCCACGGCAAGATTACGCAGAAAGGGTATCTTGCAAGGCTGTCCTGGACTATCCTTGTCAGCGTCAGGCACGCGGCATCGTTGTGCGCATTTTTGGGTGAAAGGAGTATTAAAATGGCGACAGGTAAGTCCTGCTCTCGCTGGTTTGCGCCTGTTATGGCGTTATTAATGGTAGTTAGCCTGAGCGGGTGTTTTGATAAAGAAGGTGATCAGCGTAAAGCGTTTATTGATTTCCTGCAGAATACTGCGATGCGTAGCGGGGAGCGTCTGCCGACGTTGACCGCCGATCAGAAAAAACAATTTGGTCCGTTCGTGTCTGATTATGCGATTCTGTATGGCTATTCGCAGCAGGTGAATCAGGCGATGGATTCCGGTCTGCGTCCGGTTGTGGATAGCGTCAATGCAATCCGCGTTCCTCAGGACTATGTCACTCAGCGCGAGCCGCTGCGTCAGGCAAATGGTTCTCTGGGCGTGCTGGGCCAGCAGTTGCAGAATGCGAAATTGCAGGCAGATGCCGCGCACAGCGCGCTGAAACAGTCCGACGACCTGAAACCGGTCTTTGATCAGGTTTACAGTAAAGTGGTGACGGCGCCTTCGGAGGCGTTACAGCCGCTGATTCCGGCTGCGCAAATTTTCACGCAGCAACTGGTGCAGGTCGGCGACTTTGTGGCGCAGCAGGATACGCAGGTGAGCTTTGTCGCGAACGGCATTCAGTTCCCAACGTCACAGCAGGCCAGCCAGTACAACACGCTGATTGGGCCGCTGGCGTCTCAGCACCAGGCATTTAATCAGGCCTGGACCACTGCGGTAAACGCGATCCAGTAACGCTGTTTATGCCCGATGGCGCTGGCGTCGATCGGGCATACGGTTAAGCAACGTTGTAGGCCGGGCAGGGCAACGCCGCCGCCCGGCCATTTATTATCCTGCGACCTGCGGGTTCACGCAGTTCTTCTCCACCTTGCCTTGTAACGCATCAATTAAGTTATCCACCGCGCAGGCGGCCATGTTGTAGCGCGTCTCATGGGTGGCGGAGCCGATGTGCGGCAGCGCCACAACGTTCGGCAGCGACAGCAGCGGCGAATCGACCGGCAGCGGTTCTTGTTCAAACACATCCAGACCCGCCGCATGAATTTCACCGCTTTGCAGGGCGGCAATCAGCGCGTTTTCATCCACGACCGGGCCGCGCCCTGCGTTAATGAAAATGGCGGAGGACTTCATTTTGGCAAACTGCGCCGCGCCAAACAGGTGATGCGTCTCTTCCGTCAGCGGCAGGATCAGGCAGACAAAATCCGCCGTTTGTAACAGGGTGTCCAGATCGCAGTACCGGGCGTTGAAGCGTTCTTCCGCCTCAGGATGATGGCGGCGGGCGTTGTAGAGAATCGGCATGTTAAAGCCGAAGTGGGCGCGTTGCGCCAGCGCAAGACCAATGCGCCCCATCCCGACAATCCCCAGCGTTTTGTGGTGTACATCAGTGCCAAACCAGTCTGGCCCGATGCTTTTTGTCCATTCCCCCACTTTGACGCGTTCGGCCACTTCCACCACGCGGCGGGCGGTACTCAGCACCAGCGCCATTACCGTATCCGCAACGGTTTCCGTCAGCACGGTCGGCGTGTGCATCAGCAATACGCTGCGCGCGTTGAGGGCAGCCACATCAAAATTGTCATAACCCACGGAGACGGTCGATGCCGCGCGTAGTTTCGGCATCTTCTCCAGCAGTGCGCTATTGACGGTTTCGCTGGAGCCCAACAAACCTTCCGCGCTGGCGAAAGCCTGGGCGTGTTGTTCTACCGTTTCCGGGCGAAGATTTGGCACCTGCGTGACGGTGAAATGCTCTTCCAGGCGATGCAGTAAATCGTCAGGTAACGCTTTGTAGAGAATAATGGACGGCTTCATGCGGATCTCCGTGAGTTAAGGTTTAAGCGTGGCGTGCGCCAATCGGTAATTGCTGATTGTTAGCAGGCTTAACAATTAAAGTTAGCCATACTGAGGCGAAAAGCGCCACCCCCATAAAAATGTACGAGGCGGCCGGGCTGCCGGTTGCGCCGTTGAGATAGCCGACGAACCATGAACCAAAGAAAGAGCCCAGCGCGCCCATACTGTTGATCAGCGCCATTGCGCCGCCCGCGACGTTACGCGGCAGCATTTCAGGAATAATGGCGAAGAACGGGCCATAAGGGGCATACATCGCCGCACCGGCGATAACCAGCAGGGTATAAGAGAGCCAGAAGTTGTTCGCACCAACGGCCCATGAGCCGATAAAGGCAAAGGCGGCAATCAACAGCAGCGGCCAGACGAACAGTTTACGGTTTTGCAGTTTATCGGATGCCCAGGAGACCACGATCATCGCGATCGTCGCCGCCAGGTACGGCACTGAAGAGAGCCAGCCGACTTCCACCATACCCATATTCGCGCTGCCGCTACGGATGATGGACGGCAGCCACAGAACAAACCCGTACACTCCGATACTCCAGGTGAAATACTGCATGCACAGCAGGATGACGTTGCGTGAGCGGAATGCCTCGCTGTAATTGCGTACCGCTTTGATGCCCTGCTGCTCTTTTTCCAACTGCGCCTGAAGCGCGGCTTTTTCTGACTCCGTCAGCCATCCAGCTTGTGACGGTTTGTCTTTCACCAGCACCCACCAGAAGAACGCCCAGATGATGGCGGGGAAACCTTCAATAATGAACATTTCACGCCAGCCGAGCGCCTGAATCAGGTAGCCTGAAACTACGGACATCCACAGCACCGTCACCGGGTTGCCGAGAATCAGGAACGTATTGGCGCGCGAACGCTCTGACTTCGTGAACCAGTTGCTGATGTAAATCAGCATGGCGGGCATAACGGCCGCTTCCACGACGCCGAGAATAAAGCGGATGGCGGCAAGCATTGGGATATTACTCACCATCCCGGTCAGCGATGCGCATGCTCCCCATAAAATCAGGCAGATGAAGATCAGCTTACGTACGCTGCGACGCTCGGCGTACACCGCGCCTGGGATCTGGAAGAAGAAATAACCGAGGAAGAACAGGGCGCCCAGCAGGGAGGAGATCCCTTTCGTGATGCCGAGGTCTTCGTTAATCCCCGCTGCGGAAGCGAAGCTGAAGTTTGCGCGATCCAGGTACGCCAGGCTGTACGTGATGAACACGATAGGCATGATGTACCACCAGCGTTTTGCTGCATTTGTTGAGCTTGTCATAGGCCTGCCTCTGTCACTATGCCGCCGCTGTATGTAGGGTACAGGGGGCTGTTATCATTGCGTGAAGTTATTCGCCTAACGCTTCACGAGTGGGTAATCCTTCGCTGTCGCCCTGAACCTGAATCGCCAGCGCGCCAATTTTATTGCCTCGCGTCACTGCCTGATGCAGCGTGCGGCCTTCCAGCAGGGCGCTGATCACGCCCACGGCAAAGCCATCGCCCGCACCAACCGTATCGACCACGTTGTCCACTTTCACCGGTGCGACGCAGCCTTGCTCGCCCTCAGCGGTTTTGTACCAGGCGCCATCCGCGCCGGTTTTCAGCACCACCGCTTTCACGCCGTGGCGCAGATAAAAATCGGCAATGCCCTCAGGCGTTTGCTGTCCGGTTAATATCATTCCCTCTTTCAGACCGGGCAGCACCCAGTCGGCCTGGAAGGCGAGGCGGTTAAGTTTTTCCACCATTTCGGCTTCGCTTTTCCACAGCACCGGGCGCAGATTCGGATCGAATGAAATCGTTTTGCCCTGCGCTTTCATGGTGCGGGCGGTATGCGCCAGCAGTTCATAAGAGCTGGCGGAAAGCGCCGCCGCAACGCCGCTTAAGTGCAGATGACGCGCGCCGGAGAAGTACGCATCGTGGTAATCGTCCACGGAAAGGTGGCTTGCAGCAGAACCTTTACGGAAATATTCCACAATGGGATCGGTTCCATTTTCGACTTTAGATTTAAGCTGAAAGCCGGTTGCGTAACGTCCGTCCAGCGTGACGCCCTGCGCATCAATCCCTTCTTTTTCAAGCGACTTAAGGACAAAACGGCCAAAGCTGTCATCACCGACGCGGCTTACCCAGCCGACGTTTAACCCCAGGCGCGCCAGGCCGGTCGCTACGTTAAGTTCGGCCCCGGCGACGCGTTTGATAAACGCGTCTACGTCCGCGAGATCGCCCGTTTGCGTGGCGACGAACATCGCCATTGCTTCACCAATCGTGATGACATCCAGAGAATTTTTCATGCGTTACTCCTCACGTAACAAATCGACGTAGCGACGAGTCACCGCCGTCAAATCTTGCCCTTCCAGTGGGAACTCAATACCGCGCGGTACATCAACAGGCAGCGCGTTCAGCAGCGCCAGCCAGCGGGGATCGGCGTCATCCGGCGCAACGGCGCGGAAACTGTCGTGATGGGGCGTGGCGGCTTTAACGTGGATATAGCCGACGGCGGGCGCCAGGTAGCGTGCGGCGTCTTCCGGCGAGTCGCCTACCCACAGCCAGTTCCCCATATCAAACGTCAGTCTGATGGGCAGGTTCTGTACCTGACAGGCGGCATTGAAGCGTTGCATCGGGCGCAATTTCCCGCAGGCGGTTTGATCATTTTCCACCACCAGCGCCATGCCGCTGCTCTCCAGCCAGTCACGCAGGGTGTCGAGCTGATCCTGGCGTTCAAAATGACCCAGCGACACTTTCAGCCACAGCGCTTGCAGCGTACGGGCTTCCTGTAACAGGTCGGGAAGGTGGGGGTTGAGGCTGCCATCCTCCAGGAACAGCGGTTCCGGCGCGGAATAGCAGGCCAGCAGGCCGAAAATGTCAATGGCGGCCGCCAGCAGCGGGAGCGCGTTAAGCTCGGCGTCAGTGAACATTTCACGGCGAATCTCGACGCCATCCGCCCCCGCTCCGGCAATGATGGGCAGCATCGCGGTTTGCCCGCCTGCGGCACGCACCTGGTCGTAGCCATAGGCGGCGGTGACCACCATAATTTTTCTTTGCATGGGAACTCCAAATCTATCGCTCTTGCTATTACGCTAGATGGAACCGGTTCCAAAGAAAAGTGCAGTGTGTCGAAATTATGATCACCATCACGAAGGAAAATTAGCGGGCGGTGGAGCCGCGAACGATCAGCTCGCCGGAGAAAACCTGCTCGTGAATCGCGTCGCTGCCCCCTTCAATGCGGCGTACAACCTGCTCGACAGCGGCAAAACCAATTTGCCAGGTCGGCTGTTTCAGCGTGGTGATGCCGACGCCTGCCAGCTCTGCCCATTCCAGTTCGTCAAAACCGAGCAGGCCGATGTCGCTGCCCCAGTTAAGACCAATGCGTTTGAGCGAACGGGCGACCTGCAATGTGAGCGCGCCGTTAGCGGAGATCACGGCTTTGCGCATCCCCCGGTGCTGCTGGTGAAACTGGCGCAGGGTGTTATCCAGTTGCGTATTTTCCGCCAGCGGCACCTCGGCGTTTTCCGCCACCACGCCAGGGTAACGCGCCAGCGTCGCACGAAATGCGTTCAGGCGCTCGCGGCGGGTATTGACCATACCGAGCGGTTCGCTGAGAAACAGGATCGCCTCGAACCCTTGCTCAATGAGATGTTCGGTGGCGGTTGTTGCCGCCTGGGTGTTATCCAGACCGACGACATCGCAGGCGAAATCAGGGATTTTACGGTCAATCAGAACCATCGGCAGCGCCGACTGTTGCAGGCGGTTCAGCCCCTCCTCGCGCATCCCGACGGCGTTCACCACGATGCCTTCCACCTGGTAGCTGCGCAGCAGATCCAGATAGTGCAGTTCCTGATCCACCTCATTGTTGGTGTTACAGACCAGAGGAGTGAACCCTTTCTCGCGGCAGGCGGCTTCAATGCCGCTCAACACGTTAACGGAATAGGGGTTGGTAATATCGGCGATGATCAGGCCAATCAGACGGGTACGGCCGCGTTTCAGGCCTCTGGCCATCAGGCTTGGGCGATAATCGAGTTCGGCAATGGCTTTTTCAATGCGCGCCAGCAGGGCCTCGGACAGCAAATGCTTCTCACCGTTGAGGTAGCGTGAAATGCTGGTTTTTCCGGTTTTAGCGGCTTTCGCCACATCGCTGATGGTTGCCCGTGTTGATTTGCTCATCGCTGATTTCCCTGAATTTGGTGACAACACCTTAACGCGAAAATCAACGATGGCAAGCGCTTCATGCCGGATAAGAATGTAGGCCGGATAAGGCGAAGCCGCCATCTGGCGATGTGCCGGGTGGCGCTGTCGCCACCCGGCACAACGATTACTGCAACGGACTTAAGGTGATTTCCACGCGGCGGTTTTGCGCTTTACCTTCGGCGGTGCTGTTGCTGGCGATCGGGTTCGCCGGGCCCATGCCGCTGGTGCGGATGCGGTTGGCGGCAACGCCCTGGGTGATCAGCGCGCTGGCCACGGAGTCCGCGCGCTGCTGCGACAGACGCATGTTCAGATCCTGCCCGCCGGTACTGTCGGTGTAGCCCACTACGTTAACGGCGGTTTTGTTGTACTCTTTCAGCACCATCGCCACGCCGGTCAGCGTGTTGGCGCCTGCCGGTTTCAGGGTTGCGCTGCTGCTGTCGAAGGTGACGTTATTCGGCATATTCAGGATGATGTTATCGCCACTTCGCGTCACGCTCACGCCCGTTCCCTGCATTTTGTCACGCAGTTTCGCTTCCTGTACGTCCATGTAATAGCCAACGCCGCCGCCCAGCGCCGCGCCTGCCGCTGCGCCAATCAGCGCGCCTTTGCCGCGATCTTTCTTGGAAGAGGAGAGTGCGCCGACGCCTGCGCCGACCAGAGAACCAATGCCCGCGCCAATGCCGGATTTACCCGCTTCGCGCTCGCCGGTGTAAGGGTTTGTTGTGCAGCCAGATACTGCCAGGGCGCCGCTCACGATAGCAGCAATGACCAAAACACGTTTTTTCATCTTAGTTCCTTAATGACTTTTTTATTTTTTCGCCACAGCGACGGTGGCGGTTGATTATGATGTGCGAACATGAAGAAAATTCCAGGGAAGACTCTTAAATTTGTAAGTAACATTGAGCGGCATAATAAATAAGCCGTCACACCTGCATCGCATTCAGGAGCGCATTTTGATCAACGCACCATCGCACTATTCGGTATTAACCGCTGCCCACTGGGGACCTGTCCGGGTCGACACTGACGGCGAGACGATTCTCGCGTCTCGCGGGGCGCTGCCCACTTCGCATCTCAATTCCCTGCAAACCGTCGTGCGCGACCAGGTTCACAGCCCTACCCGGGTGCGTTTCCCGATGGTGCGTAAAGGATTTCTCGCCTCGCCAGAGAAGCCACAGGGCGTGCGCGGTCAGGATGAATTTGTGCGGGTGAGTTGGGATGAGGCGCTGGATCTGATCCATACCCAACACAAACGTATTCGTGAAACATATGGGCCGTCCTCGATTTTTGCCGGTTCTTATGGCTGGCGCTCGAATGGCGTGCTGCATAAAGCTTCCACCCTGTTGCAGCGTTATATGGCGCTGGCGGGCGGGTATACCGGGCATCTGGGGGATTACTCCACGGGGGCGGCGCAGGCCATCATGCCGTATGTGGTGGGCGGAAACGAAGTCTACCAGCAGCAGACCAGCTGGCCGGTTGTGCTGGAACACAGTGACGTGGTGGTGCTATGGAGCGCCAACCCTTTGAATACGCTAAAAATTGCCTGGAATGCGTCGGATGAGCAGGGCATTGCTTACTTTGCCGCGCTGCGCAACAGCGGGAAACGACTGATCTGCATCGATCCAATGCGATCGGAAAGCGCGGCGTTCTTTGGCGATAAGATGGAGTGGATCGCCCCGCATATGGGGACTGACGTGGCGCTGATGCTGGGGATTGCGCATACGCTGGTAAAAAACGGCTGGCATGATAACGCGTTTCTGGCGCGCTGCACGACCGGTTACGAGACATTCGCCGACTATCTGCTGGGCGTGAGCGACGGCGTGGCGAAAACGGCGGAATGGGCGGCAGATATTTGCGGCGTATCCGCCGCTAAAATTCACGAACTGGCGGAACTCTTCCATAAAAACACCACCATGTTGATGTCTGGCTGGGGGATGCAGCGTCAGCAGTTCGGCGAGCAAAAACACTGGATGCTGGTAACGCTTGCCGCCATGTTAGGGCAAATTGGCACGCCCGGCGGCGGTTTTGGCCTCTCGTACCATTTCGCCAACGGGGGAAACCCGACGCGCCGCGCCGCCGTACTGGCTTCAATGCAGGGCAGTCTGCCAGGCGGCACCGATGCGGTAGACAAAATTCCGGTGGCGCGCATTGTCGAGGCGCTGGAGAATCCCGGCGCGCCCTATCAGCACAACGGTATGAACCGCCATTTCCCGGATATCCGCTTCGTCTGGTGGGCCGGTGGCGCGAACTTTACGCATCATCAGGATACCAACCGTCTGATTCGCGCCTGGCAAAAGCCGGAACTGGTGGTGATCTCCGAATGTTTCTGGACCGCTGCGGCGAAACATGCCGATATCGTGTTACCTGCCACGACCTCTTATGAACGTAACGACTTAACCATGACCGGCGACTACAGCAACCAGCATCTGGTGCCGATGAAGCAGGTTGTGCCGCCGCGTGATGAGGCCCGTAATGACTTTGACGTGTTTGCCGAACTGAGCGAGCGCTGGGAAACGGGCGGTCATGCGCGCTTCACCGAAGGGAAAAGCGAGCTTGAGTGGCTGGAAACCTTCTACAACATCGCCGGGCAACGCGGCGCCAGCCAGCAGGTGACGCTGCCGCCGTTTGCACAGTTCTGGGAAGCCAACGATCTGATTGAAATGCCGGAGAATGCGGCCAACGCGCAGTTTATCCGCTTTGCGGATTTCCGCCGTGACCCCGACGCGCATCCACTGAAAACGGACAGCGGCAAGATAGAGATCTACTCCCGGCGAATTGCGGACTACGGCTATGCGGACTGCCCAGGACACCCAATGTGGCTGGAGCCAGACGAATGGCACGGCAATGCCGAACCCGGTCAGCTACAGGTGCTGTCCGCCCATCCGGCGCATCGTCTGCACAGCCAGCTTAACTACAGCCAGCTTCGTGAACAGTATGCGGTGGCGGGGCGCGAACCGGTTACTCTGCATCCGCAGGATGCGCAGACGCGGGGCATTGCCGACGGCGACACGGTGCGGGTCTGGAATTACCGAGGACAAATTCTGGCGGGCGCGGTGGTGACGGAGGGCATTAGACCCGGCGTTATCTGCATTCATGAAGGGGCATGGCCGGATTTAGAGGTGTCGGCTGGCGGCATCTGTAAAAATGGCGCGGTAAACGTGTTGACCAAAGATCTCCCCAGCTCGCGACTGGGGAACGGCTGTGCGGGCAACACCGCGCTGGCGTGGATTGAAAAGTATACCGGCCCTTCGCTGACGCTTACGGCGTTTAATCCGCCTGCCAGCCCATAATCCATGTCGGATGCTGTGTATCTTCCTGCCATGCGCTGTCTTCGATACGAAAACCCAGCGCATGGTAGAAATTCACCGCCGACTGATTTTTCTGGTAAACCTCCAGGCTGAGCGCGGTAAAGCGCTGCTGAACATGCTGCACCAGCGCCTTGCCAATCCCGCGGCGGATCGCGTCTGGCGTGACAAACAGCGCGCCCAAAAAGCGCGCTTCCATCACGCTGGCAAAGCCTTTCAGTAAACCTGCTTCTTCCCACACCCAGGTCTGCGCGGCGGGCAAGTACACGTCACGCACTATCGCTTCGCTTTCGCGCCAGTAGCGCGCTTCGATAAACGGGTGGGCATAGATCGTGCTTTCCATCCAGAGCGTCAAAATTGACGCCATATCGTCAGTCCGGGATTCGCGAATCATGCTGACCTCCAGGATGGCAGAAACAGCCCGTGATATGGTCGTTGACCAGCCCGCACGCCTGCATAAAGGAGTAGCAAATGGTGGTGCCGACGAACTTGAAGCCGCGTTTTTTCAGCGCTTTTGCCAGCGCATCCGACGCGGGGGTTGAGGTGGGGATCTCGCTCAGGCTGGCGGCGCGCGTTACCTGCGGCTGGTTTTCGACAAAAGACCAGACGAATTCAGCAAACGGTTCGCCATTTTGCTCCATCGCGAGATACGCCCTGGCATTGCCGATGATGGCCTGAATTTTTCCCCGATGGCGAATAATGCCCGCATCCTGCAACAGACGCTCAACGTCGTCTTCCTGCATCGCCGCGACGCGAACGGGATCAAAGTGGTGGAAGTTTGCGCGATAGTTTTCCCGTTTCTTCAGCACGGTGATCCAGGAAAGCCCCGCCTGCTGGCCTTCAAGGCAGATCATCTCGAACAGCTTTTTGCCGTCGGTTTCGGGAATGCCCCACTCCTTGTCGTGATAGGCGATGTATAGTGGGTCCTGACTGACCCATCCGCAACGCTGCATACTCTTCCTCGCTGTTTTGACTACCGCAAAAATTTCATTCGGCCCGCCTTGACGCGCCAGCTAAAAAGACAATATTTAATACAGGGCTAATAAGCCCTGGAACCGCCAAACAATGACAATAATATCGCCGAATTCGGCTCTTCTCTGGAGTCGCGTTGATGATTATAAAAAAATGCAGTGGTCGCCAGGTGTGGTGCTGCCTGGCGAGCGTTATCGTCTGTGCAATTTTCACTAACACAGCATATGCCTGGCAACAAGAATATATCGCTGATGCCGTATCGGGTCATACGACAGAACGCTATACATGGGACAGCGATCACCAACCAAGTTACAACGATATTCTGGCGGAGCGGATTCGGTCCAGCCAGAATGCGCCTGGCCCTGTGCTGAGCCTGGCCGATCAAACGCCACTGGACGCGACCAGCGGCATGAGCATGGGCTGGAATTTTCCGCTTGCCGGGCGCGTGACGACCGGGCCGGTCGCCAGCCTGCATTACGACGGCTCAACCACCTCGATGTTTAATGAATTTGGCGACAGCGTGACGGCGCAGACGCTGACCGACCCTCTGTGGCATGCCAGCGTCAGTACGTTGGGCTGGCGGGTGAATTCGCAGTTTGGCGATATCCGTCCCTGGGCGCAAATCAGCTATAACCAGCAATACGGCGAGAACATCTGGAAAGCGCAGTCGGGGCTGAGTCGAATGACGGCAGCGGATCAGAATGGCAACTGGCTGGATGTGACGGTGGGGGCGGACATGCTACTGAACCCGCATATCGCGGCGTATGCGGCGCTCTCTCAGGCAGATAACAGCGCAAGCAATAGCGACTATCTGTACACCCTGGGCGTTAGCGCCAGATTTTAACGAGAATACGCACGTAATAAAAACAAGTTTTTTACAATTAAGTCTCTTTCATAACAAGGTGTACAGCGATAGTAGGTACTAACTGACCTTAAAAAAATCACGCCGCGCAGTCTTTGTCTCGTCATTCATTCCGCAATCCAGGCATTTCATTCCGTTCTGATGGCATTTCATGCCGTTTTTCCCCTGCATAAAAAGCACTTCGTTATTGTTGTCGGCAGTGAATTTCTCCTTTGTTTATGCAGGAAGACTGCCATGAAAACTTCTGATTATCAGCGTACCCGTTGGCTGACGCTTATCGGCACCATCATCACACAATTTGCGTTAGGTTCTGTTTACACCTGGAGCCTGTTTAATGGCGCGCTCTCTGCGAAACTGGATGAGCCCGTCAGTCAGGTGGCCTTTTCATTTGGCTTGTTGAGCCTGGGACTGGCGATCTCCTCTTCCGTGGCGGGTAAATTACAGGAACGTTTCGGCGTAAAACGCGTCACGATGGCGTCGGGTGTTTTACTGGGCATCGGCTTCTTTTTAACGGCGCATTCCAACAACCTTATGATGCTGTGGCTGAGCGCCGGGGTGCTGGTTGGCCTGGCGGACGGGGCGGGATACCTGTTAACGCTGTCTAACTGCGTAAAATGGTTCCCGGAACGTAAAGGGCTGATTTCCGCCTTCGCGATTGGTTCTTATGGCCTCGGTAGCCTCGGCTTCAAATTCATCGACAGCCAGCTGCTGGCGACGGTCGGTCTGGAAAAGACATTTATGATCTGGGGCGCGATTGTGCTGGTGATGATTGTCTTTGGTTCAACGCTGATGAAAGACGCGCCGAATCAGGATGTTAAAGCGGTAAACGGGGTGGTGGAAAACGACTTCACCCTGGCGCAGTCCATGCGTAAACCGCAGTACTGGATGCTGGCGGTGATGTTCCTGACGGCCTGCATGAGCGGTCTGTATGTCATCGGCGTGGCGAAAGACATTGCTCAGGGGCTGGCGCATATGGATGTTGCTTCGGCGGCCAACGCGGTCACGGTGATTTCCATCGCTAACCTGTCAGGCCGCCTGGTGCTGGGCATTCTGTCTGACAAAATCGCCCGTATCCGCGTGATTACCCTCGGTCAGGTTGTCTCGCTGGTCGGGATGGCAGCGTTACTGTTCGCGCCGCTGAATGATGTGACGTTCTTTGCCGCGATTGCCTGCGTCGCCTTTAACTTCGGCGGTACGATCACGGTATTCCCGTCGCTGGTGAGCGAGTTCTTCGGCCTGAACAACCTGGCGAAAAACTACGGCGTGATTTACCTGGGCTTTGGGATTGGCAGTATTTGCGGGTCGATTATCGCCTCGCTGTTCGGTGGGTTCTACGTCACCTTCTGCGTTATTTTCGCTCTGCTGATCCTCTCTCTGGCGCTCTCGACCACGATTCGCCAGCCTCAGCGCCGCGTCTTTAAAGAGGCTCACGCCTGATTTTATTCATCATTTAACCACTTCCCGGCCTGGATATTTTTGTAAATATCCGGGCCGCTTGCTTATTCTTCCGACACTTTTACGCTTCCCTGTGGTCTACATACCCGCGCGTGTAGACTGTCTGACATCTGCTGTTACCGCATTTATCCACCTGCCCGGTCTGGAATGGCCTTTTGCGGGTGGTTTTTATCCCGATTTCCAGGGTTTGCTTGCATGAAATACATTAAATCGATGACGCAGCAGAAGCTGAGCTTCTTGCTTGCGCTCTATATCGGCCTGTTTATGAATTGCGCAGTGTTTTACCGCCGGTTCGGCAGCTATGCGCAGGAATTTACCGTCTGGAAAGGCCTCTCGGCAGTGGTTGAACTTGGGGCCACGGTTCTCGCCACGTTCTTCTTACTCCGTCTGCTTTCCCTGTTTGGTCGCCGCGTCTGGCGGGTTCTGGCTACGCTGGTGGTGCTGTTCTCCGCGAGCGCCAGCTATTACATGACCCTCCTGAACGTGGTGATCGGCTACGGCATTATTGCCTCCGTGATGACCACGGATATCGATTTATCGAAAGAGGTCGTCGGCTGGCACTTCATTTTGTGGCTGGTGGCGGTGAGCATTCTGCCGCTGGTCTTTATCTGGAGTAACCGCTGTCGTTACACCCTGCTGCGGCAGTTACGCACGCCGGGCCAGCGCGTTCGCAGCGTGGCGGCGGTGGTTCTGGCTGGGGTGATGGTGTGGGCGCCGATTCGCCTGCTCGACGTTCAGCAAAAGAATGTTGAACGAACAACGGGTATCGATTTGCCGAGCTATGGCGGCGTGGTGGCGAACTCTTATTTACCGTCGAACTGGCTATCGGCTTTAGGGCTGTACGCCTGGGCGCAGGTGGATGAGTCGTCGGATAATAACTCGCTGATGAACCCGGCGAAGAAGTTTACCTATGTTGCGCCAGAAGGCATTGATGACACGTATGTTGTGTTTATCATCGGCGAAACCACGCGTTGGGATCATATGGGCATCTTCGGCTACGAGCGGAATACGACGCCGAAGCTGGCGCAGGAAAAAAATCTCGCGGCGTTCCGGGGTGAGTCGTGTGATACCGCGACCAAACTTTCGCTGCGCTGTATGTTTGTGCGCGAGGGTGGCGCGTCGGAGAATCCGCAGCGTACGCTGAAAGAGCAAAACATTTTTGCGGTGCTGAAGCAGTTAGGGTTTAGCGCCGATCTGTATGCGATGCAGAGCGAGATGTGGTTCTACAGCAATACGATGGCGGATAACATTGCCTACCGCGAGCAAATCGGCGCAGAGCCGCGCAACCGGGGTAAGACGGTTGATGATATGTTGCTGGTGGATGAAATGCAGCGTTCGTTAGCGCAAACCCCTGACGGGAAACACCTGATCGTGATGCATACCAAAGGGTCGCATTATAACTATACGCAGCGTTATCCCCGCAGCTTTGCGCAGTGGACGCCGGAGTGTGTCGGCGTTGACGACGGCTGCACAAAAGCGGAGATGATCAACTCTTACGATAACTCGGTGAGCTATGTTGATCACTTTATTACCCGCGTGTTCGATCAGCTGCGCGATAAGAAAGCCATTGTGTTTTACGCCGCCGATCATGGCGAATCGATCAATGAGCGCGAGCATTTGCACGGCACGCCGCGCAAGATGGCGCCGCCAGAACAGTTCCGGGTGCCAATGCTGGTGTGGATGTCGGATAAGTATCTGGAGAACCCGCAGCATGCGCAGATGCTTGCGCGCCTGCAACAGGCGGCGGCGATGAAAACGCCGCGCCGTCATGTGGAGCTGTATGACACGGTGATGGGATGTCTCGGCTACACCTCGCCAGATGGCGGAATTAACGAAAACAACGACTGGTGCCATATTCCGGCTGAACAGAATGCAGCGGTGCAGTAAGCGGTCTGCTGACTTTCTCGCCGATTGAATGGCATTTTCAAACTAAGGGATTGACGGGCGCGCACCTGAGCAGTAAGATGCGCCCCGCATTCGGTGATTGGCGCAGCCTGGTAGCGCACTTCGTTCGGGACGAAGGGGTCGGAGGTTCGAATCCTCTATCACCGACCAATTCAGAAAAGCCAGCCTACGGGCTGGCTTTTTGCTGTCTGGAATTCAGCATTGTAGGCCTGATAAGCGCAGCGCCATCAGGCAGGATCGGTCACTCATTTTCGGCAACGCCGGATGGCGGCGCAGACACCTTATCCGGCCTACGGCCCAGCATTGTAGGCCTGATAAGCGAAGCGCCATCAGGCAGGATCGGTCGCCCACTTTCGGTAACGCCGGATGGCGGCGCAAGCGCCTTATCCGGCCTACGGCTCAGCATTGTAGGCCTGATAAGCGCAGCGCCATCAGGCGGGATCGGTCGCCCACTTTCGGTAACGCCGGATGGCGGCGCAGGCGCCTTATCCGGCCTACGGCTCAGCATTGTAGGCCTGATAAGCGCAGCGCCATCAGGCAGGATCGGTCGCTCATTTTCGGCAACGCCGGATGGCGGCGCAGGCGCCTTATCCGGCCTACGGCTCAGCATTGTAGGCCTGATAAGCGAAGCGCCATCAGGCAGGATCGGTCGCCCACTTTCGGTAACGCCGGATGGCGGCGCAGGCGCCTTATCCGGCCTACGGCTCAGCATTGTAGGCCTGATAAGCGCAGCGCCATCAGGCAGGATTGGTAGCCCACTTTCGGCAATGCCGGATGGCGGCGCAGGCGCCTTATCCGGCCTACGGCTCAGCATTGTAGGCCTGCGCCATCAGGCAGGATCGGTCGCTCACTTTCGGCAACGCCGGATGGCGGCGCAAGCGCCTTATCCGGCCTACGGCGATTTCGCCATTGGCAAAAAATGTGCATCACTTCTCACTGTTTGTTCACGTTTTTGTGACATATTCCATTGTCTTTTTTTATCTTTGCTTAAATTTTTTTTTGCGTTACTTATGGCTGAGCCCAGCATTTTCCGCTGTGCGTTTTAGCGTTCGTGATATTAATCGCTCAGATATGCAGCATTTCGTCAGAAATTTTTCACAATCTGCACAAACGTTAATCACCAAATGTTGCGAAATATGAAGCGATTAATTCTGGTGTTAACGGAGTAGCACAAATTTCCCTGCTGAAAATAGTCGTTTGAAGTTTTTTTAATCTTTGTTTGTGAATTCTCACCGTTGTTGTAAATCATGGTTGCCTGTATTGACGTTTTCACATTCTGTTGACAGATTGTAGGGCATGAGGGGCATTTCATGGAGAATCCGCACTGCAACTCAGGCGCTTATGTGAACGGAATCCCCATCCTCTTAACGCCGACCCGGCCGGGTAAAAAACAAAAAAGGCCAGGCGGTGCAAACCCACTGCAAAGGGTAAAACAACAACATCACATTTGGAGCAGAAGAATGAGTATTTCCTTGAAGAAGTCAGGGATGCTGAAGCTTGGTCTGAGCCTGGTGGCCATGACCGTCGCAGCAAGTGTACAGGCTAAAACTCTGGTTTATTGTTCAGAAGGTTCTCCAGAAGGCTTCAACCCGCAGCTGTTTACCTCCGGCACCACCTATGACGCCAGCTCAGTACCTATCTATAACCGTCTGGTGGAATTTAAAATCGGTACAACCGAAGTTATTCCAGGCCTCGCTGAAAAGTGGGATGTCAGCGAAGACGGCAAAACCTACACCTTCCACCTGCGTCAGGGCGTGAAGTGGCAGGACAGCAAAGACTTTAAACCGACGCGCGATTTCAACGCCGATGACGTGGTGTTCTCGTTCGATCGTCAGAAAAATGCTGAAAACCCGTACCACAAAGTGTCCGGCGGCAGCTATGAATACTTCGAAGGGATGGGTCTGCCAGACCTGATAAGCGAAGTGAAGAAAGTGGACGATAGCACCGTTCAGTTCGTGCTGACCCGTCCAGAAGCGCCGTTCCTCGCTGACCTGGCGATGGACTTCGCCTCCATCCTCTCTAAAGAATATGCTGACAACATGCTGAAAGCCGGTACGCCGGAGAAAGTGGATCTGAACCCAATCGGTACGGGGCCGTTCCAGCTGTTGCAGTACCAGAAAGACTCCCGCATTCTGTATAAAGCGTTTGATGGTTTCTGGGGCACCAAGCCGCAGATCGACCGTCTGGTGTTCTCCATTACGCCTGACGCGTCCGTGCGTTACGCCAAGCTACAGAAAAATGAGTGCCAGGTGATGCCGTACCCGAACCCGGCGGACATCGCGCGCATGAAGCAGGACAAAAACATCAATCTGATGGAGCAGGCGGGTCTGAACGTCGGCTACCTCTCTTTCAACACCGAGAAGAAACCGTTTGATGACGTGAAAGTCCGTCAGGCGCTGACCTACGCGGTGAACAAAGAGGCGATCATTAAAGCGGTTTATCAGGGCGCGGGCGTTGAAGCCAAGAACCTGATTCCGCCGACCATGTGGGGCTATAACGACGACGTTAAAGACTACAACTACGATCCAGAAAAAGCCAAAGCGCTGCTGAAAGAAGCGGGCCAGGATAAAGGCTTCACCGTTGAACTGTGGGCGATGCCGGTACAGCGTCCGTACAACCCGAACGCTCGCCGTATGGCTGAGATGATTCAGGCTGACTGGGCGAAGATTGGCGTACAGGCCAAGATTGTCACCTACGAGTGGGGTGAATACCTCAAGCGTGCGAAGTCAGGTGAACATCAGGCGGTGATGATGGGCTGGACCGGTGATAACGGGGACCCGGATAACTTCTTCGCGACCCTGTTTAGCTGCGCTGCGGCGAAAGACGGTTCCAACTACTCTCGCTGGTGCTACAAGCCGTTTGAAGACTTGATTCAACCGGCGCGCGCCACTGACGACCACAACAAGCGTGTTGAACTCTACAAACAGGCTCAGGTGGTGATGCATGACCAGGCGCCTGCGCTGATCATCGCTCACTCCACTGTGTACGAACCTGTGCGTAAAGAAGTCAAAGGCTATGTGGTTGATCCTCTGGGCAAACACCACTTCGAAAACGTCTCTGTCGAATAATTAAAAGCCAGGGGTGCCTGAGCACCCCATGCCCGGCGGCGCTGCGTTTGCACGAACCTACGATCGTAGGCCGGATAAGCGCATCGCCACCCGGCGTAATGCTTTACCCCACGGCGGCGTATGCCGTGGGATAAGATTTGTGAGCAATACAGACGCACTGTCACCAGGCGGCGCGTCATTAGAGAGAATCCGGGTTATGTTGCAGTTCATCCTCCGACGTTTGGGACTCGTCATCCCCACGTTTATCGGTATCACCCTTCTCACCTTTGCCTTCGTCCATATGATCCCGGGCGATCCGGTCATGATCATGGCAGGTGAACGTGGTATCTCTCCTGAGCGTCATGCTCAACTGCTGGCTGAACTCGGTCTGGATAAACCGATGTGGCAGCAGTACCTCCATTACATCTGGGGGGTGATGCATGGCGATTTGGGCATCTCGCTGAAAAGCCGTTTGCCGGTGTGGGACGAGTTCGTGCCTCGCTTTAAAGCGACGCTGGAACTTGGCGTCTGCGCCATGATTTTCGCCACCGCGGTAGGGATTCCGGTCGGCGTGCTGGCCGCCGTGAAGCGCGGTTCCATTTTCGATCATACCGCTGTTGGCCTGGCGCTGACCGGTTACTCTATGCCTATCTTCTGGTGGGGCATGATGCTGATCATGCTGGTATCAGTGCAATGGAACCTGACGCCGGTTTCCGGGCGCGTCAGCGATATGGTGTTCCTTGATGACTCCAATCCGTTAACCGGCTTTATGCTGATTGACACGGCTATCTGGGGCGAAGAGGGCAACTTTATTGATGCTGTCGCGCACATGATCCTGCCTGCGATGGTGCTCGGTACGATACCGCTGGCGGTTATCGTACGTATGACCCGCTCCTCCATGCTGGAAGTGCTGGGTGAAGATTATATCCGTACCGCGCGCGCCAAAGGTCTCACAAGGATGCGCGTCATCATCGTACACGCGCTGCGTAACGCGATGCTGCCGGTCGTGACCGTGATCGGTTTGCAGGTGGGGACGCTGCTGGCAGGGGCGATCCTGACCGAAACCATCTTCTCGTGGCCTGGCCTTGGCCGTTGGCTGATTGATGCGCTGCAACGACGCGATTATCCGGTTGTACAGGGCGGGGTGTTACTGGTAGCGACGATGATTATTCTCGTCAACCTGCTGGTCGACCTGCTGTACGGCGTGGTGAACCCGCGTATTCGTCATAAGAAGTAAGGGGCCATCATGTCACAGGTTACTGAAAATAAAGTTATCTCTGCACCGGTGCCGATGACCCCGTTGCAGGAGTTCTGGCACTATTTTAAACGCAACAAGGGTGCGGTTGTCGGTCTGGCGTATGTCGTCATCATGATCCTGATTGCGGTGTTCGCGAACGTCATTGCGCCGTATAACCCGGCAGATCAGTTCCGCGATGTGCTGCTGGCGCCGCCTGCGTGGCAGGAAGGCGGCAGTATCGCGCACCTGCTGGGAACGGATGATGTCGGTCGCGATGTGCTGTCGCGCCTGATGTATGGCGCACGTCTGTCGCTGCTGGTGGGCTGCCTGGTGGTGGTGCTGTCGCTGGTGATGGGGATTGTGCTCGGCCTGGTCGCGGGTTACTTCGGCGGCATTGTTGATAACATCATCATGCGCGTCGTCGATATCATGCTGGCGCTGCCAAGCCTTCTGCTGGCGCTGGTGCTGGTGGCGATCTTTGGCCCCTCTATCGGTAACGCCGCGCTGGCGCTGACCTTTGTGGCGCTCCCGCACTACGTGCGTCTGACCCGCGCCGCCGTGCTGGTGGAGGTGAACCGCGATTACGTTACCGCTTCCCGCGTGGCGGGCGCAGGCGCGATGCGCCAGATGTTCGTCAATATCTTCCCGAACTGCCTTGCGCCGCTGATCGTTCAGGCGTCGCTCGGTTTCTCTAACGCCATTCTCGATATGGCCGCCCTGGGCTTCCTCGGCATGGGTGCGCAGCCGCCGACACCGGAGTGGGGCACTATGCTCTCCGACGTGTTGCAGTTCGCACAAAGTGCCTGGTGGGTCGTGACCTTCCCGGGTCTGGCGATCCTGCTGACGGTGCTGGCATTTAACCTGATGGGTGACGGTCTGCGTGACGCGCTCGATCCCAAACTGAAGCAGTAAGAGGTTCGAGATGGCGTTATTAAACGTAGATAAATTATCGGTGCACTTCGGTGACGAAGGTACGCCGTTTCGCGCGGTAGACCGCGTAAGCTACAGCGTAAATCAGGGCGAAGTCGTTGGTATTGTCGGCGAGTCCGGCTCCGGTAAATCGGTTAGCTCGCTGGCGATTATGGGGCTGATTGACTTCCCGGGCCGCGTGATGGCGGAAAAACTGGAATTCAACGGCCAGGACTTGCAGCGCATCTCTGAGAAAGAGCGCCGCAACCTGGTGGGCGCGGAAGTGGCGATGATCTTCCAGGACCCGATGACCAGCCTGAACCCGTGCTACACCGTAGGTTTCCAGATTATGGAAGCGATTAAGGTGCATCAGGGCGGCAACAGGAAAACCCGTCGGCAGCGGGCGATTGACCTGCTGACTCAGGTGGGGATTCCCGATCCGGCGTCGCGTCTGGATGTCTATCCGCACCAGTTGTCCGGTGGGATGAGCCAGCGCGTGATGATTGCCATGGCGATTGCCTGTCGTCCGAAACTGCTGATTGCCGATGAACCGACCACTGCGCTGGACGTGACCATCCAGGCGCAAATCATCGAACTGTTGCTGGAATTGCAGCAGAAAGAAAATATGGCGCTGGTGCTGATTACTCACGATCTGGCGCTGGTGGCGGAAGCCGCGCATAAAATCATCGTAATGTATGCCGGACAGGTGGTAGAGACAGGGGCGGCGCACGATATCTTCCGCGCGCCGCGTCATCCGTATACGCAGGCGTTGCTGCGCGCACTGCCGGAATTCGCGCAGGATAAAGCGCGCCTGGCGTCGCTGCCGGGCGTGGTGCCGGGAAAATATGACCGCCCGAACGGTTGTCTGTTGAACCCGCGCTGCCCGTATGCCACGGATAAGTGCCGTAGCGAAGAGCCGGATCTGAATCTGCTCGGCGACGGCCGCCAGTCCAAATGCCACTATCCACTCGATGATGCCGGGAGGCCCACACTATGAGTACGCACGAGGCCACCTTGCAACAGCCGCTGTTGCAGGCCATCGATTTGAAAAAACACTACCCGGTGAAGAAGGGGCTGTTTGCGCCCGAGCGCCTGGTAAAAGCGCTGGATGGCGTATCGTTCACCCTTGAGCGCGGCAAAACGCTGGCGGTCGTGGGCGAGTCCGGCTGCGGGAAATCCACGCTGGGCCGCCTGCTGACGATGATTGAAACGCCGACCGGCGGAGAACTGTATTATCAGGGGCAGGATCTGCTCAGGCACGATCCGCAGGCGCAAAAACTGCGTCGGCAGAAAATCCAGATTGTGTTCCAGAACCCGTATGGTTCGCTGAACCCGCGTAAGAAAGTGGGGCAGATTCTGGAAGAGCCACTGCTGATCAACACCTCGCTCAGCAAAGAGCAGCGTCGTGAAAAAGCGCTGGCGATGATGGCGAAAGTCGGCCTTAAAACCGAGCATTACGATCGCTACCCGCACATGTTTTCCGGCGGCCAGCGTCAACGTATTGCTATCGCCCGCGGTCTGATGCTTGACCCGGACGTGGTGATCGCCGATGAACCGGTCTCCGCGCTGGACGTTTCCGTGCGCGCGCAGGTGTTGAACCTGATGATGGATTTGCAGCAGGAGCTGGGGCTGTCTTACGTCTTTATCTCGCACGACCTGTCGGTGGTCGAACACATTGCCGATGAGGTGATGGTGATGTATCTCGGCCGCTGCGTGGAGAAAGGGACGAAAGAGCAGATCTTTACCAACCCGCGCCATCCGTATACGCAGGCGCTGCTCTCCGCGACGCCGCGTTTGAACCCGGATGACCGCCGCGAGCGCATCAAGCTGACCGGCGAGCTGCCAAGCCCGCTGAATCCGCCACCGGGCTGCGCCTTCAACGCCCGTTGCCGTCGTCGCTTTGGCCCCTGCACCCAGTTGCAGCCGCAGCTTAAAGATTACGGCGGTCAACTGGTGGCCTGTTTCGCCGTCGATCAGGATGAGAACCGACAGCAATAACTGTTGGTTATTGCCTCATAACCGGAGCCTTGTGCTCCGGTTTTTTTATATTCCTTTTTTGGCTCCACAATGTGAGTCCATCGGCAGAACATTATCCCATAGCGACTAGAATGTAAGCAGATTTCTGATTGCCACAGAAATATCTGGAGCCAACGTGGTCACGATACGCTGGGATATTAAAACAATCGATCGTCTGTCTATGGTTGAGGATGTCCTCAAGGAGTTTTCCTGCCGCGATATTAATATTATCTCCATGAAGGTCACGCCGGGTCGGATTCTGATTAAATCCTGGTGCCGCCAGTTGCAGGATATTTCCAGCGTCCAGACCTGCCTCAATCAACATGCCGATATTATTAATGTCGCTTATCTCTCTGAGAATCTTTCTGAACTGACCACGCCCGAACTGACGCGACCGCGCTATTTCTCCGACATTATCTGTAGCAGCCAGAGTATGCAGGTGCTGATTGAAAAAGCGCTAAAAATCGCTGACAGCAAATATACCGTCCTGATCCGTGGTGAGACCGGCACGGGTAAAGAGCTACTGGCGCGCGCCATTCATAATTCCGGGCAGCGGCGCTTTTATCCGTTTATCCCCGTCAACTGCTCAACGCTGCCTGAGGCATTGATGGAGAGCGAACTTTTTGGTTATGAAAAAGGGGCGTTCAGCGGTGCGGACGGCAGAGGGAAAAAAGGGTTGTTTGAAATGGCGGATAAGGGAACGCTGTTTCTTGATGAATTTGGCGAAATGCCGCTGAATTTACAGGCCAAGCTGCTGCGGGTGCTTCAGGACGGCGGCATCCGCCGCGTCGGCGGGGCGCAGGTGATCCCGGTTAACGCGCGTATTATTGTCGCCACCAACGCGAACCTGGAAGAGATGGTCGAACAGCGCCTGCTGCGCGCCGATCTCTGGTATCGCATTAACGTACTGACGCTCACGATTCCGCCGTTGCGCGAGCGCCCTTCGGATATCACTTTACTGATCCGCCATTTTGTACAGAAATATGCCAAAGAGTTTCAACGGCGGCTGATACTGGACAAAGCCTGTTTTGAGTCACTGCGTCACCACCACTGGCCGGGCAACGTTCGCGAACTGGAGAACACCATTATCCGTCTGATGCTGATGTCAGAAAGTGATGTCATCACCTGCGATGATTTGGGGCTTTCAACGGTGTCACAAGCGTTGCCGGGGCATCCCGACCGCCCCTTCAAAGAGCAGGTGCAACATGCTGAGCGGCAGCTGATTGAGCAGATGGTGGAAGAGAATGTCTCCTCCCGGCATATCGCGAAAGCGTTGGGGGTTTCGCACACGACGGTGCTGAATAAAATACGCAGCTACCAACTGGAGGGGGTGAGTTAAGCGCCGCCAGGAACCGACGGCGCACAGAACGCGTTATTCAATCAGCTTCAGGAGCGGCGACAGGCACAGCAAAATCCCATACAGCAGAATCAACCAGGTTTTCAGGCCGCGCAGTTTTTCCAGTTGCGTGACTTTATAGATCAGGAAAAAAGGGATGATGCACGACACAATGCCGTACAGCGGGCTACCCAACTGGAAGAACACCAGCACCGAGACGCGGAACGATACCCAAATGACCAGCGTGATAACGATAAAGGTACAGATGCCAAGCGTCAGTACCAGCGGATTGATCTTCTCCACGTCGATAACCCGGCTCAGCACGTTGAGAATGATGCCCTTAATCGCTTCATGAAAACCCAGGTAAATACCGAAGAAGGCGGTGAGAACCGCAAAGATATTCAGTACCGTTGAGGTGAAATGAATGATCTGTCCGGGAATGACCTGCGCAGCCAATGCCAGCGCGGAGATATTCTGCTCAAAGGCGGAAACGGCTTCTTCGTGGCTGATGGAGAAGGTAAACGAAAACGAGAAGAACAGGATCACGGCAATCAGCGTGATATAGCTGATGCGGTGGGTACGAATGGCCATGCGCGTCGCCAGCACTCTGTCGGCTTCTCGTTTGCGGTAGGCAATGTTCATTGGGTTTAGCACCTGAATAAACACCGCCGAGAAAAAACAGAAGGGGACGGTGAGCAGCACATCGCGGAAGAAGACCGACGCCTGCGGGAAGGCCGTAATATTGCTGAAGTTCCAGTGCGGAATCATCGCGAAACCGAAGATCAGGATGATGCCTACTTTCACCACCACCATAGGGCCGGAGATTTTAAACAGCAGCTTTTCTCCACCGGAGGCGATAGCGACCAGTACGGCGAAGATCGCCACTTTATAGAGGATGGACTGCGAGAGATCGGCATCGGTCAGACCGAAGGTTTTAATGTACGACGCGCTGTCGAAAACCACGGATAAAGAGTAGATAAAAATGCCGTGGATAATCATCAAAAAGTAGATCACGCCGAGGAAGACGCCCCAGTTTTTCCCCAGGTAATGACTGATAATATCGGTGTAGTCATTACAGGTTTCACTTTCTGATAACGTCTTTAAGTAAATATCCTGCACGATATAGGTTGCGGGGTAGGCGATAATAAACGCGGTGATAAAGACCCAAATTCCTTTTAGCCCAATCTGTACCGGCATTAGCACCGTTCCGGCGCCAATGGCCATGCCGATACATAACAGCACCCAGCCAAAATCGTATTTCGTAAACGGTAGTTTTCCTGAGAACGCTGCGGTGGTCGCTTTACTGTTGCTTAATTGTAATGTGTTGTCCTGCATAGAGCCCCCTGCCCAAAATACGCGTCACCCCGGGAAGGATGATGCGTATAGCCAGGCCGTTGTGCCTTGATTCTCAACAGCCGGAGCCGACGCAGGCCAGCTCCGACCGTAATGGTCAGAATGTCGCCTTTCTGATGGCGTGTTCAAGGTCGTTAATAATATCTTCTGGATCTTCAAGACCCACAGAAAGACGGATTAGCCCGTCGGTAATACCTGCTTTAAGCCGTTCCTCTGGCGCAACAGGCGAATGTGTCATAGACGCAGGGTGCTGAATGAGGGTTTCGGTATCACCGAGACTGACCGCGAGGAGGCACAATTCTACCGAATTGATCATGCGTCTGCCAGCCTCCAGGCCACCCGCGATTTCGAAGCTGATAATGCCGCCGGGCAGGCTCATCTGGCGTCTGCCAAGTTCATACTGCGGGTGCGAAGGAAGCCCCGGATACCAGACGTGGGTAATCTTCGGATGGCTTTCCAGGAAACGGGCGATTTTCAGCGCGTTCTCGCAGTGGCGCTCCATGCGAATCCCCAGCGTCTTCACGCCGCGCAGCGTCAGCCAGGCGTTAAAGGGGCTCATGCAGCCGCCGGTGATATCCTTCAGCCCGATAAACCGCGCCTGATCGATAAACTCCTGCTTGCCGACGATGACCCCGCCAATAACATCCCCGTGTCCGTTGATGTACTTCGTGACGCTGTGAACCACGATATCGGCTCCCTGGAGCAGGGGTTGCTGGCAGTACGGCGACATAAAGGTGTTATCCACAACCAACAGCACGCCCCGCTGATGGGCGATCCCGGCGACTGTTTCGATGTCGACCAGGGAGAGCGTTGGGTTGGCGGGCGTTTCGATGTACACCACTTTGGTTTCCGGGCGGATGGCTTCGCGGATCTCATCCGGGTTGGCGGCATTAACGAAACTCACGTCAATACCGAACTTCGGTATGCTGTGCGACAAAAATGCGTGCGTGCAGCCATAAATCGCGCTGGCTGAGACAATGTGATCGCCCTGCTCACAGAGCGTCAGCAGCGTGGTGGTGATGGCGGAAATGCCGGACGCGGTCGCCAGCGCCGCTTCGCCTCTTTCCAGTACCGCCAGCTTTTTCTCCAGCGCGTCCGTCGTGGGGTTGCCCAGGCGGGTGTAAATGTACCCGGACTCTTCGAGCGCAAAGCGGGCGGCCCCCTGTTCGGCGCTGTCGAAAACAAACGTCGACGTCTGGAAGATTGGCGTACTGAGCGCGCCAGTTGAAGGATCGGGTTGTTGCCCCGCGTGAACGATCTGGGTGTTGAATCCGTAAGTACGACAGTCAGACATGATATCTCCTTTGATTCGGAACAGAACAGCTCACACTCAAATAGCAATCGCTGTGCCAGAAAAGGAGTTTTTATATATCAAAGAGTTAGTGGGTTTCGTTTTTTACGGGTCGTCAGAAAAGTTGCCAGCTGGCAAGAATCTTTCCAGCGTGTTGCGGCGCTTGCGCGAGTTTTGCCGGATGGCGACGAAAGCGTCTTATCCGGCCTACAAATCGGCATAATTTCAGGAGATTGTGCCTGACCTGTAGGCCTGATAAACGTAGCGCCATCAGGCCTTTTTCGTTTACTGCGGATAAGGCACCCAGTCGCCGCCGTTCAGACGCACATACGGTTTACCCTGATACTGGATAACCACCGCGTTGGCGTTTTCAGCGACCGGCGCGGTCTGCGGCAACCCACGGGTGAGCTGATCCCAGTTGACGTTGTCTTCGACAAACAGTTTGCCGTCAAGGGCGCGCACCACCAGTTCGGAAATCGCCAGGTAGCTGCTCGGCTGGTCAATCTCAATCGATGCGCCCTGGTGAGGCGCTTTCATGCCGAAGAATTTCACCGCTGCCGGTACGTTGGTGATAGACGGGCTGGGGATGTCGCGTAGCCCGGAAACCTGCATTCTGTCGCCTTTGAGCGCGCCGCCGTGTTCCGGGACCATCACCACCATCACTTTACGGCCCGATTTCTCCAGCTCGGTAAAGAAGGCGTCCAGCTCATCGAACAGCTTTTGCGCGCGAATTTTGTAATCCGCCGTTTTGCTGACGCCAGGGAAGTGGTTCCCGTCGTGCAGCGGCAGCGTGTTATAGAACGTTGCGCTACGCGAGTTCTGATCTTTCTCGGTGGTTTCCAGCCAGCGATTGAGCACGGCGGTGTCGTCATAAACCGGAGAACCGTCAAAGCCCAGCAGCGTGACGGGCAGCCCTTTTTGATCCATCAGCTCCGTCTGCATACCGCCATTCTCACGCACTTCTTTCAGGAAGCCGCCGAATTCGCCGTTATGACCCATCATCAAATGCTGCGTGAAGCCCAGCTTCGACAGGTTATCAAACAGGTAGCAGTCGTTGCCTGCCGGTTGATACAGATTCGTGTGCGACGACTGGCCGCAGCTGGCGCGCAGCAGGCGGATCGCCGCCGGGCCGCTGTAGGAGGTGGCGGAGTTAAAGTGCTTAAACAGAATATCGAAATGCGACCATAACGGATGTGACATCAGGCCTGCGGCTTCAACATCAGACCACGAGAGGGAACAGATGTTGATCACCAGCAGTTCAAACGGCTGCGCATCGGCCGGCAGCGCCGTCGGGAACGGCGTTTTTCGTTTTTCTTCCGCGTTATAGAAGGTGTTCAACCACGCGTTCAGATTGGCTGAGGTCGGAGGCGCGGTCTGCGCCGGGATATCGCCGACCACCGGGGTGTCTCCTGCCGTTGCGACCGTCGCCGCCGCAGAGCCGCCGGTGGTCGTCACCGTGTCGGTCGGCTGGCCGCCAGGCCACAGCGTAAAGACTGGCCCTGTCAGCGTCAGCACGTTCAGCCAGATCATAATGGCGACAACAAAAAGAGTGACCCGAATCCACTGCGATAAAAACAGCCAGGCGACGAGCAGCACAAACACGGCGCCGATCATTTGCCAGTTGATAAAGCGAGTCACCAGATCGAGCATATAGTCCGCGCTAAAACCCGCGACCTGCGAGCCCTGACTGATAATGCTTTGTGGGCCAGGCAGCCAGGTGTCATGCCAGAAAAGCGCGAAGCCGATTGGGATAGCGACCCAATGGCGCAGACGGTGCAGGCTGAGTTTGGGGACTGGCATTAACAAAAAGGCCATGAATACCAGGTTCTGCAACGGATGGAAGTTGAGATATCCCGCCCAGAGCAGGCCAAACTTTACCAGAAAGTAGAAATTCCAGCCCGCAAGGCCGCGCCAGTATTGCCAGAGTGGTGAAGGCATGGATGGGGTTTGAGTATGCTGAGTCATTTTTTGTCTGCCTTGACGTTTGTTGCACGGCGCAAGGTTCCGGCGGGTTTTACATAACGGGGTCTGGCGAATAACAGTCGGGCTGTGTTACGGATGCGGCGAAGCGAATGGCGCGCCAGATAGCCCAGAGGAAAAAAGATCAGCGCGCAAAAGACGATGATCTGGATGATATCGTTGACGTTCATCATTGTGGGCGCTCCACGCTGTCATCCAGCAGTCGTAAGGGTTCGGGAATACGTCGCCAGACCCGCCCGTCATGCTCGGCATTGAGCACAGGGTTCGGCCCCTGAGTCAGCGGCAGCGGTGTGCCCCACAGTTCAGGCGACAGCAGGCGCATTTGCACGAGTTCAGCGCTGATTTGGTTATCTTCGAACCAGACCATGCGGTTGGAAAAGATATCGCCGGTCGGCAGCGGGAAGATATGGTTCAGCGCAGTGTCCAGATCGTTGACCCGACAGAATGATAAAAACAGCACCAGCCGGTTGCCGCCGATAGTCATGATATCGCCGGTACGGTTTGGGCGGCAGAGCGTCAGCGCCTGCTCGATGCGGATACCCGGCACCGGGCGCAATGCGACCATCACGCCTTTCCCGTCAGCGGGCAGCAGCGTGTTGCTCATCATGTTATGTACGGCTTCGCAGAAGACGTCCCATGTCTGGAAACCGCGCAGCTTCATGGGCTGCGTCATCGACAGGAGTGTGGCGATCTCTTCCGGGACGTAGCGGCTGAATTGCTGTCCCTGCACGCTTTCAATCAGCGTCAGGCAGCGGGAAAGCGGCGCATTCCACGGAATAACCATATTCGCGCCGCAGCCTAACAGCAGTCGCTCGTCGGTCGCTCGCAAACTGGCGAGATTTTCGCGGACGATAATTTTCAGCGCGCTTCCGCGCTGGCGGCGCAGCGTATGGATATTTCGCGCCATGGGTTCGATTTGGCTATTTTGCGTCAGGGAGAAGATGATCGTCGCCGCCTGTGCAGTTCGCGCTTCGTTGAACAAGGTTTGGTTATTATCAAAAAGCGCCCAGTGTTCCGACAGCGGCGGAGCGCCTTCAAGAACGGCGATATTGCTGAGGATGCGTTTTTCGTCGCTGCGCGGCTGGATGTTCGCCTCTTCCTTGTGAGCCAGCTCCCAGTGCGCATCTTTATGGCGCAGCGTCAGTTGTTGCCGGGCGCTGACCCCTTTTTCGCTGCACCAGAACGCGATGTCGAACAGATGCTGGTCGCCCTGAAAACGTAAGCTGGCAAGGCCGAAAAGCGAACGATACTCCCCCATCAACAGGGAGAACTGTTTGTCATTATTATTTCCAGGGTTAATAACCAGAAGCGAACAGTGATGGAACCGGGTCCATTTATTCATTTTTTCCAGCCACTGATGAAGGCGTTCCCCTGATATATTTTGCCAGGCGTTATTCGCGCAAAGAAGAATGAAAAAGTAATGTGTAGGATCAACAGTACAAAGCAAATCGCGGGGCAAAAAGTATAACCCCTTTTCAGAATCCGGCATTGAAAATAACTGGATTTTTTCCGGGCCGTGAGATTCATCTAATTTGATTAATTCACCCGGATCGCTGCCCATACAAATGACCGCGACTTTCGCGTTCCCTGCCTGCGAGGCAATCGTTTGATTCACCAGGCTGATGGCATCTTCATTGCGATCAGCGTCAACCCACCAGACACCGCCGGCAGGCATGTGGCGTAGTTCATCCCATAATGATGAGATGCCGATAGAAAATACGGGGTCCACAGCGTCCCTCTTGTCGCTATTTTATCTGTTTATCAGTTTACTAGCGAAAGCTCAGAAATAAACCTAACATTGAAATTAAAACACATCAGATTTAGCATATGAATCAATTCGGCGGGCAGGAAGCCTTGCGACCTCGGTCATGGTGTTTTCTTTACTCTTACAGTTTGCGTAACGGAAAGGCGAGAAATGAACGATCCCCTGCATTGAAGATTAACAGTGAAGAGGGGGGGATGCTGCCAGAAAAATTGTCTGAAGCATGGTGAGTATATTCAAAAGGGACACAATACAGAATGTATAACAACAACGAACCTGACTCTCAGTTTGATTCAGCATTGGGCTATACCTTTCAAAATGATTTTCTGGCGTTAAGTCAGGCTTTCTCCTTGCCCGAAATAGACTATACCGATATTTCCCAACGCGAACAGCTGGCTGCGGCGATTAAACGTTGGCCTTTATTGGCTGAATTTGCGCAACAACCATCATAAGGGAGTCAGGGATGTCCATTCTGGGATTGCAGGGCGTGCGCGGCGGTGTAGGCACCACATCAATCACTTCGGCGCTCGCCTGGGCGCTGCAAATACTCGGGGAAAATGTGCTGGTCGTTGATGCCAGCCCCGATAACCTGCTGCGTATGTCATTCAATGTCGATTTTGCCCATCGCGACGGCTGGGCCAGGGCGCTGCTGGACGGTAAAGACTGGCGCGATGCCGGACTGCGTTATACCACCCAGCTCGATCTGCTGCCGTTCGGACAGCTTACGGTGGAAGAACGGGAGAATCCTCAGGAATGGGCGGAAAAGCTGGGAGCTATTTGCGCTGGCCTGCGCGAACTGAAAGAGAGCCGGCGCTATTCGTGGATTTTGCTGGATCTCCCCCACAGCGTCTCACCGCTGACGCAACAGTTGGTCAGTCTCTGCGATCATACGCTGGCGGTGGTAAAAGCGGACACCAATTGCCATATCCGGCTGCATCAACAGGCGCTGCCCACGGGCGCGCATATCCTGATTAACGATTTACGCATTGCCAGCCAGTTGCAGGACGATCTGTACCAGGTCTGGCTGCAAAGCCAGCGTCGTTTGCTGCCGATGGTGATCCATCGCGATGAAGCGATGGCGGAGTGTATGGCTTCGAAACAGCCGCTGGGCGAGTACCGTGGCGATTCGCTGGCGGCAGAAGAGGTGCTGACGCTGGCGAACTGGTGTTTGCTGCACTATGCGGGCAATCGCGCCCCTGCCGGGAGCGCATCATGAACATCCTGACCCGGTGGCTTCTCATTCCGCCGGTCGGCGCTCGCCTGAGCGAGCGCTATCAAGGGTATCGCCGTCATGGCGCGTCGCCGTTCAGTGCGATGCTGGGCTGCCTGTGGGTGATTCTGGCGTGGATTTTTATTCCGCTTGAGCATCCGCGCTGGCAGCGCATTCGCGCGCAGCATAAAGCGCTCTATCCGCACATTAACGCCAACCGACCGCGTCCGCTGGACCCGGCCCGCTATGCCATTCAAACGCTCTGGTTGATGGCCTTCTCGCCGCGTAAAGAGAAGAAGGTCGAACCGCGCTGGCGGTCGCTCTCCCGCCTGCTGGGCGTGCGCGGTCGCTATCATCAGTGGATGGACACGCTGCCCGACCGCGTCAGTAAAAAGACCACGCACCTGGAAAGCGAAAAAGAGCTGGGCCATCTTAGCAACGGGGTGCGCCGCTTTATCCTCGGCGTCATCGTCACTTTTTCCCTGATTCTGGCGATCATCTGTATTACCCAGCCGTTTAACCCGCTGTCGCAGTTTATCTTCCTGATACTGCTGTGGGGCGTCGCGCTGCTGGTGCGGCGGATACCGGGGCGTTTCTCCGCCCTGATGCTGATCGTGCTGTCGCTGACGGTGTCATGCCGTTATATCTGGTGGCGCTATACCTCGACGTTAAACTGGGATGACCCGCTGAGCCTGGTTTGCGGGCTGATTTTGCTGTTTGCGGAAACCTACGCATGGATTGTCCTGGTGCTGGGGTATTTCCAGGTCGTCTGGCCGCTTAACCGCCAGCCCGTGCCGCTACCGAAAGAGATGGCGCAGTGGCCGACGGTGGACATTTTTATTCCGACTTACAACGAAGACCTCAGCGTGGTGAAAAACACCGTTTACGCCTCGTTGGGCATCGACTGGCCGAAAGACAAGCTGAGCATCTGGATTCTTGACGACGGTGGGCGCGAAGAGTTCCGCCAGTTTGCCCAGACCGTCGGCGTACAGTACATCGCCCGTACCACGCATGAACACGCCAAGGCCGGCAACATCAATAACGCGCTGAAATACGCGAAAGGTGAGTTTGTCTCGATTTTTGACTGCGACCATGTACCGACACGCTCGTTCCTGCAAATGACGATGGGCTGGTTCCTGAAAGAGAAAAAGCTCGCCATGATGCAGACGCCGCACCACTTTTTCTCGCCGGACCCGTTTGAACGCAACCTCGGTCGTTTCCGTAAAACGCCGAACGAAGGCACGCTGTTTTATGGGCTGGTGCAGGATGGCAACGACATGTGGGATGCGACGTTCTTCTGCGGATCGTGCGCGGTGATTCGCCGTAAACCGCTGGATGAGATTGGCGGCATTGCCGTTGAGACCGTGACCGAAGATGCGCATACCTCGCTGCGCTTGCACCGTCGCGGCTACACCTCGGCCTATATGCGCATTCCACAGGCGGCAGGTCTGGCGACGGAAAGCCTGTCCGCGCACATCGGGCAGCGTATTCGCTGGGCGCGCGGCATGGTGCAAATCTTCCGTCTGGATAACCCGCTGTTTGGCAAAGGCTTAAAGTTGGCGCAGCGTCTGTGTTACGTCAACGCCATGTTCCACTTTTTATCGGGTATTCCACGGCTCATCTTCCTGACGGCGCCGCTGGCTTTCCTGCTGCTGCACGCCTATATCATCTATGCGCCCGCGCTGATGATTGCGCTGTTTGTGTTGCCGCACATGATTCACGCCAGCCTCACCAACTCGAAGATTCAGGGGAAATACCGCCACTCCTTCTGGAGTGAGATCTACGAAACGGTGCTGGCCTGGTATATCGCGCCGCCGACGATGGTGGCGCTGATCAACCCGCATAAAGGGAAATTCAACGTTACCGCGAAAGGCGGGCTGGTAGAGGAAGAGTATGTCGACTGGGTGATTTCCCGGCCCTATATCTTCCTGGTACTGCTCAACCTGCTGGGGGTCGTGGTGGGCGTCTGGCGTTACTACTACGGCCCCGCCAACGAAATACTCACGGTGATCGTCAGTCTGGTGTGGGTTTTCTATAACCTGATCATTCTGGGCGGCGCGGTGGCGGTCTCTGTGGAAAGTAAGCAGGTACGCCGGGCGCACCGCGTTGAAATCTCCATGCCGGCGGCCATTGCCCGTGAAGATGGCCACCTGTTCTCATGCACCGTGCATGACTTCTCCGACGGCGGCCTGGGGATTCGGATCAACGGGCAGGCGCAGGTGCTGGAAGGGCAAAAGGTTAATTTATTGCTTAAACGCGGCCAGCAAGAGTACGTCTTTCCTACTCAGGTCGTGCGCGTACTGGGCAATGAGGTTGGGCTGCAATTGCTGCCGATGACCACGAAACAACATATCGACTTTGTGCAGTGCACATTTGCCCGCGCGGATACGTGGGCGCTCTGGCAGGACAGCTTCCCGGAAGACAAACCGCTGGAAAGCCTGCTGGATATTCTGAAGCTGGGCTTCCGTGGCTACCGCCATCTTGCGGAATTTGCTCCGTCTTCCGTCAAAGTAATTTTCCGTTCTCTGACGACGCTGGTTTCCTGGATTGTGTCGTTTATTCCGCGTCGCCCGGAGCGGCAGCCGGATCAGGTGATGGCTCAACAATGATGATAACGCGATGAAAAGAAAACTTTCCTGGGTTTATGCAGTGGCTATGGGGATAAGCGCTTTCCCCACTTTCATGACGAATGCGACGCCTGCAACGCAACCATTGATCAATGCTGAGCCAGCGCAAGCGCCGACAGCGCCTGCGCCAGAAACGGCGGAACAGCCGGTCGGCCAGGTAATGCCGGGCGTGCCGGGCGCCGATGCGCCCGTGGTGGCGCAAAACGGGCCTTCCCGCGATGTGAAGCTGACCTTCGCGCAAATCGCGCCGCCGCCGGGCAGCATGGTGCTGCGTGGCGTGAACCCGAATGGCAGCATTGAGTTCGGTATGCGCAGCGATGAGGTGGTGTCGAAAGCGATGCTGAACCTGGAATACACCCCGTCGCCGTCGCTGCTGCCGATCCAGTCGCAGCTGAAGGTCTACCTCAATGATGAGCTGATGGGCGTGTTGCCGGTCACGAAAGAGCAACTGGGCAAAAAGACGCTGGCCCAGATGCCGATCAACCCGCTCTTTATCACCGATTTTAACCGCGTGCGGCTGGAGTTCGTCGGACACTATCGCGATGTCTGCGAAAACCCGGCCAGCAGTACGCTCTGGCTGGATGTTGGCCGCAGCAGCGTGCTGGATCTGACGTACCAGACCCTGCCGGTGAAAAACGATCTGTCGCACTTCCCGGTGCCGTTCTTCGATCCGCGGGACAACCGCCAGGTTACGCTGCCTGTGGTCTTTGCCGGTTCGCCGGATCTGATGCAGCAGCAGGCGGCATCCATTGTCTCTTCATGGTTCGGTTCGCGCGCAGGCTGGCGCGGCCAGCATTTCCCGGTGATGTACAACACGCTGCCGGATCGTAATGCCATCGTCTTTGCCACGAACGACAAGCGCCCTGATTTCCTGCGCGATCATCCGCCGGTAAAAGCGCCGGTGATTGAGATGATCAGCCACCCGGACAACCCATATGTGAAGCTGCTGGTGGTCTTTGGCCGCGACGATAACGATCTGTTGCAGGCGGCAAAAGGCATTGCACAAGGGAATATCCTGTTCCGTGGCGACAGCGTGGTGGTGGATGAGGTGAAGCCTCTGCTGGCGCGTAAACCTTATGATGCGCCGAACTGGGTACGTACTGACCGTGCGGTGACGTTCGGCGAGCTGAAAACCTATAAAGAGCAGCTCCAGTCCACCGGGCTGGAACCTGCGGCGATTTCGCTGTCGCTGAATCTGCCGCCGGATCTCTATTTGCTGCGCAGCAACGGTATTGATATGAACCTCAACTACCGTTACACCACGCCGCCGAGCAAAGACAGCTCGCGTATGGATATCAGCCTGAACGATCAGTTCCTGCAAGCGTTCAGCCTGAACAGCACCCAGGAAAGCAATCGCCTGCTGCTGCGTTTGCCGGTATTGCAGGGGCTGATTGACGGTAAAACGGACGTGTCGATCCCGGCGCTGAAGCTGGGGGCGATGAACCAGCTGCGCTTTGACTTCCAGTACATGAACCCGATGCCGGGCGGCTCGGTGGATAATTGCGTGACGTTCCAGCCGGTACAAAACCATGTGGTGATTGGCGACGACTCCACCATTGATTTCTCGAAATATTATCACTTTATCGCGATGCCGGACCTGCGCGCTTTCGCCAACGCGGGCTTCCCGTTCAGCCGGATGGCTGACCTTTCAGAAACCATTGCCGTGATGCCGAAAAACCCGAACGAAGCGCAGATGGAAACGCTGCTGGATGTGACCGGAACGATTGGCGCGCAGACCGGTTTCCCGTCGATTAACCTGAACATCACCGACGATAGCCGCCAGATTCAGGGTAAAGACGCGGATATTATGGTGATCGGGACAATCCCGGATGCACTGAAAGATGACAAACGCATCGACCTGCTGGTACAGGCGACGCAAAGCTGGGTGAACACGCCGATGCGCCAGACGACCTTCCCGAGCATCATGCCGGATGAGGCCGACCGCGCGCCGGATGCGAAATCCACCATCACTTCTGCTGGCGCGATGGCGGCGGTAGTGGGCTTCCAGTCGCCGTTCAACGACCAGCGTAGCGTGGTGGCGCTGCTGGCAGACAGCCCGCGCGGGTATGAACTGCTGACCGAAGCGATGAACGACAGCGGAAAACGCGCCGCCATGTTTGGCTCCGTGTCGGTGATCCGCGAGTCTGGCGTCAACAGCCTGCGGGTGGGCGATATTTACTACGTCGGGCATTTACCGTGGTTCGAACGCCTCTGGTACGCGTTATCGAATCATCCGGTGCTGCTGGCGGTACTGGCGGCGGTTAGCGTCGTGCTGTTGGCCTGGGTTCTGTGGCGTCTGCTGCGCATTATCAGCCGTCGTCGACTCGATCCCGATAACGAGTAATCGATGATGAACGCGCTGCGTGGATGGATGTTAACTGCCCTGATGCTGGCGACCGTCAGCGTGCAGGCGGCCTGTACGTGGCCGGCATGGATACAGTTCAAAAAGGACTATATCAGTCAGGAAGGACGGGTGGTTGACCCCAGCGACGCGCGCAAAATCACGACGTCGGAAGGGCAAAGCTATGCGCTGTTCTTTGCCCTCGCCGCCAACGATCGGCCGGCATTTGACCTGATCCTCGACTGGACGCAAAACAACCTGGCGCAGGGTTCCTTACAGGCGCATCTGCCTGCCTGGTTGTGGGGGCAGAAAGACCCCTCGACCTGGGCGGTGCTGGATGCAAACTCCGCTTCCGACGGCGATATCTGGATGGCCTGGTCGCTGCTGGAAGCCGGGCGCTTATGGAAAACGTCGCGCTATACCGACACTGGCGCCGCGCTGCTAAAACGCATTGCGCGTGAAGAGGTGGTAACGGTGCCGGGGCTGGGTTCAATGCTGCTGCCGGGGAACGTGGGTTTTGCGGAAAAGACGCGCTGGCGCTTTAACCCGAGCTATTTACCCCCGCAGCTGGCGCAATATTTTACCCGCTTTGGCGCGCCCTGGACCACGCTGCGTGAAACCAATATGCGTTTGCTGATGGAAACCGCCCCGAAAGGGTTCTCGCCGGACTGGGTGCGCTATGAAAAAGACAAAGGCTGGCAGCTGAAACCGGAAAAAACGCTGGTCAGCAGTTACGATGCTATCCGCGTTTATTTATGGGCGGGGATGATGCACGACGGCGATCCGCAAAAAGCGCGGCTGCTGACGCGCCTGAAACCGATGGCGACGCTGACGACAAAAAACGGCGTTCCGCCAGAGAAGGTGGATGTCGCCAGTGGTAAAGCTCAGGGCGACGGGCCGGTGGGCTTTTCGGCTTCTTTATTGCCTTTCCTGCAAAACCGCGATGCTCAGGCGGTGCAGCGACAGCGCGTGGCGGACAATTTTCCCGGTAGCGATGCCTACTATAGCTATGTGCTAACGCTTTTCGGACAAGGATGGGATCAGCATCGTTTTCGCTTCACCGCTAAAGGTGAATTACTACCTGACTGGGGCCAGGAATGCGCAAGTTCAAATTAAGTCTCATCCATCTCATTTTGCCGGGTGGCGGTAACGCCTTATCCGGCCTACGGGATGCCGCTGATTGTAGGCCGGATAAGACGCTAAAGCGTCGCCATCGGGCAGTGCTCGGCCTGACGCTCGGCATCGCTTGGATGCCGTTTGCCGAGGCGGCGCCTTCCGCGCAACAGCAGTTGCTGCAACAGGTTCGGTTAGGCGAAGCCTCGCACCGTGAGGATTTGGTGCGCCAGTCGCTTTATCGCCTGGAACTGATCGACCCGAACAACCCGGAAGTGGTCGCCGCCCGGTTTCGCTACCTGCTGCGCCAGGGCGACAATGACGGGGCGCAGAAACAGCTCGACAGGCTTTCCCAGTTAGCGCCGGGTTCCAGCGCGTATCAGTCCTCCCGCACGACGATGATGCTTTCCACGCCGGAAGGACGCCAGTCCTTGCAGGAGGCGCGTTTACAGGCGACCACCGGTCATACCGAAGAAGCGATTGCCGCTTACGACGCGCTGTTTAAAGGTCATCCGCCGGGCAATACCGCCCTGCAAAACACGCTGGCGCAGTTGCTGTTTGACGGCGGGCGACGCGATGAGGGATTTGCCGTATTAGAGCAGATGGCGAATTCCAGCGACGGGCGCACGACGGCTTCCGCTCTCTGGTATCAGCAGATTAAAGATCTGCCTGCCAGCGACGCCAGCGTAAAAGCGCTGCAAAAATACCTGACGGTGTTTAGCGAAGGCGACAGCGTCAATGCCGCGCGCAGCAAGTTGAGTGAACAGCAGCAACAGCTTTCCGACCCGGCGTTCAGAGCCAGAGCGCAAGGCCTGGCGGCGGTGGAAGCCGGACAGGGCGGCAAAGCCGTAACGGAATTGCAGCAGGCGGTAAGCGCGGATCACCGCGACAGCGAAGCCGTCGGCGCGCTGGGGCAGGCCTATTCGCAGCGCGGCGATCGTGCCCGCGCGGTGGCGCAGTTCCAGAAAGCGCTTGCGATGGACCCGAACAGCAGCAGTCGCGGCAAATGGGAAAGCCTGCTGAAGGTAAACCGCTACTGGCTGGCGATTCAGCAGGGCGACGCCGCGCTGAAAGCGAATAACCCGGACCAGGCGGAACGCCTCTACCGGCAGGCCAGGAGCATCGACAATACCGACAGCTATGCCGTGCTGGGGCTGGGCGACGTGGCGATGGCGCGTAAAGATTATCCTGCCGCCGAGCGCTACTATCAGCAGACGCTGCGAATGGACAGCGGCAACAGCAACGCCGTGCGCGGCCTGGCGAATATCTATCGTCAGCAGTCCCCGGAGAAAGCCTCGGCGTTTATCGCGTCGCTCTCCAGTCGTCAGCGGCAAAGTATTGATGATATTGAGCGTAGCCTTGAAAACGACCAGCTGGCGCAGCAGGCCGAAGCGCTGGAAAACCAGGGGAACTGGGCGCAGGCGGCGGAACTGCATCGTCGCAGGCTGGCGCTGGATCCCGGCAGCGTCTGGGTAACGTATCGTTTGTCCCGCGATCTGTGGAGCGCCGGGCAGCGCAGCCAGGCCGATGCGCAAATGCGCGCGCTGGCGCGTCAGAAACCGAACGACCCGGATCAGGTGTATGCCTATGGGCTGTACCTCGCGGGCAACGATCAGGATCGCGCGGCGATGGCGCATATCAATAATCTGCCGCGTAGCCAGTGGAACAGCAACATTCAGGAACTGGCGGACAGGCTGCAAAATAATCAGGTGCTGGAAACCGCCAGCCGCCTGCGTGATAGCGGCAAAGAGCGGGAAGCGGAAACGCTGCTTCGCCAACAGCCCGCCTCTACGCGCATTGATTTAACCCTTGCCGACTGGGCGCAGCAGCGGCGCGATTATTCTTCGGCGCGCGCCGCCTATGATGCGGTTCTGGCGCGGGAGCCGGGTAATGTCGATGCCCGACTTGGCCTGACGGAAGTCTATATTGCGCAGGGTGATAACGCGGCGGCGCGGGCGGAACTGGCGAAACTTCCCGCCCCGGCGACCGGGGAGCCGCTGTCCATCAATATGCAGCGCCGTATAGCGCGGGCTCAGGCGCAACTGGGCGATACCGTCGCGGCGCAGCAGACCTTCAACACGATTGTGCCGCAGGCGAAGTCACAGCCGCCTTCTATGGAAACTGCGATGGTGCTGCGCGACGCGGCGGGCTTTCAGGCGCAAAACGGCGAACCGCAGCAGGCGCTTGAGACGTACAAAGACGCGATGGTGGCTTCCGGCATTACGCCGACCCGCCCGCAGGATAATGACGCCTTTACTCGCCTGACCCGTAATGACGCGAAAGATGACTGGTTAAAACGCGGCGTGCGCAGCGATGCGGCGGATTTATACCGACAGCAGGATCTGAACGTCACGCTGGAGCATGATTACTGGGGATCGAGCGGCACCGGCGGCTACTCCGATCTGAAAGCGCATACCACCATGTTCCAGGTTGACGCGCCGTTGTCAGATGGCCGGATGTTCTTCCGTGCTGACCTGGTGAACGTGGATGTCGGCAGTTTCTCGACCCATGCGGACGGCACCTGGGACAAGAACTGGGGCACCTGTACGCTGCATGACTGTAGCGGCAACCGCAGCCAGTCTGATACCGGCACGAGCGTGGCGGTCGGCTGGAAAAACAAGACCTGGAGCTGGGATATCGGGACTACGCCGATGGGCTTTAACGTTGTCGATGTGGTTGGCGGCGTGAGCTACAGCAATGATATCGGGCCGCTGGGCTATACGCTGAACGCGCACCGTCGGCCAATCTCCAGCTCTCTGCTGGCCTTCGGCGGGCAGAAAGACGCGCCGAGCAACACGGGCACAAAATGGGGCGGCGTGCGTGCGGACGGCGGCGGTGTGAGCCTGAGCTATGACAAAGGTGAAGCCAACGGCGTCTGGGCTTCGCTGAGCGGCGATCAACTGACCGGTAAGAACGTCGCGGATAACTGGCGCGTGCGCTGGATGACGGGCTATTACTATAAAATCATCAATGAGAATAACCGTCGCGTCACCGTCGGCCTGAACAATATGATCTGGCACTACGACAAAGACCTGAGCGGGTATTCGCTGGGGCATGGCGGTTATTACAGTCCGCAGGAGTATGTGTCGTTCGCCGTGCCGGTGATGTGGCGGCAGCGTACGGAAAACTGGTCGTGGGAACTGGGCGGTTCGGTATCCTGGTCGCATTCACGCACCAAAACCATGCCGCGTTATCCGCTGATGAATCTGATCCCGACGGATTACCGCGAAGAGGCGGCCACGCAGACGAATGGCGGCGGCAGCAGTCAGGGCTTTGGTTATACGGCGCGGGCGCTGATCGAGCGACGGGTGACGTCTAACTGGTTCCTCGGAACGGCAATTGATATTCAGGAAGCGAAGGATTATACGCCGAGCCATTTCCTGCTGTATGTGCGTTATTCCGCTGCGGGATGGCAGGGCGATATGGATTTACCGCCGCAGCCGCTGGTGCCGTACGCGGACTGGTAAGCGCCGAACGCCTGATGGCGACGCATTCGCGTCTTATCAGGCCTACAACACGCGCTTGCGGCCACGCCGCCATTTGGCAATGCGCTCTTTCGTAGGCCGGATAAGGCGTTCACGCCGCCATCCGGCACTGATGATTCGGAAAAGTCCTTTTCAGATACGGCCTCTCTTTATGTCTGCGCGATCGGGTATACTCTGGCGGCAGCCTGGGGATAGTCATGGAGAGTCAATTTGCGCGTCAGCCGCTCGTTAACAATTAAGCAGATGGCAATGGTTGCGGCCGTTGTCCTGGTGTTTGTATTTATTTTTTGCACCGTTTTGCTGTTTCATTTAGTACAGCAGAACCGCTATAACACGGCTACGCAACTGGAAAGTATCGCCCGTTCTGTCCGCGAACCGCTGTCCGCCGCAATCCTGAAAGCGGATATCCCTGAAGCGGAAACCATCCTGGCGCGCATTCAGCCTGCGGGCGTGGTCAGCCGCGCCGACGTGGTGCTGCCGAACCAATTCCAGGCGCTACGAATGAGTTTTATTCCTGAGCGCTCCGTCCCGGTGACGGTGACGCGTCTGTTTGAACTGCCGGTGCAGATCTCGCTGCCGGTCTATTCCCTTGAGCGGCCAGCCAACCCACAGCCGCTGGCGTATCTGGTGCTCCAGGCGGACTCGTTCCGCATGTATAAGTTCGTGATGAGCACGCTCTCGACGTTAGTGACCATTTACTTACTTTTATCGCTGATGCTGACGGTGGCGATAACCTGGTGTATGAACCGCCTGATTGTGCATCCTCTACGCAAAATCGCCCGGGAGCTTAACGATATCCCGCCGCAGGAGCTGACGGGCCATCAGCTGGCGCTGCCGCGTCTGCATCATGACGATGAGATCGGTATGCTGGTGCGTAGCTACAACCTGAATCAGCAGATTGCCCAGCGTCACAGCATTGAGCAAAACGATCATGCGATGCGCTTTCCGGTTTCTGAGCTTCCCAACAAGGCTTTTCTGATGGGGCTTCTGGAACAGGTTGTGACGCGTCAGCAGACGACGGCGTTAATGATTGTCACCTGTGAAACGCTGCGCGATACCGCAGGCGTGCTCAAAGAGACGCAGCGGGAAATCCTGTTGCTTACGCTAGTGGAAAAACTGAAATCGGTGCTGGCGCCGCGAATGGTGCTGACGCAGGTGAGCGGCTTTGATTTCGCCATCATCGCGCACGGCGTAAAAGAACCGTGGCACGCGATTACGTTAGGTCAGCAAGTGCTCACTGTCATTAATGAACGGCTGCCGATCGAAAGCATCCAGCTACGCCCCAGTTGCAGCATCGGGGTGGCGATGTTTTACGGCGACCTGACGGCTGAGGCGCTTTATGGTCGCGCCGTCTCCGCCGCCTTTACCGCCCGCCGCAAAGGTAAAAATCAGATTCAGTTCTTTGACCCGGCGCAGATGGAAGCTGCGCAGCAGAGATTGACGGAAGAGAGCGATATTCTCAACGCGCTGGATAACCACCAGTTCGCTATCTGGCTGCAACCGCAGGTGGAGATGTCCAGCGGTAAGGTCCTGAGCGCAGAAGCATTATTACGCGTGCAGCAGCCGGATGGCAGTTGGGAACTCCCGGAAGGGTTAATTGACCGTATCGAATCCTGCGGTCTGATGGTGACCGTCGGGTACTGGGTGCTGGAAGAGTCCTGTCGCCAGCTTTCCGCCTGGCAGGAGCGCGGCGTGATGATGCCGCTCTCGGTGAATCTTTCCGCATTGCAGCTCATGCACCCGAATATGGTGTCGGATCTGCTGGAGCTGCTAAGCCGCTATCGTATTCAGCCGGATACATTGATTCTGGAAGTAACGGAAAGCCGACGCATCGACGACCCGCATGCCGCCGTCGCCATCCTGCGCCCGCTGCGCAGCGCGGGCGTACGCATCGCGCTGGATGACTTTGGTATGGGATACGCAGGGTTGCGTCAGCTTCAGCACATGAAATCGCTGCCGGTCGATATACTAAAAATCGACAAAATGTTTGTTGAGGGATTGCCGGAGGATGACAGCATGGTTACGGCGATTATCCTGATGGCGCGTAGCCTTAACCTGAAAATGATTGCGGAAGGCGTGGAGACCGAAGCGCAGCGCGACTGGCTGGCGCAGGCAGGGGTGGACGTGGCGCAAGGTTTCTTGTTTGCCCGCGCGGTTCCGCCGGATGTGTTTGAAGAACGTTACCTGAAGAACGCGCAGCCTGATTACAAAACTTAAAAAAGGTCAGACTTGTGCGAGCCAGCTCAAAGTTTTTAACATTTTTGTTTCAATTATGATCCAGGTGCATTTCTGTCATGTTGTGTGGGTGTTATTTTAAGGCCGCAGGTTAACCATAACCTTACAAGACCTGTGGTTTTTACTTCAAGGACACCCTATGAAAACCTCTCTGTTCAAAAGCCTTTACTTTCAGGTCCTGACAGCAATTGCCATTGGTATCCTCCTTGGCCATTACTACCCTGAATTAGGCGCACAAATGAAACCGCTTGGCGACGCGTTCGTTAAGCTGATTAAGATGGTCATCGCACCGGTTATCTTCTGTACTGTCGTTACCGGCATTGCAGGTATGGAAAGCATGAAAGCGGTGGGCCGCACCGGTGCGGTTGCGCTGCTTTACTTTGAGATTGTCAGTACGATTGCGCTGATCATTGGTCTCATTATCGTCAACGTCGTTCAGCCTGGCTCCGGGATGAACGTCGATCCGGCGACGCTGGATGCTAAAGCGGTGGCGATCTACGCCGAACAAGCAAAAGACCAGGGAATCGTGGGCTTCCTGATGGATATCATCCCGGGCAGCGTCATCGGCGCGTTCGCCAGCGGTAATATCCTACAGGTTCTGCTGTTTGCGGTGATGTTCGGCTTTGCGCTGCATCGTCTGGGCAGCAAAGGCCAGCTGATTTTCAACGTGATTGAAAGCTTCTCGCAGGTCATTTTCGGCATCATCAACATGATCATGCGCCTGGCGCCTATCGGTGCTTTCGGTGCGATGGCCTTTACTATCGGTAAATACGGCGTGGGTACGCTGGTGCAGTTGGGGCAGCTGATTGTCTGCTTCTACATCACCTGTATTCTGTTCGTGGTGGTGGTGCTTGGCTCGATTGCCCGCGCAGCTGGCTTCAGCATTTTTAAATTTATCCGCTACATCCGTGAAGAACTGCTGATTGTGCTGGGGACGTCCTCCTCCGAATCCGTGTTGCCGCGTATGCTGGATAAGATGGAAAAGCTGGGCTGCCGTAAGTCGGTGGTGGGGCTGGTTATTCCCACAGGCTACTCGTTTAACCTGGACGGAACCTCGATCTATCTGACGATGGCGGCGGTGTTTATCGCCCAGGCGACCAACAGTCATATGGATATCTTCCATCAGGTAACTCTGCTGGTGGTGCTGCTGCTCTCCTCGAAAGGGGCGGCCGGGGTAACGGGGAGCGGATTTATCGTGCTGGCTGCGACGATCTCCGCGGTGGGCCACTTACCGGTTGCGGGTCTGGCGCTGATCCTCGGTATCGACCGCTTTATGTCTGAAGCCCGCGCGCTGACCAACCTGGTCGGTAACGGCGTGGCAACGGTCGTTGTGGCGAAGTGGGTGAAAGAACTGGACCACAAAAAGCTGGATGATGTGCTGAATAATCGTGCGCCTGATGGCAAAACGCACGAATTATCCTCTTAATCTCACCTCTTATGCCCGCAGTCCCTTCCAGGACTGCGGGTGTTTGCGCATAATTGACCCCTGCACCCGAATCACTCAACATGTGGCTTCGGGATTTTTTCACTTCTGGCGTGACATTTTTATGTTCGCGCGGTCTAACACGAAGTGTTTTTAACGTCATATTCAGATAAGCCTTCCAGGCTGTCTTTTTATTACCAGGATTGTTGATCAGGGGTTTACATGCAGGGCACAAAAATTCGACTCTTAGCGGGCAGTCTGCTGATGATGGCTACTGTCGGCTATGTGCAGGCAGATGCGCTCCAGCCTGACCCGGCATGGCAACAGGGGACGCTGGCAAATGGATTACAGTGGCAAGTATTAGCTACCCCGCAGCGCCCAAGCGATCGTATTGAGGTTCGTCTGCTGGTCAATACCGGTTCGCTCACCGAAAGTACGCAACAGAGCGGTTTCAGCCATGCCATTCCCCGTATCGCGCTGACGCAAAGCGGCGGCCTTGACGCCGCGCAAGCACGTTCACTCTGGCAGCAGGGCTTTGACCCCAAACGCCCTGTGCCGCCCGTTATCGTTTCTTATGATTCCACGTTATATAACCTCAGCCTGCCCAACACCCGTAACGATCTGCTAAAAGAGGCGCTCTCTTATCTGGCGCATACCTCCGGCAAACTGTCCATCACGCCAGAGACGGTTGCGCATGCAGTCAATAGTGAAGATATGGTTACCACCTGGCCTATGGACACCAAAGAGGGCTGGTGGCGCTATCGTCTGAAAGGGTCTGCGCTGTTAGGACACGATCCGGCCGAGCCGCTGAAACAGCCTGTGGATGTAGAGAAACTTAACGCGTTTTACCAGAAATGGTACACCCCGGACGCGATGACGCTGATTATCGTCGGCAACGTGGATGCGCGTTCGGTTTCTGAGCAGATCAACAAAACCTTCGGCGAGTTGCAAGGCAAACGTGAAACGCCTGCGCCGGTGCCGACGCTTTCCCCTCTGCGCGCCGAAGCGGTCAGCATTATGACTGACGCCGTGCGCCAGGATCGTCTCTCCATCATGTGGGATACGCCGTGGCAGCCCATTCGCGAGTCTGCCGCGCTGCTGCGCTACTGGCAGGCGGATTTAGCCCGTGAAGCCCTGTTCTGGCATGTTCAGCAGGCGCTCAGCAAGAACAATGCCAAAGAGATTGGTCTCGGCTTTGACTGCCGGGTGCTGTTCCTGCGTGCGCAGTGCGCGATCAACGTTGAATCCCCCGGCGATAAGCTGAATCTGAACCTGGGGCTGGTGGCGCGTGAACTGGCGAAAGTCCGTGATAACGGCTTGCCGGAAGAGGAGTTTAACGCGCTGGTGGCGCAGAAGAATCTGGAGTTGCAGAAGCTGTTCGCCACTTATGCGCGTACCGATACCGATATCTTGATCAGCCAACGGATGCGCTCGTTGCAAAATCAGGTGGTCGATATTGCCCCGGAACAGTACCAGCGTTTACGGCAGAACTTCCTGAATAACCTGACCGTTGAGATGTTGAATCAAAACCTGCGTCAGCAGCTATCGCAAGATATGGCGTTGATTCTGCTTCAGCCGAAGGGCGAACCGGAGCTGAATATGAAGGATCTACAGGCAACGTGGGATCAAATCATGGCGCCAGTGACAGCAGCAGCAACAAGCGCAGAAACCGATGATGTCCACCCGGAAGTCACGGATATCCCGGCTGCGCAGTAGCAGTAGGCCGGATAAGGCGGTCACGGCCGCCATCCGGTGAGAATGTCATGCCTGATGGCGCTACGCTTATCCGGCCTACAGTGCGGTTATTGCGGCATTGCATCGCGCGGGATAATCGCCCCGCGATGCTGAATGACCGTGCTGGCGGTCAGGTGCCCGCGCTGTGCGGCCCCGGCAGCGTCGCCGCCGGTTAAACGTATTGCCAGATACCCGGCGCTAAAGGAGTCTCCCGCTGCGGTGGTGTCGATCACTTTCTCTTTTGGCAATTTCACCGCCGGAACGTCAATCACCTCTTCGCCTTTGATGGAAACCAGGCAGGAATCTGCGCCGCGTTTCACCACCACTTCCTGGACGCCTGCGTCGTGCGTGCGGGCAATGACCTCGGCAACCGGCTTTTCACCCCACAACGCGTCTTCATCATCCAGCGTCAGGAACGCGATATCCGTGCATTCCAGCATCTGCTGATATACCTGCTGCGTCTCTTCTTTGCTTGCCCACAGGCGCGGACGATAGTTGTTGTCAAAAATGACTTTCCCGCCGTTGGCGCGGCATTCGCGCAGCAGCGACAGTAATTTATCGCGGCTGGACGGGCTTAAAATGGCAAGGCTGATCCCGCTCAGGTAGAGGTAGTCGAAGGTCGCCAGCTCTTCGCAGATTGCCGCAGACTGCTCGCTCTCCAGCCAGAATTTCGCTGCCGCCTCGTTGCGCCAGTAATAGAAAGTGCGTTCGCCAGTGCTGTCCGTCTCGATGTAATAGAGGCCCGGTAGACGGTTTTCCATGCGCTGAGTGAGGGAGGTATCGACATTTTCGCCTTGCCATGAATCCAGCATTTGCTGGCTGAAGCTGTCAGTGCCCAGCGCCGTCACGTAGTGTACGGACAAGGCCGCAGAATCGACCTGACGGGCGATGTAAACGGATGTATTCAACGTGTCGCCACCGAAACCGCGCTGAACGTCTGCGCCTTTCTGTGACAGCTCAATCATGCATTCGCCAATCACGGCAATCTTTTTGGACATAGTCGTGAACCTGCTCTGAAAAAAATTAGCGTTAGTGTGCGCTGTGGTGTATTCAGCGGTCAACTATATTAAAACATCGTTCCATTATTTTTTTGAGCCAACGCGTATTCTGTGTTGATTTTTGTCATGCTGTTTCTATTTTGCGGGACGCTGAACATAAAGTTCTTTGCCAGAGCGCCGATAACCTTTGACGAGTCCGGGCAGTCACACTCTCATTAACAGGACATCTGAGATGATAAAGCAGGTTATCCAGCAGCTAAGCATTCCTGAGGCAAGCATTGAAAGCTTGCAGGAGCGGCGCTTTTGGTTGCAGTGCGAACGTGCTTACACTTATCAGCCAATCTACCAGACCAACGGGCGATTGATGGCCGTGGAACTGCTGACGGTTGTGGTACACCCGGATAACCCTTCCCGGCGCGTTGCCCCGGATCGCTATTTTGCCGAACTGGCGGTAAGACACCGCGTGGATGTGGTGAAAGAACAGCTCCAGTTTCTGGAGCAGAAAGCCGATTTTTTCATGCGTCATGACCTGCTGGCCTCGGTCAATGTCGATGGCCCGACGCTGATCGCGATGCGTCAGCAGCCAGAGGTATTGAAAACGATTGAGCGCCTGCCCTGGCTGCGATTCGAACTGGTGGAACATATTCGTTTACCGAAAGACTCTTCGTTCGCCTCAATGTGTGAATTCGGCCCGCTCTGGCTGGATGATTTCGGCACCGGCATGGCGAATTTCTCTGCCCTGAGCGAAGTGCGTTACGACTACATCAAAGTGGCGCGGGATTTGTTTGTGATGCTGCGCCAGACGCCGGAAGGGCGAAACCTCTTTACGCTGCTGCTGCAACTGATGAACCGCTATTGCCGAGGCGTTATCGTCGAAGGCGTGGAAACGCTGGAAGAGTGGCGCGATGTACAACGTTCGCCCGCTTTCGCGGCGCAGGGGTATTTTCTGTCGCGTCCTGTTCCGCTGGAGAACCTTGAACAGGTGATCCTGATGCTGTAATACCCGCTGTTTCCCGGAATGGCGCGTCTTTCACGCGGTATTCCAGGACGCAGCCTGCCTCTCTTTTCCGTTTGCTGGACTATCTTTAGGACTGGCAAGGAAAGAAGTGAGGAAGTAAAACATGACGAAAGCAGGCAAAATAACCGCTGCTATATCAGGGACTTTGTTGTTGTTGATCGTCGTACTCATCGTCCTGATTGCGACATTTGACTGGAATCGCCTCAAACCGACCATCAACCAGAAAGTCTCTACAGAACTCAACCGGCCATTCGCCATTCGCGGCGATCTGGGCGTGGTGTGGGAACGACAAAAACAGGAAACCGGCTGGCGAAGCTGGGTGCCCTGGCCGCACGTTCATGCCGAAGACATTATCCTCGGCAATCCGCCGGATATCCCCGAAGTCACGATGGTGCATCTCCCGCGCGTTGAAGCCACGTTGGCGCCACTGGCGTTGCTGACCAAAACCGTCTGGCTGCCGTGGATCAAACTGGTGAAGCCTGACGCCCGCCTTATCCGCCTCTCGGAGAAAAATAATAACTGGACCTTCACTCTTGCGGCTGACGAGAAAAACGATCCCAATGCGCAGCCGTCCGCCTGGTCGTTCCGTCTGGATACGATTTTGTTCGATCAGGGGCGTATCGCCATTGACGATAAGGTCAGCAAAGCCGATATCGAGATCCTGGTTGATCCGCTGGGTAAACCACTGCCTTTTAGCGAAGTCACGGGAGCCAAAAGCAACAACGACAACAACAACGTGGGGGATTATGTTTTAGGCCTTAAGGCGCAGGGGCGTTATAACGGGGAACCGCTGACCGGCACGGGCAAAATTGGCGGTATGCTGGCGTTACGCAGCGAAGGCGCGCCTTTCCCGGTGCAGGCTGATTTCCGCTCGGGCAATACTCGCGTGGCCTTTGCCGGGGTGGTCAACGATCCGCTGAACATGGGCGGCGTCGATCTCCAGCTTAAGTTTTCCGGCGACTCGCTGGGCGAATTGTACGACCTGACCGGCGTACTGCTGCCGGACACGCCGCCGTTTGAAACGGACGGTCGCCTGGTGGCGAAAATCGATACGGAGACATCCTCAGTTTTTGACTACCGCAATTTTAATGGCCGCATCGGCGACAGCGATATTCACGGCTCTCTTGCTTACACTACCGGCAAGCCGCGCCCCAAACTGGAAGGGGATGTGGAGTCGCGCCAGCTTCGCCTGGCTGACCTGGGGCCGCTGATCGGCGTGGATTCCGGGAAGGGGGCGCAGCAGTCGAAACGCGCCGAGCAAAGCAAGGGCGAAAAGAGCATCCAGCCTGCCGACAAAGTGCTGCCTTATGACCGCTTTGAAACCGATAAATGGGACGTGATGGATGCCGACGTGCGCTTTAAGGGCGGGCGCATTGAGCACGGCAGCAGCCTGCCGGTCAGCGATCTCTCTACCCATATCATCCTGAAAAATGCCGATTTACGTTTGCAGCCGCTGAAGTTTGGCCTGGCAGGCGGCAGCATTGTCTCCAGCATTCATCTGGAAGGGGATAAAAAGCCGATGCAGGGAAGGGCGAATATCCAGGCGCGTCGTCTTAAACTGAAAGCGCTGATGCCGGATGTCGAACTGATGCAGAAAACATTGGGCGAAATGAACGGTGACGCGGATATCCGGGGAAGCGGCAATTCAGTGGCGGCGCTGTTAGGTAACAGTAATGGCAACCTGAAGCTGCTGATGAACGATGGCGTGATCAGCCGCAACCTGATGGAGATTGTCGGCCTGAACGTGGGCAACTTTATTGTCGGGCAGATATTTGGCGACGATGAGGTACGGGTCAACTGCGCGGCGGCTAATCTTGACATCGTTAATGGCGTTGCGCGCCCGCAAATCTTTGCTTTTGATACGGAAAATGCGCTGGTTAACGTCACCGGAACCGCGAGTTTCACCTCTGAGCAACTGGATTTAACCATCGATCCAGAGAGCAAAGGGATTCGCATTATTACGCTGCGTTCGCCGCTGTATGTGCGCGGGTCGTTTAAAAACCCGCAGGCGGGGGTGAAAGCCGGGCCGCTGATCGCGCGAGGCGCGGTCGCTGCGGCGCTGGCGACGTTAGTCACGCCTGCCGCCGCGCTTCTGGCGTTGATTTCCCCGTCAGAAGGCGATGCGAATCAGTGTCGGATGATTTTGTCGCAGATGAAGAAATGATGATAGTGCCGGATGGCGGTGTAAACACCTTATCCGGCCTACGGGTGATGGCGGTCAAATCACAACGATTGGTGGCGTGTCTCGTGGGTCAACAGCAGCGCAATCAGCGTCAGGGCGGCCATTGACGCCAGATAGGTGCCGACCGCCGCCAGACCGTAGTTCCCCTGCAACCATGCGGCAATATACGGCGCTACGGACGCGCCAAGAATTGACGACACGTTATACGAGAAGGACGCGCCGGTGTAGCGAACTTCTGTCGGGAACAGCTCCGGCAGTAGCGCGCCCATCGGGCCGAAGGTCAGCCCCATCAGACTCAGCCCCAGCAGCAGGAAAACGAATCAATGCCGGATTACCGGAACCGAGCAACGGTTTAAAGGCAAACAGCGCGAACAGAATGATCATTGTCGTGATAATGACCATGCTCTTACGGCGACCAAAAGCGTCTGCCAGCAGGCCCGCAACCGGCACCATCACGCCAAAGCCGATCACCGCCAGCATCAACATCCACAACACCTCGTTACGCGGTAAACCGAGCCCCGCAGGGGCGGCTGCGGTACTGTACGTCATGGAATAGACCGTCATGATGTAGAACAGCGTATAGGTCGCCAGCATGATGAATGTCCCGAGTACCGTTACGCGTACGTGCCGGGTCAGCAGGGTGCCCAGCGGGATTTTTACCTGCTTTTTCGCCGCGGCGACCTTAGCGAATACCGGTGTTTCATGCAGCGAGACGCGGACGTACAGGCCGATAATGACCAGCACCGCAGAGAAAATGAACGGTAAACGCCAGCCCCAGGTCATGAACTGCTCATCGGTCAGCAGCCAGGAGAGGAGCAGGAACGTGCCGTTGGCGAAGAAGAAGCCGATAGGCGCGCCAAGCTGCGGGAAAGAGCCGTACAGCGCGCGCTTGCGCGGCGGGGCGTTTTCGGTCGCCAGCAGCGCCGCGCCGCCCCATTCTCCGCCGAGACCCAGACCCTGGCCAAAGCGCGCCAGCGCCAGCAGCAGCGGGGCGAAAATGCCAATGGTGGCATAGCCCGGCAGCAGGCCGATCACGACGGTGGAGATCCCCATCGTCAGCAATGACGCCACCAGCGTCACTTTACGCCCGACGCGGTCGCCGAAGTGGCCGAATAGCGCAGAGCCAATTGGACGCGCGACAAAGGCGATGGCGAAGGTGGCGAGGGACTGAAGCGTTGCCGCTGCCGGATCGCCCTGCGGGAAGAAAATATGGGGGAACACGATTACTGCGGCAGTCGCGTAAATGTAGAAGTCGAAGAACTCAATGGCGGTGCCGATGAGGGAGGCAACGACGACTTTATTGCGCGAGTTTACCGGAACGTGTTCCTGTTCGTTGTCGAGTGTGGTGGCGGTTGCTTGCATAGTATTTTCTTATTTTTTGGCGAACGAACGGCCATATTACGCACAGCAAAAGCGACATTTCAATCTGTAACAAAGCGGGATTTCGCTCAAATAATGGTCAAAAAGGGGATAATGTTTAGACCTGCGATTTCACGTCTATGAAATGCTTCACACAATTTTAAACTTAGAGGATAAAACTGATTTTAGGTTAAATAAAAGTTACGGTCTGGATTTATATGCTGCAATGCGTGCCGTATAAGGCGTAGCGACCTGCCGGGCGGTAGGCCGGATAAGCATCGCGCCATCCGGCATCAAATGATGAACTAGCGGTGGGTTTTCCCTGGCATACGCGGGTCGTCTTTGTATTCGGCGGTGGCTATCCAGGCCGCGCAAAACAGCGTCAGGCGGGCAAAGAAGTAGAAGAACGCCATCAGGCCAAGCACGGAACCGAATGCGGCGCCGGACGGGGATTTCACCAGGGAAGGCAGCGTGTAGGTCATGATGATTTTGATCACCTCAAAACCGATCGCGGCGATAAACGTACCGCGAATCAATGCCTTCTTGCGCGGTCGGTGGCGCGGTAGCCGCCAGAAAATCCAGAAGAACAGCAGGTAGTTGGCGAAAATCGAAATGGCCAGCCCAATCAACCGCCAGGCGGGTTTTAGCCACTCAATGCTGTCGAGATACAGCGCGGAGATAATCATCTGCTGCGCAGAACCGGCAATCGAGGTAATGGACAGCGTGATAATCAGCGCAACCAACAGCCCAATCAGCGAGACAAAATCGCGCAGGTATTTTATCCAGATTTTTTCCTGATCCTGCGGGGTGCGCTCCCACACGTCCCGCGACTGGGCGCGAATCGCTTCACGCAGGTTGCCCATCCAGTTGATCCCGGAATAGAGCGCAATGCCCAGCCCCACCAGGCCGACGGTGGTTCGCTGCTGAACGGCGGTGTTGATGGTGCTTTTCAGCGTGGACGCCAGCGTAGGATCGCTGACGTTCATCAGGATTTTATTGAAAATGTCCTCTAATAGCGTGGGATGTGACGCGAGAATAAAACCGGCGGCGGCAAACGACACCATCAGGACAGGGATCATCGACAGAAACGAGAAATAGGTGATAGCGGCGCCAAACTGGTTGCCCAGCCGATCGTTAAAACGCTCTGCGGCGCGGATCAGGTGGGCAATCACCGGCTGACGCTGGATTCTCGCTGCCGTCGTGGAGACCGTTTTGAGCGCCTGGGTGGCCTTGTTGTTTGTTTCTGGTTCGTCACGATCGTGCGTCTCCACTTTGGGCACCGGCGCATGGTCGAGTTCCTGAATAGGGCGTTTTACATCTTTTTCCTGCGTCATCAGGTCGATAGTCCTTCTTTTGTTAACTCTCAGAACAGTATAGCGTGTCAGTCCACGTAGTCTTTCATTACGCCGGTCAGCCACTCCATAAACAGGTGTACCCGGCGGGAGAGGTTGCGGCGATGCGGGTAGAGCAGGGACACCGGCATTGGGTCAGCGCGATACTGCGGCAGGATCTCGATGAGCGTTCCGGCGCGCAATGCCTCACGAACGCCGATGCGCGGCACCTGAATGATTCCTAGCCCCGCCAGGCAGGCGGCATGGTAGGTCTCGGTGCTGTTGACCGTCAGAATGCCGCCGGTTTTAATCCACTGCGTGCCGTTTGCCGTTGCCACTTCGAAGCCTTGCGGGCGCGTGCCCAGATTGACGGAATAATGAACCACCGCATGCGAGGCCAGATCGTCCAGACCTTCTGGGTAGCCAAAACGCGCCAGATACTGCGGACTGGCGCAGTTAATGACCGACAGCTTTCCCAACGGGCGGGCGATCAACCCGGAATCTTTTAGCGCCCCGACCCGCACCACGCAGTCGAACCCTTCCCGTATCAAATCCACCAGGCGATCGCTGCTGCTGAGTTCCAGCTCAATACCCGGATACTGCTGTAAAAACGCGGGCAGGCGCGGTATCACCAGGTTCTTGGCGACCCCAACCGGCATATCGACCCGCAGCTTGCCGCTGATGCTGGCCGGGTCGTGCTGGAACAAACCGTCCAGCTCGTCCAGGTTCGTCAGCAGATCTTTCGCACGTTCGTAATACACCATTCCGTCCTGAGTAAGCTGAACCCGCCGGGTGGTGCGGTGCAGCAACTGCGTGCCGAGGTGGTTTTCCAGCGCCTGTATCTGGCGGGATACGCTACCTTTAGGAAGGCCTGATGTTTCGGCGGCGCGGGAAAAACTCTCCAGTTCCGCGACGCGAATGAACAACTGCATTGCGTGAATTTTATCCATCGCGAGGTCCCGGTGTTGTTCTGAATGAAACAGTGAAGCGCATTTCGCTACATTTATTGTTTTTCTAACACCTAATAAGCTCTTTCTCAATCTTCACAACACCTGAAATGAGGTTTCTTATGACGCAACGTATCGCATTAGTGACCGGCGGCAGCCGAGGGCTCGGTAAAAACGCGGCGCTTAAGCTGGCGAGCAGAGGAATCGGGATCATTCTGACGTGGAACAGCAATGAAAAAGAGGCGCAGCAGGTCGTGCATGAAATTACGCAATCAGGCGGGAAAGCCGCAGCATTGCAGTTGAATGTCGGGGATATTTCGGGATTCCCGGCGTTTGTTGAAAAGGTGCGGGAAACCCTGAAAACGGAGTGGCAACGTGATTCGTTTGATTATTTATTGAACAATGCCGGAATCGGCATCAACGCGCCGTATTCGACCTTCACTGAAGCGCAGTTTGACCAGCTTTTGAACATTCAGTTTAAAGGGCCGTTTTTCCTGACTCAGGGGCTGTTACCTCTGCTAAAGAATGGCGGCAGGATCCTCAATGTGTCAACGGGGCTGGCCCGTTTTGCGTTGCCTGGCTACAGCGCTTATGCCGCGATGAAGGGGGCGATGGAAGTGCTGACGCGTTATCAGGCAAAAGAGCTGGGCGAGCGCGGCATTAGCGTGAACATTATTGCGCCGGGAGCCATTGAAACTGATTTTGGCGGCGGCAATGTGCGGGACAATGAACAACTGAATGCGTATATCGCGTCACAAACCGCCCTGGGACGGGTTGGTTTGCCGGACGATATTGGTGATGCCATCGCCGCGTTGCTCAGCGATGAACTGGGCTGGATGACCGCGCAGCGTATCGAAGTGTCGGGCGGCATGTTCTTATAATCAGAATGATAATATTAAGCGGGTGGTTTACACCCGCAACATTAATTTAGATTAAGGATAAACTTATTTCAGGAACGCTGTTTTATTCCTGACGTTAATTTTAATATTTCGCGATGACTGTTCATCGACTTCTCTTTATTTCCCTCGCCGCCCACAATAAATTTCTCAACCTTTGCGTTATAGTCACTGTAATGCCAAAAAAATCTGTTATATCTATCAAAACAGATAATTAAAATAATATTAAAAGCCTTCTTTATGGAGGGGCTTTTTTAGGGACGATCATGACGAATAACGCTTCGCAGGCGATACATTCGCCTTTTGAACACTGTCTGGGCATCATCCGTCAGGCGTCAGTGGAGATCCTGCTGCTGCTGGGCGTACATGTTGCGGAAGGAAAAGAACCGCGCTGGTTTATGGAACAACTGGATCAAGCCCGCCTTAATTTAGGCGGCTGGAGCGTGGTGGCAAAAAAATTACATATAAACGATGCGCAACTGAGCCAGTTTATGCTGCATTTGCGACATCTCCAGCAGTATGTTCCGCAATATGACAGCGGGAAGGATGTCAGTGAAAACCAACTGCTTGCCGCCCTGCGTTTTGTGGCGTCGCTGGAACAACTGCGCCAGCGGCAGCCGCTTCTCACTTATCAGACTGATATTGATGCAGGCAATCAGGACGCGCAAATACAGGCCCGGCGTCAGCTGCGGGCGATTGAACTCACGCTGAAAGCGCTTATTTCGCAGGTGTGGCCGGATCGTCATCAGTTGAATAGCTACCTGAAGCTGCATTTTGGCGCCGATCGTCTGCGACGCTGGTTAAAACTCAGCGAAGGACAGGATGCGCTCAGCGCGATGCTGTTTAGCGAGCTGGCATTGATGGTGGTCGATAAAAAGTCGTTTGCCCGTCACTATTCCGCATTTTTCAAAGACGCGTCTGCGCTGACGCTGTTTGTTGAGCCGCGTACGACCCTGCGTATGTTCCTTGAGGATTGCCGTCAGGCGCGTAACGGCATCATCGCCGGGCAGCCGCTCAGTTCCGTGCAGTTGTCGCTACTGGATTGTCAGTTCCGCCAGATCACCCGTTCGGTACAGCGGGCGTTTAATGAAAAACGCACCCGCATAAATCCGGCTTCGTTTATGGCGTCCGATGAGGGCGTGGTGGAGAAATTCTGGGAGGAGGCGCGAGAAAAAGACGCGCTGGCGGGGGGAGATAACCAGGAAATTGGCGAGAGTATTGAACCGCCTCACAAGCGACAGCAGCGGACGGCTGAAGAGCGTGAGCAGCTGATTTCCGGGGTGTTGTGGGGCGGGGTTGGCGCAATGGTGCTGGCGATTCTGGTGGGGGCGTTTTGGTTGTTCAGCTCGCCGCCTCCCTCTGCCGCGCCCGTACAACGCGACGAGGTCATGCAGGATGACGCCCGGCTTGAGGCGCCCTCCGCGCGGGAAACCATGAGCCGCATGGGGATCACCTGGGACCCGTTTAATATGCGCTCGGCGATCGACCGTAATGATACGCGCGTTACGGCGTTGTTCTTACAGGGCGGGATGAACTGGCAGCTGGCCTGGACCGAACAGGCGTTTTCGACGGGCAACGCCGATGTGCTGCAACTGCTGCTACGCTACCCTTCGCTGATGGATGAGGTAAAACCCTGCCGACGCTTCCTGACGTCGCTGAGCCACGCCATGCTGAACGGAGCGTCGCTGACGTCGCTGCATAAAAAGTATCTGCAAAGTTTTTGTACCGTTCCGGCGGTGGTGATGCGCCAGCAGCATGATATGGAGCAGGCCCGGCTGCGTGTTCAGGCCGAGCCCAGCGTGGAAAACAAAAAATGGTTAAAGATTCAGACCGCCATTTATAACGAGATTCGGTAACGTCGCTATGGTTCGCCGTATAAACCAATCAAACGGCGAACCACGCCATTGGTCCAGCCAAACCCATCCTGCAACGGATATTCCCCGCCGCCCCCTTCACGCGGCGTGCCGCAGGCAATATGGTACTTTTCGATCAGTTTATGGTGCTGCTGGTAAAAAATATTGACGGTTTTTAACCAGTTGCGGGCAATTTCATCCCCCAGCATATCGTCGCCGTACAGCTTGAAGCCCTGGATTGCCATCCACTGTAGCGGCGCCCAGCCGTTAGGCTTATCCCATTGCTCGCCGGTTTCATACTCTGTCGCCATGATCCCGCCAGGTGTCAGCAGACGGCTGCGAACGGCGTTAGCGAGGCGGTCTGCCTGCTCGTGAGTCGCCATGCCGACATACAGCGGCACGATACTGGCGGCGGAAAAGAGCGCCATTTGCTCGCGCCGCCAGTCGTAATCCCGATAGCAGCCATTCTCGTCATCCCACAGATAGCGGTTTACGGCGGCGCGGCGATCGCTGGCTTTCTGGCGAAATGCCGCTTCGGTTTCACGGTCGCCTTTCAGGGCGGAAATGTTGGCAATCGCGCTCTCCAGTTTGTAGAGGAAAGCGTTCAGGTCGATGGGGATGAACTGGGTTGTGCGGATGCTGGCCAGCCGGCTTGCATCGCGCAGCCAGCGTGATGAGTAATCCCAACCGGAGGCCGCGCCAGCACGGAGATCCCGGTATACCTCATTAGCCGGGCGACCCGAATGTTTGGCGGTTTCCACATCCTCCAGCCACGATTCGTCGCGGGGGGTGTCGCGATCGTCCCAGTAGCGGTTGAGCAGGGAACCGTCCGGCATTCTGATGACATGGCGATAGGCCTGGTTGAGCACCAGAGATTCCGCGCCGTCCATCCAGAAGGCGTACTCCATTTTCAGATGATCCAGATAGCGCCGCGCCCCGCGCACGCCATCCTCTTCGAACAGTTCGACCATCAGCGCAAAGACCGGCGGCTGCGAGCGGCTCAAATAATATGTGCGGTTTCCGTTGGGGATGTGGCCGTAATTCTCAATCATCCACGCGAAGTTGTCCGCCATACATTTCAGCAGGTCTTCCCGGCCGCTTTCCGCCAGGCCCAGCATGGTGAAATAGGAGTCCCAGTAGTAGGTTTCGCTAAAACGTCCGCCCGGCACGATATAGGATTGCGGCAGCGCCAGCAGCGAGGACCAGGGAATGTGATCCTGCGGCTCACGCGTCAGCACCGGCCAGAGCTGATCGATATGCTCTTTCAGTGAATTTTCCGGGTTGGAGACATATTCGCTGGACCAGGTTTCCGGTAGCCAGAAGTGATTTTCAACAAAGCGCAGCAGGTCAAAGTCGCGGTGTCGTCTGACCTTACGGTAGCGGATCAGAATATCCAGCGGGTCCATTTTTGGCGCGCAGTCGGGGAAAGTTTTACTGTCGGCAAAAAGCCGGGATGATTGCACATGCTCGAACAGCTCAAGATAGCGATCGGCTGGGGTAAGGGCGTCGGAGGCGGGTAGCCCCTCAATCATCTCAGGTTCCGGTTCTGCCTCGATCATTTCATCCAGCTTTAACTCGCACGGATCCGTTTCATAAAGCAGATCGATTTCGATCGTTAATTCGTCGGATGGGGCGGGGTGTAATTTCTGGTTGAGCATAATGAGAAGGACCTCCGGATTGCGTCGTAAATGATACGGGTGTTGCCCGGCTGTCTATTAAGCGTAGACATTCGCTTCGGTATATGAGGTGCAAACTGTGCGATAGATCACGCTTTGTTAATGCGTGAAAAAGAGTCTTTAAATATAGATTACTGATAATAATATAAAAAATATGGAATAGCCGTAACAGGAAGATTTTCACTTTCAGAACATTCGATTGCAACGAGTTATGAATACCGACGCCGAAAGACCCTGCTTATAATAGGGAAAAGCTATCTTATCGATAGTTTATCCCCATGTAATTGCTTGATACTTATCAAAAACCCTTCGCCTGTATTTCCTATGATGGCTATGTCTAATAAAGACATACGCCTGATTTATGTTCATCTTCTGGGCCATAATATCTCACTATAGTGAGGGTAAAATAATGAAAATCATTACCCGTCTTACCGCGATAGCCATAGCAGGCATTGCGATTTGTTATTTAGGATTATCTGGTTACGTTTGGTATCACGATAATCAACGTAGTAAAGAAGCTGATGTGCAAGCCTCAACGCTGGAAGACAATAATAAAATCCTGGGTTTTTTACGGGAAAAGGGATGCGATTATTGTCATACCCCCTCTGCTGAACTGCCTTTTTATTCCTCTTTTCCCGTTGCTAAGCAGTTGATGAATTATGACATTCAACTGGGCTATAAATCTTTCAACCTTGAAGCAGTACGCGCCGCGTTGGTCGCGGATAAACCCGTCACGCAAAGCGATCTGAATAAGATTGAATGGGTGATGCAGTACGAAACAATGCCGCCAACGCGCTATACCGCGCTGCACTGGGCCGGTAAGGTCAGTGATACGGAGCGGGAGGAGATTCTCGGCTGGATCGCTAAACAGCGCGAGCGTTACTACGCCAGCGCGGATACGGCGGCGGCGCACCGTAATGAGCCGGTTCAGCCTGTCCCCGAAAAACTGCCGGTTGACGATCAAAAAGTCGCACTGGGTTTTACCCTCTACCACGATGCCCGTTTATCGGGTGACAGCACCATCTCCTGCGCGCATTGCCATGCGCTGAACGCGGGCGGTGTAGATGGCAGGAAAACCTCCATCGGCGTGGGCGGCGCGGTAGGGCCAATCAACGCGCCAACGGTGTTCAACTCGATCTTTAACGTTGAGCAATTCTGGGATGGTCGCGCGCCGACGTTGCAGGCGCAGGCTGGTGGGCCGCCGTTAAACCCGATTGAAATGGCCTCTAAATCCTGGGATGAAATCATTGGGAAACTCGATAAAGATCCGGTGCTAAAACAGCAGTTCACGGCAATATATCCGCAGGGCTTCAGCGGAGAAGCGATTACGGATGCCATTGCCGAGTTTGAGAAGACGCTGATTACGCCAAATTCGCCTTTCGATAAGTGGTTACGAGGGGATGAAAATGCGCTGACGGCGCAGCAGAAACATGGCTATGAGCTGTTCAAAGAGAATAAATGTGCGACCTGTCACGGCGGTATTATTCTCGGTGGGCGTTCCTTCGAGCCGTTGGGTCTGAAGAAAGACTTTAATTTCGGCGAAATTACCGCAGCGGACATTGGACGTATGAACGTCACCAATGAAGTTCGCGATAAATTGCGTCAGAAAGTGCCAGGATTACGTAACGTTGCGCTGACCGCGCCGTATTTCCACCGGGGGGATGTGCCAACCCTCGACGGAGCGGTGAAACTGATGTTGCGTTATCAGGTGGGGAAAGAGATTCCGCAGAAAGATATTGATGATATCGTCGCATTCCTGGAAAGCCTGAACGGGGTGTATACGCCGTATATGCAAGGAAAATAAAAGAATGCCGGATGACGGCTGAGGTTTTATCGGGCCTACGAAAACCGCACGCGTAGGCCCGATAAGCATAGCGCCATCGGGCATGGCGCCAGATGGCGACGTAAACGCCTTAATCGGCCGACAGGATCATCACACCATCCGGCGCTTATCGACGATTAACGCATTGTCACGAACTCTTCCGCCGCCGTTGGGTGAATCGCCACGGTGTTGTCGAAGTCTTTCTTGGTGGCGCCCATTTTCAGCGCGACCGCGAAGCCCTGCAACATTTCATCCATCCCGAAGCCGATGCCGTGAATACCGACAATCTTCTCGTCTTCGCCGACGCACACCAGCTTCATGCGGCAGGGCTGACGGTGAGAGGTCACCGCAGTGTACATGGCTGTGAACGATGATTTGTACACTTTCACCTGGTCGTCGCCGTACTGTTCGCGCGCCTGTGGTTCGGTCAGGCCCACGGTGCCAATCGGCGGGTGGCTAAAGACCACGGTCGGAATATTGCTGTAGTCCAGATGCTCGTTCGGCTTGTTGTTGAACAAACGTTCGGAGAGACGACGACCCGCCGCCACGGCGACTGGCGTCAGCTCAACCGCACCGGTGTTATCGCCCACCGCATAAATACCTTCCACGCTGGTATTCTGGAATTTATCGACGACGATGTACCCTTTTTCGTTGGTTTTCACGCCGGTGGCGGCAAGGTTAACGTTGTCGGTTGCCGGTTCGCGGCCAATCGCCCAAATCAGGCAATCCACCGTTTCGCTGCGACCGTCTTCCAGTTGCAGGGTCAGGCTGCCGTCGGCGTTTTTCACCACCGCTTTCGGGATCGCGTGGGTGTGAAGGGTCGGGCCTTCCGTGTTCATCACTTCAACCAGCGTTTCGGTGATCATCGGGTCAAAGCTGCGCAGCGGCGCGTGTTTACGCACGAACAGGTGCGTTTGGGCGCCCAGGCCGTTAATCACGCCAGCCAGTTCTACGGCGATGTAACCCGCGCCGACCACCGCAACGCGCTCCGGCAGCGCAGGTAGCGCAAAGAAACCGTCGGAGTCGATACCGTATTCCGTACCCGGAATGGACGGATGGCTCGGGCGACCGCCGGTGGCGATCAGAATGTGATCGGCGGTGATCGTTTCCCCATTCACTTCAAGGGTTCTGGCATCCACGAAGCGGGCGAAGCCTTTGATCACATCCACGTTATTTTTACCCAGCACGTTGTCGTACGAGGTGTGAATGCGGTCGATATAGGCCGTGCGGCTGGCAATCAGCGTGTCCCAGTTGAACGCGTTGATGGTGGTGTCAAAGCCGTAGTCCGGGCCGTACATATGGATCGCTTCGCGAATCTGCGCGGCATGCCACATCACTTTTTTAGGGACGCAACCGACGTTGACGCAGGTGCCGCCCAGCTCTTTGGCTTCAATCAACGCACATTTCTGACCGTACATAGCGGCACGGTTAATCGAGGCAATGCCGCCGCTTCCGCCGCCGATCGCGATGTAATCATAGTGTTTGGTCATGACCGCTCCTTCATGTTCATTGTAGGGCGAATGAGTGCAATGCCATTCGCCAAAATATTCGCGATTGTATACCTGGAATTAAAAGGTTCCACCGATGGCTGTGATTACTCTGGCACGATCCAGCTGACGGAAGCGTGCCCGGTGCCCGCCGGAACCAGCTTGCTGTGCAGCCACGGCAGCACGTTGTTCATCTGCTGTTCCAGCTTCCACGGTGGGTTAATGACGATCATGCCAGAGGCGGTCATGCCGCGCTGGTCGCTGTCCGGGCGTACTGCCAGCTCAATTTGCAGGATTTTGCGGATTCCGGTGTCTTCCAGGTCGTGAATCATGCGTTTAATTTGCTGGCGTAACACCACCGGATACCACAGCGCATAGGTGCCGGTGGCAAAGCGCTTATACCCTTCGCTGATGCCGCTGACGACCGCCTGATAATCGGTTTTCATTTCGTAAGGCGGGTCGATGAGGATCAGGCCGCGACGTGTAACCGGCGGCAGTTTGGACTTCAACTGCATATAGCCGTCGGCACGCTCCACGCGGGCGCGGCTGTCTTTTTGAAACTCAGAACGCAGTAGCGGAAAATCGCTTGAATGCAGCTCCGTCAGTTGTAGGCTGTCCTGCTCACGCAGCAACTGGCGGGCGATGAGCGGGGAACCCGGGTAGTAACGCAGTTGCCCGTTACGGTTAAAGTGCTCTACCACGCCGATATAAGGCTCCAGCTCGACCGGTAAATCGTCCTGCTGCCAGATGCGGGCGATCCCTTCCATATATTCACCGGTGCGTTCGGCGTGTTCGCCGCTCAGCTGATAACGGCCAGCGCCAGCGTGCGTGTCCAGATAAAGAAACGGTTTCTCTTTCTCTTTGAGCGACTCGATAATCAGGCTCTGAACAGTGTGTTTGAGGACGTCGGCGTGGTTGCCAGCGTGAAAGCTGTGGCGATAACTGAGCATGGGTAATTAAATTCCGCTGAAATAGACGATTTGTCACAGTTTACAGCAGAAAAGGGCAGATTACCCGTAGGCCGGTAAGCGCAGCGCTACCGGGTATTTTTCCGCTACGCTCGCCATTGAAATTCACTACACTTACCCCCATCTGAAACAAATATGCACAGCGCCGGATGCGCGCTTCATTCACCTTATTCAACAGGACAGCGCTTATGACCAATCCATTACTGACGCCTTTCTCGCTACCGCCGTTTTCCCAAATCCAGCCTGAGCATGTGGTGCCTGCCGTGACAAAGGCGCTGAATGACTGCCGTGAAAACGTGGAGCGGGTAGTGGCGCAGGGCGCGCCGTACACCTGGGAAAATCTCTGCCAGCCGCTGGCGGAAGTGGACGACGTGCTGGGGCGCATTTTCTCTCCGGTCAGCCATCTGAATTCCGTTAAAAACAGCCCGGAACTGCGCGAAGCCTATGAGCAGACGCTGCCGCTGCTGTCTGAATACAGCACCTGGGTTGGTCAGCACGAGGGTCTGTACAATGCGTACCGCGACCTGCGCGATGGCGACCATTACGCGACCCTGAACGTCGCGCAGAAAAAAGCGGTTGATAACGCGCTGCGCGATTTTGAGCTTTCCGGTATTGGTCTGCCGAAGGAAAAACAGCAGCGCTATGGTGAAATCGCCACTCGCCTGTCCGAGCTGGGTAACCAGTACAGCAACAACGTGCTCGACGCTACGATGGGCTGGACGAAGTTAGTGACTGACGACGCGGAACTGGCGGGCATGCCGGAAAGCGCTCTGGCCGCCGCGAAAGCGCAGGCGGAAGCGAAAGAGCAGGAAGGCTGGCTGCTGACGCTGGATATTCCAAGCTATCTGCCGGTGATGACCTACTGCGACAACCCGGCATTGCGTGAAGAGATGTATCGCGCCTATGTGACGCGCGCCTCCGATCAGGGGCCGAACGCGGGTAAATGGGACAACAGCCCGGTGATGGAAGAGATCCTCGCGCTGCGTCATGAACTGGCGCAGTTGCTGGGTTTCGACAGCTATGCCTTTAAATCGCTCGCCACCAAAATGGCGGAAAACCCGCAGCAGGTGCTGGATTTCTTAACCGATCTGGCGAAACGCGCGCGTCCGCAGGGCGAGAAAGAGCTGGCGCAACTGCGCGCCTTCGCGAAAGCGACGTTCGGCGTCGATGAACTGCAACCGTGGGATATCGCGTACTACAGCGAGAAACAGAAGCAGCACCTTTACAGCATCAGCGATGAGCAACTGCGCCCGTACTTCCCGGAAAACAAAGCCGTGAACGGCCTGTTTGAAGTGGTACAACGCATTTACGGCGTTACGGCCAGAGAGCGTAACGATGTGGATGTCTGGCATCCCGACGTGCGCTTCTTCGAGCTGTATGACGAAAACAACGAACTGCGCGGCAGTTTCTACCTTGATCTGTATGCGCGTGAGCACAAGCGTGGCGGGGCGTGGATGGATGACTGCGTCGGCCAGATGCGCAAAGCCGATGGCTCGCTGCAAAAACCGGTCGCCTACCTGACCTGTAACTTTAACCGTCCGGTTAACGGTAAACCGGCGCTGTTCACGCATGATGAAGTGATCACCCTGTTCCACGAGTTCGGCCACGGTCTGCACCACATGCTGACCCGCATCGAAACGGCGGGCGTTTCCGGCATCAGTGGTGTGCCGTGGGATGCGGTCGAACTGCCGAGCCAGTTTATGGAAAACTGGTGCTGGGAGCCGGACGCGCTGGCGTTTATCTCCGGTCACTACGAGACCGGCGAACCGCTGCCGAAGGAACTGCTGGATAAAATGCTGGCGGCGAAGAACTACCAGGCGGCGCTATTTATTCTGCGTCAGCTGGAGTTTGGCCTGTTCGACTTCCGTCTGCATGCGGAATTTAACCCGGAACAAGGGGCGAAAATTCTGGAGACGCTTTCTGAGATCAAAAAACAGGTCGCCGTGGTGCCGGGGCCGTCATGGGGTCGCTTCCCGCACGCCTTCAGCCATATTTTCGCTGGGGGGTATGCGGCAGGTTACTACAGCTATCTGTGGGCCGATGTACTGGCGGCGGATGCCTTCTCGCGCTTTGAGGAAGAAGGCATTTTCAACCGCGATACCGGGCAGTCGTTCCTCGACAACATCCTGACTCGCGGCGGTTCGGAAGAGCCGATGGAGCTGTTCAAGCGCTTCCGTGGCCGTGAACCGCAGCTGGACGCGATGCTGACGCACTACGGCATTAAAGGCTGATAGCGTACGTGAAGATCTGCTTAGTTGATGAAACAGGCGCCGGAGACGGCGCCTTATCTGTTCTTGCCGCCCGCTGGGGGTTAGAGCATGACGAAAACAACCCGATGGCGCTGGTGCTGACGACTGCGCATCTGGAGCTGCGTAAGCGCGATGAGCCGAAGCTTGGCGGCATCTTTGTCGATTTTGTCGGCGGGGCGATGGCCCATCGCCGCAAGTTCGGCGGCGGTCGTGGCGAAGCGGTCGCGAAAGCGGTCGGCATTAAAGGCGATTACCTGCCGGATGTGGTCGATGCGACGGCGGGACTGGGGCGCGATGCTTTTGTGCTGGCTTCCGTGGGGTGTCGAGTGCGCATGCTGGAGCGCAACCCGGTGGTCGCGGCGTTGCTGGATGACGGTCTGGCGCGCGGGTATGCTGACCCGGAAATCGGCCCGTGGTTGCAGGAGCGCTTGCAGTTGATCCATGCCTCCAGCCTGACGGCGCTGACGGATATCACGCCGCGCCCGCAGGTGGTTTATCTCGATCCGATGTTCCCGCATAAGCAGAAAAGCGCATTGGTGAAAAAAGAGATGCGGGTGTTTCAGTCGCTGGTCGGGCCGGATCTTGATGCCGATGGTTTGCTGGCGCCAGCGCGCCAGCTGGCGACCAAACGGGTCGTGGTGAAGCGCCCGGATTACGCGCCACCGTTAGCGGATGTCGCCACGCCGAACGCGGTTGTCACTAAAGGCCACCGGTTTGATATTTATGCCGGTACGGCGTTGGTGGAGTAACGAATTGCCCGATGGCGCTTCGCTTATCGGGCCTACGGTTCAGTGCAGGGTACGCCGCCATCCGGCAAGGCTGACTAAACAAACGGCGCCAGCGGATCGGCAATCTCAAACGCCACGGCTCTGTCGGCCTTCGGTGGATAGATCAGCTCGCTGACAATCGACAGCTTGAGTTTTTTCGCTTCCGCACGCGTCAGTTTTACCTGCTGATCCCAGCCTTCGGTGTAGACCGCGCCCCATGCGCCAAGATCCAGACAGGTGACATAGTTTTCCTGACGATACGGCAGAGGAGTGACCTCCAGCAGGTCTGCGGCCGCGTTATTCCCGGCAAACTTGCCCAGCAGAATAGCGTGCTGGCAGGTCATTAACGCATGATTGCCTTTGTCATCGGTTGCGGCGTACGCCACATCGCCAGTGGCATAAATGTCATCGTGACCCACCACCTGAAGCTGAGCGTTCACATGTAAACGCCCCTGACGGTCGCGCGGAGCGTCAATCTGCCCGGTCAGATCGTTCGCCTGAACGCCGACGGTCCAGATGACGGTTTGCGACGCGATGGTTTGCCCGTCTTTCAGCGTGATGCCCGTTGCGTCCACGCTTTCCACTTCCGTATTCACCAGCCACTCCACGCCCAGCTCTGCCGACGCTTCGATAATCACGTTGCGCAGTTCTTCGCTGTAGCGAGCGCCAGGCTGCGGGCCGCGTTCAACTACGACTACTCTGGTCTTAGCATCAGCGCCGAGAATATCACGCAAACGGCCAGGCAACTCCAGCGCCATCTCGATCCCGGTAAAGCCGCCGCCGCAAACAACAACGGTATTGCGCGCGGCGCTTTCTTCTTTGTTCGCCAGATCCTTCAGGTGCTGCTCCAGTACGGCGGCGCTTTCCAGTTGATCCAGATCGAACGCATGCGCATCTGCGCCCGTTACGAGTGAACGGTTAACGTGGCTGCCGCTTGCCAGAATCAAACGGTCGTAGCGATGCAAGTGCGTTTTGCCAGAGGCATCCGCCCAGCTCACCTCTTTTGAGTCGGGAAGGATCTGCGCAACCGTCCCGCGCAGGAAGTTGACGCCGGTTTCGTCGAACAGCGGTTGCAGGGGAGCGACCAGCGTCTGGACGGCATTTTCATAAAAGCGAGGGCGTACGCGAAGTTCGGGTTGTGGGGCGATAACGGTGATATCAATTGTGTCATTCTGGTGTTTATCTGCCAGACGGGCGGCGCTCAGCGCGGCCCACATCCCGGAAAAACCTGCACCAACGATCAGAATTTGTTTACGCATTTAGGTTGCACTCAATGTTAACGATGAAGTTATTTACTCGGATTTTATTAGTCGTAGTTAATGAATGCAATGTCATTTGTGCGAACCGGTGGAAAATGATCCAGATCTGGTGGTTATCATTATGATAAATAATGAATTAAATTTTAATTTCTAATGTGCTATGGTTCTCTGTCTGGCAAGCGTCTGTCGAAAAAGCTACAATAACTCAGAATTATTTTGGCTGAGATAAGAGCATGGCATTCTACAGTTCCGGGGTTGAGTACGGCATCCATAGCCTGATGTGTATGGTGGACAGCAAAGGCGACGCCCGCGATATGAGCGTTCGCGAAATTGCTGACCTGCAAAGCGTGCCCTACGACTATCTGGCCAAGATTTTTACCCGTCTGTCGAAAGCGGGCCTGGTGCGCAGCATCGAAGGCAAAGGCGGTGGTTTTCAGCTCGCCAGGCCTGCCGAACACATCACGGTGCTGGATGTGGTCAACGCCATTGACGGTGACAAGCGCATCTTTGAATGCCGTGAAATTCGCCAGCGTCTGGCTGTTTTTGATGAGCAGCCTCCGGCGTGGGCCTGTGAAGGTATCTGCGGCGTGCGCTCGGTAATGGACATGGCGCAGCAGCGTATGGAAGAAGCGTTAGGGCAGCATACCATTCTCGATCTGGCGCGTAAGATGTACCGCAAAGCGCCAGAGACCTTTGTGGTTGAAGTGCAGGAATGGATTGACGCGCGTAAAGGGTAAATGCCCGAACGCAGGCCGGATGCGGCTATGTCCGATAGCGCTGTGCTTATCGGACTATGTTGCGATTAGACTGTTTTGAAAAGATTAACCATCTCTGGATTACGCTCTATCACCCGAAGAACCTTAAGATAAGTTCCGGTAGGGATACGCCTCTTCTGCTCCCAGGCCTGAATCAGGGAAGATGAGACGCCTATTGCCTGTGCAAACTCATTCTGCTTCATATTGGCTTTCTTCCTGATAGCTTTGACATCTGGAAGTTCATATCGGGTGATTCGGGCAGCAGGTTTGCGACCCTGGCTGATTTCAACGGCCTCGCTTGCAGATTCCATCAGATCTTTAAAGAAATCGTTCATAACGAGGCCCTCTTTTAGTTGGTGAATGATGGATTTGAGGGCGTTTTTTTCTTCGCCGCTCAGACTATCCTTTTTGTTCTTAGGGTAAGCCATGAAAAGCCAGATACGCCCTTCGCTATTTTGAAAATAGTAAATACTACGAATCCCGCCGCTTTTTCCCTTACAGTGGCTTGCTGGAGCAAAACGAACTTTCCTGCAACCACCTGTACCCTGAATTAAATCACCTTCCAGCGGGTTTATAATGAGCATTTCCTGAAATGCGCGATATTCATCCTCGGTGAGCAGAGCTTCCCGCTGGCGGGCAAAGACAGAAGTCTCAATAAATTCAATGTAGTTCATGGTCATGTCCGTCCATGATGACCTGTTTGTTCAAATTATACTCTTACATTGTAAGAGTTAACAGATAAAAAAACCGCGATGTTACTCGCGGTCAGAACTAAAAGTTGACGCTTATTTACTGCTATCCGGCGTATTAATCATCCGGTTCAACCACGGCACCATAATCGCCATCACAACGGTGACCGCCAGTGTGACGAGGCCTATTTTGCTGAACACGCCGGTGTAGATAGGCAGCGTCTGGAGCGGGTCGGTGATGTTTTCCGGTACGGCGGTGAAGGTTGCGACATAGCCGCCCAGCAGGAAAGCCGCCGCCTGCGTCAGGAACCACATCCCGAGAATAAAGCCCATCAGGTGCTGGGGCACCAGCGCAGCAACCATCGCCAGCCCCAGGGCGCTAATCAGCAACTCACCCAGACTCTGGAACAGGTACACCAGCACGATAAACCACGGTGAAGTCAGCCCCTGCGCATCGGCGAACCACATGCCTGCGGCGGCGGCGGTCAGAAAGCCCAGCGAACAGAGGAACATGCCCAGCGTAAACTTCATCGGCATGGTCAGATCTTTGCCTTTGCTCCCCAGACGCGTATAAATCGCCGCCAGTACCGGACTGGCAACCACCACCCAGAATGGGTTCAGCGCCTGGAAGCTGACCGGGTTAATGGTAAAACCGAGAATATCGTGATGTACGTTATTGATTGCGAAGAAATTCAGCGATGTAGGCATCTGTGCGTACAGAATATAAAACAGCACCGCTTCAAGCATCAGGATAAAAGCGACGAACATTTTGTTGCGTCCGGTTTTATCCAGACGAAACGCTTCACGGAAGAAGAAAATGATGACCACAATCGACAGGACGATCAGCACCAGGTTGGCGATTTTTACGTTATGCATCAGCCAGGCGCAGAGGAAAATCATGGCGACGGTGCCGATCAGTACGGCGAGCAGATTACGGAAGCTCAGCGGCTTATGGTCTGGCTCTGAACCGATATCTTTCACCATGCCGCGACAGGCGAAGTAGACCAGAAGCGCGACAATCAGCCCGGCGCCGCACAGGTTATAGGTAACGGCATAGCCGAATTTGTCGGCGATGACCGGGGCGAGGGAGAGCGACAGCAGCGACCCGATGTTAATCGACATATAAAACAGGGTGAACGCGCCGTCCAGACGGGGGTCTTTGGGCAGGTAACACTTGGACAGCAGGCTCGCAGGGTTGGCTTTAAACAGCCCGTTACCGACGGCAATCGTCCCCAGCGCGATAAAAATCAGGTTCGGTTTCAGTAACGATAACCCGGTCATGAAGTAGCCGATCGCCAGGACAATCGCCCCCAGTACCAGGGTACGCTTAGTTCCCAGCAGGTGATCGCCAACGTAGCCGCCAATGGATATCAGGCCGTACACCAGTGCGGCAAATGCGCCAAAGGTGATAAATGCCTGTTCCTGAGAGAAGCCAAGCTGTTTAACAAAGAAAACCGCCAGGATGCCCTGGACGCCGTAATAGCCGAATCGCTCCCATAATTCTACAAAAAAGATCATGAAGAACGGACGGGGTTGCTGTAGCAAGCCCGTAGGTGCAGTTGTATTCATATTCCTTCGCCTTTCAATGCCATCCCGAAAAGTATGAACGCGTATGCCAAAACGCGCCGAAAAAGTCTGACTCTGTTATAGACTGCGGTCATTAACCGAATGAATAGATTATTATAGAGATGGTTTTCGATCTAATTAGTTGATCACACTAATTATGATTTGTGGTCTGGAATGTTGTACTGGAATGTGTTCGAGGGAAGGCATAAACAAAAACGCCCGCATTGGCGGGCGCTGTGTATATCGGGCTGATGAATGCCTGGCCGGATAAGGCGTCAGCCGCCATCCGGCACAACAGAACTTACTCTTCTTCGTCGCGCAGCGGAACAATCAGCATGTCGACATGCACGGTATTAATCAGCTGGCGTGCTGAAGACATCAGTTTGCTCCAGAAGTCCTGATGATGACCGCAAACGACCAGATCCATATCGTATTTTTTGATCGCGTCAACCAGTACCTGACCCAGATCGCCGCTGCCGCTCAGGGTTTCGGTGATAGGATAACCGGCATTGGTGGAAAGTTCGGTCAGCGCATGGTGTGTTTCTTCAGAGATGCGTTTTTGCATATCGCCCAGATTCACGTCGATCAGGCCGGTGTACAGGTCAGAGTAATTGACATCAACGTGGATAAGAGAGACTTTCGCGTTGTAAGGACGCGCCATTGAAACCGCTTTTTCTACCAGAACTTTACTTTCCGGGGAAAGGTCAACCGCGATGAGAATGTGTTTGTAAGCCATAGTGTTACTCCTTCCATAAGTTGTCGATGACTAGCCAGCTAGCGTTTCTTGTGCCGCCGCGTCACCCGCGTCCTGCGAACTACAGCGCGGGGCTAGCCCAGCCGAGAAGTGAATGTAAAGACTATCCTTACATTATAGCGACCTGGATAATCCGTCAATCCGCCTTGCTTGCCAATCAGTTAAACAAAATTTTCAGTTAATTGCATTGATAGCGGTTAACCTTCTGGCAAAAAAATTAACTGATCTCCTACACTATTTAATAGAGCCGTTCGGATGCAGGGCACTGGCGTGAACGGTTTAGCAGGACTCTTTCACTGAACTGTCTGGCTGAGTATCGGGGGAGCGGTAGTCCCGGAGAGGAGCTCCGTGGGCGGGTCGCCGGGGAGGAGGTATGATAAGCACCGTCGCATTATTCTGGGCTTTATGTGTCGTTTGCATTGTTAATATGGCGCGCTATTTCTCATCGTTACGCGCGCTGTTAGTGGTACTGCGTGGTTGCGATCCATTGCTCTACCAATATGTGGATGGAGGTGGCTTCTTTACCTCACATGGTCAACCCAACAAACAGATGCGTCTGGTGTGGTATATCTACGCGCAACGTTATCGCGATCACCACGATGATGAATTCATCCGCCGTTGTGAACGCGTTCGCGGCCAGTTCATCCTCACCAGCGCATTATGCGGTCTGGTGCTGATCAGTATGGTTGCGCTGTTGATTTGGCACTGAGCAAAAAAAGCGGGTCAGTTTCCTGACCCGCTCAATACGGTTGATTCTGTATTCCTTTGCCTGATGGCGCGTCGCTTTAAGGCCTACGTGCTGCGTTTTTGTAGGCCGGATAAGGCATCGCCGCCATCCGGCACGGTCGCGCTTAGATAATCTTCAGCGAGATCCAGTACAGCACGCCGGACAGAATAATCGCCGCTGGCAGGGTAAACACCCAGGCCATCAGAATGCTGGTGACCGTTTTGCGCTGTAGACCGCCACCGTCCACAACCATTGTCCCCGCGACGGAGGAAGAAAGGACGTGCGTGGTGGATACCGGCATACCGGTGTAGCTGGCGAGACCGATAGAGACTGCGGCCGTCATCTGCGCCGACATCCCTTGCGCATAGGTCATGCCTTTCTTACCAATCTTCTCACCGATGGTGGTCGCCACGCGGCGCCAGCCGATCATGGTGCCAATACCCAGCGCCAGCGCGACGGCCATGATTATCCAGATCGGCGCGTACTCAATGGTGCTCAGCATATCGGTTTTCAGTTTTTTCAGCAGACGCTGGTCGTCATTGCTTACGCCAGGCAGCTTCACGACTTTATCGGTCGTGTCGGAGATGCACAGCATAATGCGACGCAGCTGGCTACGCTGGTCAACGCTTAACGTGTCGTAGCTTTCCAGATTCGCCAGCATACCTTTCGCGCGATCAAGCGCATTGATGGTATTCGCCGGGTGGCAGTGGAACTCTGCGGGTTCTGTCGCGCCCGGTTCCGGTGCGGGAATCAGTTGATCCACGCCGGTGACTTTTTTCAGCAGATCAGGGTGCTGCTGGAAGTACGTTTCGACGTTGTTGATGGCGTCGCGGGTACGGGTAATTTCATAGCCGGATGCGTTCATATTGACGACGAAGCCCGCAGGCGCCACGCCAATCAGAACCAGCATGACCAGACCAATGCCTTTCTGACCATCGTTAGCGCCATGAGAGAACGCCACGCCGATAGCCGAGAGGATAAGTGCGATACGCGTCCAGAATGGCGGCTTTTTCTTACCGTCTTTCTTTTCACGTTCAGCAGGGGTCAGGTGGATACGTGCGCGCTTTTTAGTGCCGCTCCAGTAGCGACGCAGCAAAAAGATCAGACCGCCAGCAAACACCAGGCCTACGATAGGGGAGACAATCAGTGACCCAAAGATATTGATAACTTTAGGTATATTTAGCGCATCCACCACTGAAGTGCCGGTCATCATTGCATTGGTTAAACCGATACCAATGATGGCGCCAATCAGCGTATGGGAACTGGAGGCAGGCAGACCAAAGTACCATGTACCGAGGTTCCAGATAATGGCCGCCAGCAACATAGAGAACACCATAGCGAGGCCATGTGCGGAACCCATGTTAAGCAGCAAATCCGTAGGCAACATATGCACGATGGCATAGGCTACACTCAGACCGCCCAGTAGAACGCCAAAGAAGTTAAAGACCGCAGCCATAACAACCGCCAGTTGCGAACGCATCGCACGGGTATAAATCACGGTTGCCACTGCGTTGGCTGTATCATGGAAGCCGTTAATCGCTTCGTAGAACAGCACAAAAGCCAGAGCAAGCAATAATAAAAGCCCGGTATGTAAATCCAGGCCAGCAAACAAATGTAGCATAGGACGTTACGCCATTTTGAGGACATGAACGCGGCGCATTATCAGTGACTTTCGCGGCGCGGGCAAAGTGAAATATAGACTTTTTTTGATATAACGCCTGCTTAATGTCATGCCACTAAAGAATTATCTTATAGAATTCAATTAAATACTCATATCCATTGATTTTGTCGCTGGTGCGACCACTGAGGAATCTTTACAATTCACGCCCTGTTTTCAGAGAGGATCGCAAAGTGGAAAGGTTTGATGCCGTTATTATAGGCGCTGGCGCGGCGGGTATGTTCTGTGCGGCGCAGGCCGGTCAGGCGGGTCGCCGCGTGCTGCTCATCGATAATGGTAAAAAACCGGGGCGTAAGATCCTGATGTCCGGCGGCGGGCGCTGCAACTTCACGAATCTGTATGTCGAACCTGCTGCCTATCTGAGCCAGAACCCCCATTTCTGCAAATCGGCGCTGGCGCGTTACACCCAGTGGGACTTTATCGATCTGGTGGGCAAACACGGCATCGCCTGGCATGAAAAAACGCTCGGCCAGCTGTTCTGCGACGACTCTGCGCAGCAAATTGTCGATATGCTGGTGGCGGAATGCGCAAAGGGCAACGTGACGATGCGCCTGCGCAGCGAAGTGCTCAGCATTGCGCGTGATGACGAAGGGTTTACCCTGGAACTGAACGGCATGACGGTCGCGGCGAAAAAAGTGGTGATCGCCACGGGCGGTCTCTCCATGCCCGGTCTGGGCGCGTCGCCGTTGGGTTATAAAATTGCCGAACAGTTTGGTCTGGATGTCCTGCCGACCCGCGCCGGGCTGGTGCCCTTCACGTTGCATAAACCGCTGCTGGAGCAGCTTCAGGTGTTATCCGGCGTTTCGGTGCCTGCGGTGATCGCGGCGCAGGACGGTACGGTATTCCGTGAAAATCTGCTCTTTACCCACCGTGGGCTGTCAGGCCCGGCGGTTTTACAGATTTCGAGTTTCTGGCAGCCCGGCGAATTTGTCAGCATCAATTTGCTGCCGGAGGTCGATCCTGATGATTTCCTCAATGAACAACGTTGCGCGCACCCGAATCAAAGCCTGAAAAATACGCTGGCGATGCAGTTGCCGAAGCGCCTGGTGGAATGTTTACAGCAGCTTGGGCAGATCCCGGATGTTTCCCTGAAACAGTTGAACGCACGCGAGCAGCAAGCGCTGATTGAAACGCTGACCGAATGGCGCGTACAGCCTAATGGTACGGAAGGCTATCGCACGGCGGAAGTGACGCTTGGCGGCGTGAACACCGATGAACTTTCTTCGCGCACGATGGAGGCCCGAAAAGTGCCGGGACTTTATTTTATCGGCGAGGTGATGGATGTCACCGGTTGGCTGGGGGGCTATAACTTCCAGTGGGCCTGGTCGAGCGCGTGGGCATGCGCGCAGGCGCTGAGCGAAGGATAACGGGTTTGCCCGACCAGAGAGCGGTCGGGCGCAGTTGTCAGTTCAGGCCAAGAAAATACTGGGCGATTTTAAAGTAGATAATCAGTCCGGTGCCGTCGATCAGCGTGGCGATAAACGGCGCAGAGACCACCGCAGGGTCGATGCCGATGCGCTTGAGCACCATCGGGATCACCGATGACACCACCGCGCTCCACAGCGTAATGCATACCAGCGTCAGGCTGACGATCAGCGTGATTTCCACGCCGATACCCATCATCCAGGCGCGCAGACAACCCGCCAGGCCCAGCGTTATGGCGATCAGCAGCGAGGTCGACGCCTCTTTGCGAATGACCCGCCCCATGTCGCGCAGCCGCACTTCGCCCAGTGCCATTGCGCGCACCAGCGTAGAGGTTATTTGCGTGCCGCTGTTGCCGCCGGTGCCAATCAGCAGGGGGATGAAGAAGGCCAGCGCAATCGCTGACTCCAGCGCCTCTTCGAAATGTTGCAGTACGCTACTGGTATAGGCTTCCGCCACAAACAGCAACAGTAGCCACACAGAACGTTTCTTCCACAGCGTCCACGGGCTGATGTCCAGATACGGTTTCTCCAGCGGCAGCGTCGCCCCCTGGCGCTGCACGTCTTCAGTGACGTCATCTTCCAGAAGATGGGCAATCTCTTTTTCCATCAGGCAGCCGACCAGCTCGCCTTTATCGACGACCGGCACCAGATCGAGCTGGCGTTCGGTCAGCTCGGCAATGATGTGTGGACGTTCGTCGTCGGGTTTGACGCGAAACAGGCAACTGTCCATTAAGGCGCGGATAGATTGCGCCGTGTCGCTTGCCTGCAAAAGTTTCTTGATGGATAAAACCCCGCACAGCTGTTTTTCCGCAACCACAAACACCTGGCCGGGAATATCATCTGAGGTGAGTTGCGACACAAAGAATTCACGCGCCTCATGAACGCTGAGATGATCCGGCAGCGTAATAAAATCGGTACGCATATATTGCGCGATAGCATCGCCGTCAAAAGCCGGAGCCGGGTGATGTGCGTTGCAAACGTGGATGGATGACATTGATGTAATTCCCTATAAAAAGCTCTCATAGGGGCGAACAAGACAGGATGAGCACAGGCAGATCCCTACGTCCTGGTTTTAGCACTGCACAACGTATCTGTCCGGTGTTTACGCCGTCAGAAGTTACCTTGGCAACACCTTGATTCGATGGATGCCTGTATTTCCCTGAGTGGTCTCTCTCGATACCAGCAGGGCGGTAACTTATATTTGTGCAGGAGCCTCGCCATAACGAGATCGATAAAATGAGCCGCCAGTATAGAGAATGTTAACCATTCACAATGTTTATAATTTAGATGGTTTATCAACGGTTGATATACCACATCGTCTCTCTGCCAATAAAAGCCAGCGAAACCCATTAAAGAATGAAGTGAATAGACATCACGGGTATTGGTGTTAGTATTTCATTGATAGTACATATGAGTATGCGTGTTTCATTTACGGCCAGGAACGCTGATGATGACAACATTAGTACCCGTTTTTCGAGCATTTCCGTCATTCACTTTCCTTTACGGCGAGCGCCGCGCTGACGCCTGCATGCCGTCTGGCCATTTTCTTTTTTTCCTTCTTATCCCGGATGGAATATCCCGCTGAACATGTGTTCGGGGGTGTTGTGACACGCATTGTTGGCTAACAGGGATCACGGCGGGTCGGATATGGACAAAATAAAGCGTCATCTGGTGTGGTGGAGTGTTGGCATCCTGGTGGCAATAGCAGCCGTAGCGTGGTGGATGCTACGTCCTGCTGGCGTACCGGATGGCTTTGCCGCCAGCAACGGCAGAATTGAGGCAACAGAAGTCGATATTGCCACCAAAATCGCCGGTCGAATTGACACCATTCTGGTGTCGGAAGGGCAGTTTGTGCGCCAGGGCGAGGTGCTGGCGAAGATGGACACCCGCGTGTTGCAGGAACAGCGGCTGGAAGCCATCGCGCAAATCAAAGAGGCTGAAAGCGCGGTTGCCGCCGCGCGCGCCCTGCTGGAGCAACGCCAGAGCGAAACGCGCGCCGCCCAGTCGGTGGTGAAGCAGCGTGAAGCCGAGCTGGATTCGGTCTCCAAACGTCATGTGCGTTCCCGCTCGCTGTCGCAGCGTGGTGCGGTTTCCGCTCAACAGCTGGATGACGATCGCGCCGCTGCCGAAAGCGCTCGCGCCGCGCTGGAATCCGCCAAAGCCCAGGTCTCTGCGACGAAAGCGGCGATTGAAGCGGCCCGCACCAGCATTATTCAGGCGCAGACCCGCGTAGACGCGGCGCAGGCTACCGAACGACGCATTGTGGCGGACATCGATGACAGTGAATTAAAAGCGCCGCGAGATGGCCGCGTCCAGTACCGCGTTGCCGAACCGGGAGAGGTGCTGTCTGCGGGTGGCCGGGTGCTGAATATGGTCGATCTCAGCGATGTCTACATGACCTTCTTCCTGCCGACCGAGCAGGCCGGCCTGCTGAAAATTGGCGGAGAAGCGCGCCTGGTGCTGGATGCCGCGCCCAGCCTGCGCATTCCGGCCACCATCAGTTTTGTCGCCAGCGTCGCGCAGTTCACGCCGAAAACCGTCGAAACCAGCGATGAACGGCTGAAGCTGATGTTCCGCGTGAAGGCGCGTATCCCGCCAGCGCTGTTACAGCAGCATCTGGAATACGTTAAAACCGGTTTGCCGGGTATGGCATGGGTACGGCTGGATGAACAGCGTCCCTGGCCTGACGATCTGGCGGTGAGGCTGCCGCAATGACGAACCTGGCGCGTCTTCCCATTCCTCCCGTGGCGCACCTTGACGGCGTGAGTCAGCATTACGGGGCAACGGTGGCGCTGAACAACATCACGCTGGATATCCCCGCTCGCTGTATGGTGGGGCTGATTGGCCCGGACGGCGTCGGTAAGTCGAGCCTGCTATCACTTATCTCCGGCGCGCGCGTTATCGAGCAGGGCAATGTGCGGGTGCTGGGCGGCGACATGCGCGACGCGACGCACCGCCGCGATGTCTGCCCACGGATAGCCTGGATGCCGCAGGGGCTGGGAAAGAACCTCTACCATACGCTGTCGGTGTATGAGAACGTCGATTTCTTCGCGCGTCTCTTCGGGCATGATAAAGCGGAGCGTGAAGCGCGAATTACCGATCTGCTGAACAGCACCGGGCTGGCGCCGTTTCGCGATCGCCCGGCGGGGAAGCTCTCGGGCGGCATGAAACAAAAACTGGGGCTGTGCTGCGCGCTGATCCATGACCCGGAACTGCTGATTCTTGATGAGCCTACCACCGGGGTCGACCCGCTTTCCCGCGCCCAGTTCTGGGCGTTGATCGACAGCATTCGTCAGCGCCAGACTAACATGAGCGTGCTGGTCGCCACGGCCTATATGGAAGAAGCCGAGCGTTTCGACTGGCTGGTGGCGATGAACGCGGGTGAAGTGATGGCGACGGGCAGTGCGCAAGAACTGCGGGACAAAACCGGCAGCGCCACGCTGGAGCAGGCGTTTATCGCCCTGTTGCCAGAGGCGCAGCGCCAGGCGCACAAACCCGTTGTTATCCCGCCTTATGATGCGACGCAGGAAGAGATCGCCATTGAGGCGAAAGATCTGACCATGCGGTTTGGCAATTTCGTCGCCGTCGATCACGTCAATTTCCGCATCCCGCGCGGAGAGATTTTTGGTTTTCTGGGCTCGAACGGCTGCGGCAAGTCCACCACTATGAAAATGCTCACCGGGCTGCTGCCTGCCAGCGAAGGGGAAGCCTGGCTGTTCGGGCAAGCGGTTGACCCGAAGGATATCGAAACCCGCCGCCGGGTGGGTTACATGTCGCAGGCGTTTTCACTCTACAGCGAGCTGACCGTGCGGCAAAACCTGGAGCTACATGCCCGCCTGTTCCACATCCCGGACGCAGAGATTCCGCAGCGCGTAGCGCAGATGAGCGAGCGTTTTATGCTCTCTGACGTCGAAGATATGCTGCCGGAGGCGCTGCCGCTCGGTATTCGCCAGCGTTTGTCGCTGGCGGTGGCGGTGATCCATCGCCCGGAAATGCTGATTCTGGATGAGCCGACCTCCGGCGTGGACCCGGTCGCCAGGGATATGTTCTGGCAGTTGATGGTGGATCTGTCGCGCCAGGATAAGGTGACCATTTTTATCTCCACCCACTTTATGAACGAAGCGGAACGCTGTGACCGCATGTCGCTGATGCACGCCGGAAAGGTGCTTGCCAGCGGCACGCCGCAGGAACTGGTAGAGCGGCGGGGCGCAGCCAGTCTTGAAGAGGCGTTTATCTCCTGGTTACAGGAAGCCGCAGGGCCAGCGCCAGTATCACCGCTGCCGACAACGGACGCGCCAGACGCGCATAAAACGAGTAAACCGCCGCGCCAGGGCTTTAGTCTGCGACGCCTGTTCAGCTACAGCCGCCGTGAAGCGCTGGAGCTGCGCCGCGATCCGGTGCGGTCAACGCTGGCCTTGCTGGGGACGGTCATTTTGATGCTGATCATGGGCTACGGTATCAGCATGGATGTGGAAAACCTGCGCTTTGCCGTGCTCGATCGCGATCGGACCGTCAGCAGCCAGGCCTGGTCGTTGAACCTGGCGGGGTCTCGCTATTTTATCGAGCAGCCGCCGCTTACCAGCTATGACGATCTTGACCGGCGTATGCGCTCGGGCGAGGTGGCGGTCGCGATAGAACTTCCGCCCAATTTTGGACGGGATATCGCCCGCGGCACGCCGGTGCAGATTGGCGTGTGGGTGGATGGCGCAATGCCCAGTCGCGCGGAAACGGTGAGGGGATACGTACAGGCGATGCACCAGAGCTGGCTACAGGATGTGGCGAGCCGTCAGCCGAATGCCAGCAGCCAGGGCGGGCTGATGACCATTGAAACGCGCTATCGCTACAACCCGGATGTGAAAAGCCTGCCAGCGATTGTGCCGGCGGTGATTCCGCTGCTGTTGATGATGATCCCGTCGATGCTCAGCGCCCTGAGCGTGGTGCGTGAAAAAGAGCTGGGATCGATTATCAACTTGTATGTGACGCCGACCACCCGCAGCGAATTTTTACTCGGTAAACAGTTGCCGTACATCGCGCTGGGGATGCTGAACTTCCTGTTGCTCTGCGCGCTGTCGGTGTTCGTTTTTGGCGTGCCGCATAAGGGCAGCTTCCTGACGCTCACCCTGGCGGCGCTGCTCTACGTCACCATCGCCACCGGAATGGGGCTGCTGATTTCGACGTTTATGAAAAGCCAGATCGCCGCAATTTTCGGTACCTCGATCATTACGCTGATCCCGGCGACCCAGTTCTCCGGGATGATCGACCCGGTGGCGTCGCTGGAAGGGCCGGGGAGATGGATCGGCGAGATCTACCCGACCAGCCATTTTCTGACGATCGCGCGCGGTACGTTCTCGAAAGCGCTGGATCTGATGGATCTCTGGCCGCTGTTCGTGCCGTTGGCGATCGCCATTCCGCTGGTGATTGGCCTGAGCGTATTGCTGCTGAAAAAACAGGAGGGGTGATGCGCCGATTACGCAATATTTATAACCTCGGCATCAAAGAGTTACGCAGCCTGCTGGGGGATAAGGCAATGCTGACGCTGATTGTCTTTGCCTTCACGATTTCGGTGTACTCCTCCGCCACCGTTCTGCCGGGCTCGCTGCACCTTGCGCCAATCGCGATTGCCGATATGGACCAGTCTCAGCTGTCGAATCGCATTGTGAACAGCTTCTATCGCCCGTGGTTCCTACCGCCGGAGATGATCACCGCCGATGAGATGGACGCCGGACTGGATGACGGACGTTACACCTTTGCCGTCAATATTCCGCCCAATTTCCAACGGGATGTGCTGGCGGGGCGGCAGCCGGATATTCAGGTGAACGTCGATGCGACGCGCATGAGTCAGGCGTTTACCGGCAACAGCTATATCCAGAACATCATCAGCGGCGAGGTGAACAGCTTTGTGGCGCGTTATCGCGACAATAGCGAGCCGCTGGTCTCGCTGGAAACCCGGATGCGCTTCAACCCGAATCTGGACCCGGCATGGTTCGGCGGCGTAATGGCGATTATTAATAACATCACCATGCTGGCGATTGTGCTGACCGGCTCGGCGCTAATCCGCGAGCGGGAGCACGGGACGATTGAACACCTGCTGGTGATGCCGATCACCCCGTTTGAGATCATGATGGCGAAGGTCTGGTCGATGGGGCTGGTGGTGCTGGTGGTTTCCGGGCTGTCGCTGATGCTGATGGTAAAGGGGGCACTCGGCGTGCCGATTGAGGGCTCCATTCCGCTGTTTATGCTGGGTGTCGCGTTAAGCCTGTTCGCCACCACGTCTATCGGCATTTTTATGGGCACCCTGGCGCGTTCGATGCCGCAACTGGGGCTGCTGATGATTCTGGTGCTGCTGCCGTTGCAGATGCTCTCCGGCGGTTCCACGCCGCGTGAAAGTATGCCGCAGATGGTGCAGGACATCATGCTGACGATGCCGACCACTCACTTTGTCAGCCTCGCGCAGGCGATACTTTATCGCGGCGCCGGGTTTGGCATCGTCTGGCCGCAGTTTCTGACGCTGCTGGCGATCGGCAGCGCTTTCTTCCTGATAGCGCTACTGCGTTTCAGAAAGACGATTGGCACGATGGCGTAAACATTATTGCCGGATGGCGGCTACGCCTTATCCGGCCTACGAACTACCAACGGAAACGGACGTAGGCCGGGCAAGCGAAGCGCCCCCGGCAACGAAACAGGCAATCACTCTTCCTTCGGCAAACACTGCAAATGACCGTGGCGCACGCCGCGCTGGGCGATGACGTCATCGGCAAAATGCTGAACGTCGCCCATATCGCCTTTCAGTACGGCGATCTCCAGACAGTCGTCGTGATTAATGTGTACATGCAGCGTCGCCACCGACAAATCATGGTGATGATGCTGAGTGGAAACGATGCGGCTGGCTAAATCGCGTTTCTCATGCTCATAAACATACGAGAGCACCGCGAAGCCCTGGGTGCCGTGCTCCTGCGTGGCCTCCTGCGCCAGCGCACCGCGCAGAATGTCACGAATCGCTTCGGAGCGGTTGTTGTAGCCCCGGCGCTGGCTCAGGCTATCCAGCGTTTCGAGTAAATCGTCATCGAGAGTAATAGTGACACGTTGCATCTGAATTAAACCTTTTCTGTCGCGCGACGGCGCACGGGAAATGCGGGAAGTACCGCATTTTGTAACACACGCCCGGCGTCAGAGGAAAAGGTTAATGTGTCACCTACGGTTCGCGTCTCAACAATCTGCCCTTCATCCATCACCATTACCCGGTGGCAAAAACGTTCCACCAGACGTAAATCGTGGGTGATAAACAGACAGGCGGTGCCGAACTGCTGTTGCAGCTTTTTGAGCAGACGAATGACGCCCGCCTGCAATACCAGATCGAGGTTGGAGACCGCTTCATCCAGAATCAGTAATTTGGGTTCGACCGCCAGCGCCCGCGCCAGGCAGACGCGCTGTAATTGCCCGCCGCTCAGCTGTGGCGGACGTTTATCCAGAAGCGTGTCGTCCAGATCCACCGCCCGCAGCATCTCGCTGGCGCGCGCGATTTGCTCGGCTCTGGAAAGCGACAGCAAATGGCGCATCGGTTCACGCAGGATCTCGCGTACGGTTTTACGCGGGTTTACCGCGCTGATTGAGTCCTGAAACACCATCTGGATATCACGGCGAAACGCTTTTTGTCTGGCCCGGTTAAGCGTGGAGAGCGGCTCGTTCTGCCAGCAGACGCGGCCCTGCGTCGGCGATTCCAGCCCGACCAGCAGGCGGGCAAGCGTGCTTTTCCCGCAGCCGCTACGCCCCAATAACGCCACGGTTTCGCCGCTTTTCAGGCTTAATGACACCTCTTTCAGCACCGTGTGATGCTGATGTTTGCCGCTGAGGTTAGCGTGCGCGTATTGATGGGAAATACCGCTTACCGTCAGTAACGTCATGAGGCTAACTCCATACCGTACAGCGCGAGATGCGCCGAAACCAGATTACGCGTCACGCTATGCTGTGGGGTGCGGAATAACGTTTCAACGTCACCCAGTTCTACGATCTTGCCGTTGTCCATTACTGCCACATCGTCCGCCAGTCGCGCGACGACGCCCATATCATGAGTGACCAGCAGCATACCGGGCGCGCGGCTGCGCATAATGCTTTCCAGGAGATCGAGGATTCGTGCCTGGGCGACCACGTCCAGGTCGGTTGTTGGTTCGTCCGCGATGATGAACGGCGCGTCGCACAGCAGCGCCATCGCAATCATCATGCGTTGCAGCATGCCGCCGCTCATCTCGAACGGGTAAAGCTTCAGTACCCGCGCGGCATTTTCCAGACCTACCGCCTCCAGTGCCGCGATAAGCGTGGCGTCATCCGCCGGTTTACCTGCCGCCAGGCAGGTTTCTTTTGCGTGGGCCGCCATCGTGTGCAGCGGATTAAAGGCGCTGCGCGGGTTCTGCATGATGGTCGCGACCTTAATTCCACGCAGCTTGCAGGGGGAAATCGGCTGACCATCGGCCAGAATGGCGCCCGCTGTCTGACGCACGCCTGCGGGCAGGATGCCCAGCGCCGCCGCGCAGGTCAGCGATTTACCGCTGCCGCTGCCGCCTACCAGCGCCAGTACGCGCCCACGCCTGAGCGCTAACGACACGCCGTGCACCAACGGTCTGTCTGCTTGCAACACAATGTTTTGTAATTCAATTTGTTGTGGCATCAGTGGGCATGCTCCGTCACCAGATGAGGGTCGAGGTGATCGCGCAGGGCGTCACCCACCATGTTAAAGGCCATCACGCTGATAAACAGCGCCAGTCCCGGCCAGAACATCTGTAGCGGCTGAGTCCAGATATACTGGCGCGCATCGTTAATCATTACGCCCCATTCCGGCGTTGGCGCAGTGACGCCGAGGCCGAGGAATGACATCCCGGCGACGTGCAGCATCATATGGCCGATATCCAGCGTCGCCAGCACGAGCAGGGAGGGGATCACCGCCCCGGCCAGGTGGTCGATAAACACGCGCACATGCCCGGCGCCGGAAAGGCGCGAGGCGAGCACAAATTCACGCTGGCGCAGGGAGATCACCAGGCTGCGCACCATCCGCGCATACCAGGCCCAGTGCGACAGGGCGATTGCGATGATGACGTTGGTCAACCCCGTCCCCAACACGCCCACGAGGAAAAAAGAGAGGATGGAGGTCGGGAACGTCATAAAGATATCCGCGACGCGCATGGTGAACTGATCGACGCGACCGCCCATCAGTCCGGCGCTGCCGCCGACGATCAGCCCCAGCGCTAACACCAGCAACAAACAGGCGATTACGGAACCGAGCGAGACGCGGGTTGCCGCCAGCAGGCGGGAGAAAATATCGCGCCCCAGATGGTCGGTGCCCAGCCAGTGCTGGCTGTCCGGCGACAGTAAACGTGACGGTAAATCAATCGCCTGCGGATCGTACGGCAACCACCACTGGCTGGTGAGCGCGATGATCGCCAGCAAAGCGATAATGAGGAGCGCCAGGCGCACCGGCCAGCGTGCAGAGAGAAAAAAATTCACGAATGCGCTCCTTCATGGCGACGAATGCGCGGGTCCAGCGCGGCGTTCAGCAGGTCAACAATCAGGTTACAGACCACGAAAACCACCACCATAATGAGCGTAAAGCACTGAATGACCGGGTAGTCGCGGTTAAAAATGGCTGACACCGCATAGCGCCCGACGCCCGGCCAGGCGAAGATGTTTTCGATAATCATCGTGCCGCCAATCAGTTCGCCAATGTGCATCCCGACGGCGGTAATCATGGGTAGCGACGCGTTACGCAGAATATGGCGGCGCTCGGTTTGGTTCGCGTTCAGGCCGCGCAGACGCGCCCATGTGACGTGGCGCTGACCGGCGACTTCCAGCATGCTGGCGCGCAGCAGGCGGGCGTTAATCGCCAGCGACATAAACGCAATCGACACCGCAGGCAGAATGATGTGCTGCCAGCCGCCGTAGCCCATTGCCGGTAGCCACTTTAAATACACCGAGAAGAACATCACCAGCAGGAAGGCGAGCCAGAAGTTGGGCATTGATACGCCGAGAAACGCGATCAGCCGCACGATGAAGTCCGGCAGACGGTCACGATGGCGCGCCGCCCAGATCCCCAGCGGTACAGACGTGAGCAGGATCAGCACCAGCGCCGCGCCCGCCAGCTGTAGCGTGGCGGGCAGAAAGTTCAGTACGTCCTCCAGCACCGGGCGCTGAGTGGCGAAAGAGATGCCAAAATCCAGATGCAGCGCTTTCCACAGCCAGGAGCCGTACTGTACGACCAGCGGTTGATCCAACCCCAGCATAACCCGCGTGGAGGCGACCATCTCTGGCGTTGGCGGTAAGTTAGAGAGCCGCAGATAGTCGAGCGCCGGGTCGCCGGTGCCCATGCGCAGCATCAAAAAGATAATCACCGACGCGGCGAAAATCATCGGGATCAGCAGCAAAATGCGCCGCACAATATAACGCAGCATCAGGGTTTCACCGGGTTGATTTGTTCAAATGGGATCTCGGAGGTGATGGGCGCATAAGGAATTTTCCCCAGCTCGGGTTTCGCCACCACCATCATCGACATATAGCTGATGGGCAGATACACCGCATCGTTATGCAGACGCGTCAGGATGTCGCGATACAGAGACTTACGCTGCGCCTCATCGGTGGTGGTGAGCACCTCGCCAATTTCTTTATCAATTTGCGCTTTGTCCGGCAGCCCAAGCTGCGCCTGATAATCGGCGTGGGACGGTACGCGCATCGAGCTCATAAACGCATGCGGATCGTACGGCGCGCCCCAGGTGCGGGAGAAAATCATCCCGAAACGGCCATCGCGCATACGGGCATAAATACTGCTCTCTTCCTCGCCTACCAGCGACACATCGACGCCCACTTTGCGCATATCGGCCTGGATGATTTCCGCCATCGATTTGCTCAGCGCGTCGGTGCCGATATAGGCCAGCTCAACGTGCAGCGGCTGACCGGCTTTTTCACGAATGGTTTTCCCGGCGGGCAATGTCCAGCCCGCTTTTTCCAGCAGCGCGTTAGCCTGTTGGGGATCGTACTGGCGTGGTTTCAGGCCAATGTCGGCGTAAGGTACGGAGGGGGCAAACAGCGTATCGGCGATCTGCTGGGTGCCGTACAGGGCATTATCGATCAGCGATTTTTTATTTACCGCATAGTTCAGCGCTTCACGCACCGCCAGCTCGTTGGTTGGCGCTTTGGCGGAGTTCAGCGCCAGCATGACGGTCTCAACCGGCGCGGAAAGCTGGGTACGGTATTCCGGCGTCTGGCTGAAACGGGCGAAGGTATCGAGCGGCAGCAGTCCTTCATTGCCATACAGCAGGTCAATATCGCCGGTCTCAAAGGCTACCGCGCGGGTCGTTGGGTCCGGGATCACTTTAATCGTTATCTGGCGGATCGCGGGTTTCTCGCCCCAGTAGTGGTCATTGCGTACCAGCACGTCGTACTGGTTGAGCTTCGACGCTTTCAGAACCCACGGCCCGGTTCCGACAGGCGCTTTAATGCCGTTCATCGTTTCGTTATTTTTAAACTGGGACGGGGCGATAAAGCGGAAAGGGCGCGGCAGGGCGAGTTCTTGCAGGAAAGGATAATAGGCGCTTTTCAGGGTGATTTGCAGTTCGGTTTTACTCAGCGCTTTGACGTCGGTGATTTGGTTTGTCAGCTCCAGCCAGGCATGGCGCTGGCGGTTATCAAGCACCGCGCGGAAGTTCTCTGCTGCGGCCTGGGCGTTAAATGCTTCGCCGTTAGAGAAGGTTACGTCATTGCGCAGCGTAAACACCCAGGTTTTGCCATCTGCCGAGTGGGTCCAGCTTTTTGCCAGCCAGGGTTTTACTGAACCATCCGCCTGATACTTCACCAGCGGTTCATACACCATGCTCTGGGCGAACATCTGGTTAGGCGTATAAAGGTGCGGGTTTAGCGGCCCTACGTTTACCGGCCATGCGGTGGTGATCTCGTCAGGTGCGGCGGCATGCGCGAGGAATGACGCACAGGCCAGCAGCGCAAAAAGTGTGCGGCGTAGTCTGGACAAAATGGTGGCCCCGATTAAAAAGAGGTACGACTAAATGAGTATGACGATTCTAAAGATTCATCATACTTTTGACGTGTTCTGGATCAATAGTTGGGCGGTCAAAGGGGGAAGGTATACGAAAATCATATGGTAGCGGATGTTTTCTATGAGGAGATTATTTCACTCTGAAATATTGTTCCGTTCACTTTAGGTTCAGCATTTATCTGGAGCCTCGTCACCTGTGAACGTGCAAGGGAGGCTCGCCGCCGCCTCCCTTGCAACCCTGGCTCTCCGGCAAGGAAAATCGCCGCTGCGCGGTTTATTCGCCTTATTCCGTCTGCCT